>NZ_JAKJST010000012.1:0-540324 GCF_050337275.1 Vibrio wakamikoensis | reverse complement strand
ACATTGACCTAAGCTTCGACATCTCAGATGGCACCGACACCATCGTCGCCAATGCTGACCTCACTGTGAATCCAGTGAATGACGCAGCAGTCGTGGAAGATGTAGGCTACACCATCCAAGAAGACGGTTCGTTGACCTTCACGGATGAACAGCTTCTAGCGGGTGCGTCAGATATTGATGGTGATGACCTGTCTGTTGCTGATGTTAGYTACTCAGGCACGGAAGGTGTGTTCACCGACAACGGTGACGGCACCTATACCTTCGCACCAAACGAGAACTTCAATGGTGATGTCGACTTAAGCTTCTCAGTCAGCGACGGTACGACTACGACAGAAGCTAACATTGATGTGACTGTAGAGTCTGTCAACGACATTCCAGTGGCTGGTTCAACGACTTACTCGGTCGRTGAAGATGGCATCATCACCATCTCTGATGAACAGCTACTTGCTAACAGTTCAGATGTAGAAGGTGAAGTCGCCGTTGATGACGTGTCTTATTCAGGCACAGACGGTATCTTTACTGACAACGGTGATGGCACTTACAGCTTCGCACCAAATGAAAACTTTAACGGTAATGTCTCTCTTGATGTCACCGTCGTAGACGAAGACGGTGCAACTGCTGAAACCACTGCAGGCATTGACGTTATTGCAGTGAACGATGCACCTGTCTCTGGTACCGTCGCGTACTCGGTTGACGAAGACGGCTCAATTACGCTAAACCAAGAACAACTTCTTGCTCAAGCGTCAGATGTAGATGGGGACGCTTTAACGGCTTCCAATCTAAGTGTGGGTGGAGATGCTACGGTAATCGATAACGGCGATGGTACCTTTACCATCACGCCAGATGCTAACTTCAATGGAGAAATTGACCTCAACTTCGATATCTCAGATGGCACAGAGACGATTGTTGCAACGGGTGGTTTAACCGTTAACCCAGTTAACGATGCTCCGGAAGTATCGGGTATTGTCGCTCAGGTAGATGAAGATAACAGTATCACCATTACTCAAGAACAATTGTTGGCAAATGCTTCAGATATCGACGGCGATGACCTAGTTGCCAGTGATCTGCAATTGTTTGGTACTGAAGCAGAAATCGTTCAGAATGAGGATGGTTCGTTCACTATCACTCCAGAAGAAAACTTCAATGGCGAGTTGGACTTCACTTACACCGTTTCTGATGGTGACGAGAATGTTGTAACGTCCTTAGATCTTACTGTCAATCCAGTTAATGACGCACCTGATGCAGGGGATGAAATTTACATTCAAGCGGAAGAAGATCAAACCGTTGGCGTGAGTATGCGCGAAGAGCCAGCAATTCGCCTCGACCAACAACCTGAATTCGGTATTGTTCAAGCAAACATTGAAGATGAGTGGGTCACTCTGGAAGTTGGCCAAGAAGTTTCTCCAGACACAGAGATTCGTTTTGTACCGGATGAAACAGCGGTAGCGGACTCTACATCAACAACGCAACTTGGTACCTTCGATGACAACGCCAAAGTCAGCGACTGGGGTGATGAAGTTGATTCTCATACTCGCCAATTTACCGATGGTGACTTAACCGTTACAACACAAAGTACCGATGGTCCGCTTGGCGCTTGGAACGGTAACACCCATATCGGTCATGGTATTGGGGATACTGACAGACAAGGCCTAAGTGGTGATGAACAACTTGTCGTCACGGTAGAAGGTCAGGACATTAACGAAATCAGCTTCAATCTAGATGGTCTAGGCGGCTGGTTTATGGAAGAGTCTAGACACTTCACAGAGGTCGAGATCCGAGCGTTTGATGCGGATGGAAATCTCATAGATTCTGAAACTTACCACAAAGATGATCGTAACAGCTATGAGCATGAATATACGCTAACGACAGATGAACCCGTGGCTCGTTTCGAACTCGGTACTATCCAAGGTAACGGTACTTACGTCGTTCAAAACATGTCTGTTTCTCAGACACTACCTGACGATGTCGTATTTACGTCTATCGGTATCGACGGTACAGAAGTTACCGAAACCATTAGTCTGAATGTTCGTGAAGGCGATCAAGATATAGATCTAACTGCTGACTTACCAGCCGTAACCACAACAGAAGAGGGAGCAGATGGCTTTGCTTCTATTGTCATTACCGAAGAGCAGTTATTGGCACAAGCCAGCGATATCGACAGTGACGAACTTGATATCATCAACTTAGCTCTCGAAGATGAGAATGCAACCTTAACCGACAATGGTGATGGTACTTGGACAGTTACACCAAATGAAAACTTCTCGGGTGATATTGACCTAACGTATCAAGTCACCGACGGCGAGTTGGTCGACGATAATACTATTCACATCAACTTCGCAGAAGTAAATGATGCGCCAGTGGTATCTGGTCCAGTTATCCTGAGTACCGAAGAAGACAACTCCATCACATTTACCGATGAAGATCTGCTTGCGAATGCTTCCGATGTCGAGGGTGACGAGTTAAGCATCTACAACGTCAGCTACAACGGGGATAGTGGTGCGTTAACTGATAACGGAGATGGTACATACACATTCGTTCCAAACGAAAACTTCAATGGTGATGTGGATCTCAGCTTTGGTGTCAGTGATGGCGAAGACGTCACTATGAACCAAATTGATTTGGCTGTGATTCCAGTGAACGACGTTCCTGTTCCTGGCGCTCCGATGAATTTGGATATGCTGAATGATGGCACCATCACAATTAGTACATCGAGCTTGTTAAGCGGTGCGAGTGATGTTGATGGAGACATCTTACATGTTGAAAACCTTGTCCTAACCAATCAATTGGACGGCACACTGGTTGATAATGGCGACAATACCTTCAGCTTCACACCATCTGAAGGCTTTACAGGCAATGTTTCGTTATCGTTTGATATCAGTGATGGACAAGCCACGGCGCCAAGTTCACTAAACATTGATGTTGTTGACTCCAACGTTGGTCCAGAAGTAACAGGCCCACTATCTGCTACGGTAGAAGAAGATGGCACCATCACTATCACTCAAGAAGAGTTGCTTGCTAACGCGAGTGACCTTGATGGCGACGATCTCACCGCAGTCAACCTAAGCACGAACGATGAGAACGCTACCATTGTTCAAAATGAGGATGGTAGTTTTACTATCACCCCAAGTGAAGACTTCTATGGCGATATCGACTTCACCTATGATGTGACAGACGGAATCGCTACAGTAGGCACCGAGTTAGACCTAACCGTTACGCCAGTGAACGATGCACCTGATGTACCCGATTTGTCATTCAATGTCTTGGAAGACGAATCGATCATTGTGACAACAGAGGAGTTGCTTGCCCAAGCAACCGATGTTGAAGGTGATGATCTCACTGTCGTCAACGTTAACTCTGATGATCCAAATGTATCGGTTACTGATAATGGAGATGGTACTTATACCTTAACGCCAGCACCGGAGTATAGTGGCAGTGCAGGTCTTACGTTTGATGTTAGTGACGGTACCGATACGGTTACCGCAGACATCGCGTTGAAAGTTCAGTTTGTTAATGATGCGCCTGAAGCTGAGCCAGTCGTCGCGGAAATGGATGAAGATGGCGTTATCTTGGTGACACAAGATATGCTGCTTGAGAATGCGACTGACAGAGACGGTGATTTCTTAGTTGCAGAAAACCTTGAGACCAATGACCCGAACGCAACGATCGTCAATAACGGTGATGGTACGTTTAGTGTTACGCCATCACAAGATTTCAATGGCGATATCGTGTTTAGTTACAACGTTTCAGACGGTGAGCTAGATACAACCAGCGAGCTAACATTAACAGTTAATCCGATTAATGACGCACCAGACGTTGCTCCACTTAACGTTGAAATACAGGAAGACAATACATTTGTCTTCACTGAAGAGCAGCTTCTTGCCCAAGCGACGGACGTCGAAGGTGATGAGCTAAGTATTACCGATGTGAGTTACAGCGGTGATGAAGGATCTCTCGTCGATAATGGAGATGGCACATACACCTTTACTCCGGAAGAGCACTTTAGCGGCAATCTAGATATTGGCTTTACCGTTTCAGATGGTGAAGCTGAAGTTGCCCAAACTATCGGTGTGAATGTCGAAGCGGTTGCCGATGCACCAGACTTGGAGGTGACCACTGGTGATGGTGACGCCGTCACAGATGAAGCCATTATTGTAGAGCCTGGTAGCACCACCGAACTAAACATCGGTGCAGCGCTTGTAGACCAAGACTTGTCAGAGACACTAACGCTAGAAGTGGGCGGCTTACCAGAAGGTACTGTGATTCGCTATGACAACGAAGGTGTACTCGACGAGCAAGCGGGCGGTATTACCAGTTATGAAACAACAGATATCACTGTTACTTTCGAAGGTGAAGGTGCTGGTTTCAAGAATACCGCCGGTTACTACACTGTCGATGAAGATGGCAATATTACCGACGTAAACATTGGGTTTGAGAACGCATCCCAAGTTGGTTCCGGTGGCGACTTGATTCCTGGTCAATCGTCAATCACGTTTGAAGTAGAAGAAGGCGAAAGCTTCAACCTGTTTGTCATTCCAAATGGCTTCAATCGCAATGACTTCGACTCGATGCAAGATGGGACCTTTATGTTCCGTGATGCAGACGGCAATCCAGCTACCATTGATTCTGTTGACCCGCAACTGGTTCATATTGATCCAGATGGCAACGAAACTGTCATCCAAAGTCAATTTGGAGACTCGGTGTTCCACGGCGGTACGAATACCAACCTAAACCAAGATGGCGTTGAACATACCAGAACAACGTTAAATGATGATGGCGAGATTGTTTATGGTATCGAAGATCTCTATGGAGGTGGTGATCGCGACTATGATGACTTCACCTTTACCGTAGACGTCGGTGAAACCAACAGCCAAATCTTGCAAGGTGAGATCGTTATTGGTGAAGATGGCACAGCCGTGCTTCCAACTCTGGTCATCGATCAAAACATCGAAATCACCTTCCCAGAGGACTATACCGGCTCCACTGCGTTAGAAATCAAAGCGACCGCTACAGAGCTTTCTAACGACGATGAAGCAAGTACGATTCAAGTCGTGAACTTTGAAGTTGACCACGCGCCAGAATCAGACTCAGTCTCTGCACAAGTCGACGAAGATGGCTCAATCACCATTACTCAAGAGCAGCTACTGGCTAATGCCACCGATCTAGATGGCGATGCTCTAACTGCGCTTAACTTGAGCACGGAAGATGAAAACGTCACTGTTGTGGATAATGGCGATGGTACCTTTACCATCACACCAGACGCAGACTTCAACGGTGATGTAAACCTCAGCTTCGATGTCAGCGATGGCGACCAAATCATATCGACAAATCTAGACTTAACCGTTAACCCTGTTAACGATGCTGCAGTGGTTGAAGATGTCGGTTATACCATTCAAGAAGATGGTTCATTAACCTTTACTGATGAGCAGCTATTAGCCGGCGCATCAGACATTGATGGCGATGACTTGTCTGTCGCCGATGTGAGTTACTCCGGTACGGAAGGCGTGTTTACCGATAATGGTGACGGCACTTATACCTTCGCGCCAAATGAGAACTTCAATGGTGAAGTCGATTTGAGCTTCTCAGTAAGCGATGGAACCACCACGACTGAAGCGAACGTCGATGTTACCGTAGAGTCTGTCAACGATATTCCAGTTGCAGGTTCAACGACGTACTCAGTTGATGAAGATGGCATCATCACAATCTCCGATGATCAACTTCTTGCGAACAGCTCAGATGTTGAAGGTGAGGTCGCGGTTGACGATGTCTCTTATTCAGGCACAGACGGTATCTTCACTGATAACGGTGATGGTACCTACAGCTTTGCGCCAAATGAAAACTTTAACGGTAATGTATCTCTTGATGTAACCGTAGTAGATGACGATGGTGCAACGGCCGAAACAACAGCTGGCATCGAAGTCATCGCTGTCAATGATGCGCCAGTCTCTGGTGACTTAGCATACAGCATTAATGAAGATGGCTCGATTACATTAACTCAAGAGCAGCTCTTATCTCAAGCTAGTGATGTTGAAGGTGATGACCTCACTGCTCTTGATGTTGCCGCCGCAGACAATGCTAGTGTTGTCGCCAATGAAGATGGTTCATTTACTATCACACCGGATGCGGACTTCTATGGCGATATCGACCTTACATTCTCGGTTAGTGATGGCACAGACTCAACAGTCGCTAACATCAATTTGACTGTGAATCCAGTCAACGATGCTGCAGCGATTGTAGAAGATGTGGCTTACACCATGGAAGAAGATGGCTCGCTCACCTTTACTGATGAGCAGTTGCTAGCCAATGCTACCGACGTAGATGGTGATGACCTCAGCGTTGAATCCGTTACATACAATGGCTCAGAAGGCGTCTTTACAGATAACGGTGATGGTACTTATACCTTTGCTCCAAACGAGAACTTTAATGGTGAAGTAGATCTCTTGTTTGAAGTCTCTGATGGCACAGAAATCACCCCGGCCAACATTGATATCACAGTAACTGAAGTCAATGATTTACCAGTCGCTGGTTCAACGACTTATAGTGTTGATGAAGATAACATTCTTACGTTCACTAACGAGCAATTGCTCGCCAACAGCTCGGATGTCGAAGGTGACGTCGCTGTCTCTGATGTTTCGTACTCAGGAACCGATGGTATCTTTACTGACAATGGTGATGGCACATACAGCTTCGCGCCAAATGAAAACTTCAATGGTGAGGTCTCGATTGACGTCATCATTGTAGATGAACAAGGTGCGACAGCAGAGACAACCGCAGGCGTAGAAGTCATTGCAGTTAATGATGCACCAGTTTCTGGTGACTTGGCGTACAGCGTCGACGAAGATGGTTCTATCACACTGACCCAAGAGCAGCTGCTGTCTCAAGCTTCCGACGTAGACGGTGATGATTTAACCGCTGCTAATCTTTCAGCAGGCGATAACGCTACTGTTACCGCTAACGAAGATGGCTCATTCACAATAACTCCAGATGCGGATTTTAATGGCGACATTGATCTAAGCTTCGATATCTCCGATGGTACCGACACCATTGTTGCGAACGCTGACCTCACAGTGAACCCAGTAAATGACGCAGCGGTTGTGGAAAATGTTGGCTACACCATCCAAGAAGATGGCTCACTAACGTTTACTGATGAGCAACTTCTAGCGGGTGCATCTGACATTGATGGCGACGATTTGTCTGTCGCTGATGTAAGCTACTCGGGCACAGAAGGTGTATTCACGGACAACGGTGATGGTACCTATACCTTCGCACCAAACGAGAACTTCAATGGTGAAGTTGATTTAAGCTTCTCTGTCAGTGATGGCACAACCACCACTGAAGCTAACATTGATGTAACCGTAGAATCTGTCAATGACATTCCAGTTGCAGGTTCAACGACTTACTCAGTCGATGAAGATGGCATTATTACCATCTCAGACGAACAGCTTCTCGCCAACAGCTCTGACATTGAGGGCGAAGTGGCCATAGATGATGTGTCGTACTCAGGCACTGACGGTATCTTCACGGACAACGGCGACGGCACTTACAGCTTTGCACCAAATGAAAACTTCAACGGCAATGTATCGCTTGATGTAACCGTTGTTGATGAAGATGGTGCAACCGCCGATACCACTGCGGGTATTGATGTCATTGCGGTTAATGACGCACCAGTCTCAGGTGACTTAGCTTACTCTGTTGATGAAGATGGTTCGATTACGCTGACTCAAGAGCAATTACTGTCTCAAGCAAGTGATGTCGAAGGTGATGACCTTACTGCAGCGAACTTGTCAGCGGGTGATAACGCCACAGTTACGGCCAACGAAGATGGCTCATTCACTATCACACCAGATGCAGACTTCAATGGCGACATTGACCTAAACTTCGATATCTCTGACGGCACCGACACCATAGTGGCCAATGCAGACCTCACTGTGAATCCTGTGAACGACGCAGCGGTTGTGGAAGATGTTGGCTACACCATCCAAGAAGATGGTTCACTGACGTTTACTGACGAGCAACTTCTAGCAGGTGCATCAGACATTGATGGTGATGACCTCTCTGTTGCGGATGTTTCGTACACAGGCACTGATGGCGTATTCACCGATAACGGTGACGGCACCTATACCTTTGCTCCCAACGAAAACTTCAACGGTGATGTTGATCTTAAGTTCTCTGTTAGTGATGGCACAACGACAACAGAGGCCAACATTGATGTCTCGGTCGAATCTGTTAATGATATTCCAGTAGCAGGCGCTACCTCGTACTCAGTGAATGAAGATGGCGTGATCACCATTTCAGATGATCAGTTGCTTGCCAATAGTTCTGATGTTGAAGGGGACGTCAGTGTTAGTGATGTGTCTTATTCTGGCACAGATGGTATCTTCACCGACAATGGTGACGGTACCTACAGCTTCGCACCAAATGAAAACTTCAACGGCAACGTTTCGCTTGATGTCGTGGTCGTTGATGAAGATGGCGCAACAACCGATACCACAGCAGGTATCGACGTGATTGCGGTCAACGATGCGCCAGTCTCAGGCGATCTGGCTTACAACATCAACGAAGATGGTTCGATTACGTTAACCCAAGAGCAATTGCTATCTCAGGCTTCAGACGTGGATGGAGATGACCTCACAGCCGCTAACCTGTCTGCTGGCGACAACGCGACCGTGGTTGATAATGGTGATGGTACCTTTACGGTAACACCAGAGGCCAACTTTAACGGCAACATCGACTTGAGCTTTGATATCTCGGATGGCACAGAAACCATTGTTGCGAATGCCGATCTATCGGTCAATCCAGTCAACGATCTTCCAACAACATCAGATGTTTACGCTAATGTTGATGAAGACAACACCATTACGATTACTCAAGAGCAATTGCTTGCCAATGCGGCTGATATCGAGGGGGATGCACTCACTGCAGACAGCTTGGTAGCGGACAATGCAACGATTGTAGACAATGGCGATGGTACTTTCTCCATCACGCCAGATGAGAACTTCAATGGTTTCATCGATGTGGCCTACAGCATCAGTGATGGTGACACTCCAATTGCAGCCAACCTTGGCTTAACGGTTGACCCAGTCAATGACGCGCCAATTGTTTCGGCTGATGTAGCCATTACGATTGAGGAAGATGGTTCTTATACCATCACTCAAGAGGAGCTATTGCAGTTCGCAACTGATATCGAAGATGATGACATGACAGCCATCATCGGAGAGCAGGGCGATGATACAACGGTGACAGGTACCGTGCTAGACGCGGAAACTAGTAATCCGGTATCCGGCGCTGAAGTTACGCTGACTGACGGTGCAGGTAATAGCTACACCACAGTAACCGATGACTCGGGTAACTACTCCGTCAGTGGCTCTATTGTTAATGAAGGTACAGTCACTTTTGAGCAAGAGGGCTCAATTACGACGAGCTTTGTCGTCCCAGCGGGTGAAGAGACCAACGGCGGTGTAACCGCAATATCTGAAGTCCTTGATGATGCAGATATGCGAGTGGTGGTGACTTGGGGAGATGATCCTCGAGATCTTGATAACCACCTATGGTTGTACGACCAAGATTCAGGGCAAGAACTTGACCATATCTACTATCGAGATATGAGCTACACCCAAGATTCAGGTGACCGCGTCGCCCAAGATGTCGATGATGTGAATGGTCACGGCCCAGAAACCATCACCATTCCAAACTACGAAGACATGAACATGCACTACTCAGTGCATAACTACAGTGGCCGTAGTTGGGATGTGGACGGCGTAGAAGATGTTCAAGTTCAAATCTTTGTTGGTGATACACTAATTCAGTCCTTCACACCGGATCTGCCAGACAACCCACAAGGCGATCACTGGCATGTGTTTGACATCGTCGATGGCGTGATAGTACCGAGCCAAGACGTAAGCTCAGTCACTAACTTTGAGCTACCAACGTCTGAAGAAGCCGCCGCTGCCGACAATGGCATTGATATCTCAGAAGTAGTAGCCGGTGATACTGAAGAAACAGGCTCTGGCGAAGAAACTGACGGTAATGAACCTAGCATCGGTGATATCGCTATTGAAAATGCGCTCATCACTGACAACGGCGATGGTACCTATACCATTACACCGGAAGAAAACTTTAATGGTGAGTTCTCGATCAGCTATAACGTTGACGACGGTAACGGCGGTGTCACCCCAGCTGAACTAGATGTTACCGTAACAGCTGTAAATGACCTGTCTGTCATATACGACCACGATTACACCATCAATGAAGACGGTTCTTTAACCTTTACTGCCGAACAGCTACTGGCTGGCGCGACAGATATTGACGGGGATGATTTGACCGTTGAATCAGTTAACTATGACGGTGCTGATGGTGTATTCACAGATAATGGCGATGGTACCTACACCTTCGCACCAAATGAGAACTTCAATGGCAACGTTGATCTCACGTACGACGTAAGTGATGGAACCGATACTGTCTCCGCCAATATCGATGTCCAAGTCGTTCCAATCAACGATGTTCCAGTAGCCGGTGCGACAAGCTATAGCGTAGATGAAGATGGAAGCATCACCATCAGCGACGAACAGTTGCTTGCCAACAGCTCTGATGTTGAAGGCGATGTCGCAGTCGATAGTGTCACTTATACCGGTACTGATGGTGTGTTCACTGACAATGGTGATGGTACCTATACCTTCTCACCAAATGAGAACTTCAACGGTGACGTAAGCCTCAATGTTACTGTTGTCGATGAAGACGGTGCGACAGCAGATACAACGGCAGGTATCGATGTCATCTCAGTGAACGACTTGCCGGTTGCGGGAGCGACGACTTATAGCGTTGACGAAGACAACATCATCACCATTACCAGTGACCAGCTGCTAGCTAATAGCTCCGATATAGAGGGTGAGGTGGCTGTTGAAGATGTCTCTTACTCTGGTACAGACGGCATACTTACCGACAACGGTGATGGCACGTTCAGCTTCGCGCCAAATGAGAACTTCAATGGCAATGTCAGTCTTGATGTCACTGTTGTAGATGAGGATGGGGCGACAGCGGATACCACGGCAAGCATTGACGTTATTGCAGTCAACGATGCGCCAGTATCTGGTGACTTGGCCTATAGCGTCGATGAAGACGGCTCTATTACACTGTCTCAAGAGCAACTGCTAGCTCAAGCTAGCGATGTTGAAGGCGATAATCTTGAAGCAGCGAATCTTACTGCTGGCGATAACGCGACAGTCACTGCCAACGAAGATGGTTCATTCACCATCACACCTGATGCAGACTTCAATGGTGACATTGACCTAAGCTTCGACATCTCAGATGGCACCGACACCATCGTGGCTAATGCCGACCTTACTGTGAACCCAGTGAATGACGCAGCAGTCGTGGAAGATGTGGGTTATACCATCCAAGAAGATGGTTCGTTGACCTTTACTGATGAGCAACTTCTAGCGGGAGCCTCCGATATCGATGGCGATGACTTGTCAGTTGCCGATGTGAGTTACTCAGGTGCAGAGGGTGTGTTCACCGACAATGGTGACGGTACCTATACCTTCGCGCCAAATGAAAACTTCAATGGTGAAGTGGACTTAAGCTTCTCAGTGAGCGACGGCACGACTACCACAGAAGCTAACATTGACGTGACCGTAGAGTCTGTCAATGATATCCCAGTCGCAGGCTCTACGACTTATTCAGTACAAGAAGACAACTCGATTACCATTACTAACGAGCAGTTATTGGCTAACAGTTCAGATGTTGAGGGTGATGTTTCCGTTCAGGATGTCTCTTACTCAGGTACTGATGGTGTCTTTGCTGACAACGGTGATGGTACTTATACCTTCTCACCAAACGAGAACTTCTCTGGTGAAGTTAGCTTTGATGTCGTTGTAGCAGATGAAGACGGAGCGACAGCAGAGACGAGCGCTGGTTTAACTGTTGTCGAGGTCAACGACCCACCAATTGCAGGACCAACGTCATACACCATTGATGAAGACAGCGTACTGACATTCAGTGAATCCCAAGTCCTTGGCAATGCTTCTGATATAGAAGGCGATATATCGCTAGTGGGCATCAGCTACGATGGACCACACGGTATCTTCTCAGTCAATGGCGATGGTACTTGTAGCTTTGCGCCAAATGAAAACTTCAATGGCGAAGTTCAATTGAACGTTACCATTCAAGATGAAGATGGTGCGACGGTTGATACCGTCATTAACGTCGATGTCCTTCCTATCAACGATGCTCCGGTATCCGGCGACCTGGCATACAGTGTTGATGAAGATGGAAGTGTGACATTGTCACAAGAGCAACTTCTATCACAAGCATCAGACGTAGAAGGTGATGACCTAACAGCCGCCAACTTAAGTGCGGGTGACAATGCKACTGTAACCGCCAACGAAGACGGCTCTTTCACCATYACYCCAGAYGCRGACTTCAATGGCGACATTGACCTAAGCTTCGACATCTCAGATGGCACCGACACCATCGTAGCTAATGCTGACCTCACTGTGAATCCAGTGAATGATGCAGCAATCGTAGAGGATGTGGGTTATACCATCCAAGAAGACGGTTCATTGACCTTTACTGACGAACAGCTTCTCGCTGGCGCGTCAGACATTGACGGCGATGACCTGTCTGTTGCTGATGTTAGCTACTCAGGTACAGAAGGTGTGTTCACCGACAACGGTGACGGTACGTATACCTTCGCACCAAACGAAAACTTCAATGGTGACGTCGACCTAAGCTTCTCAGTGAGCGACGGTACAACGACCACTGAAGCGAATATCGATGTCACTGTCGAATCAGTCAACGACATTCCAGTAGCTGGCTCTACAACATACTCCGTCAATGAAGATGGCATCATCACCATCTCTGATGATCAGCTTCTTGCAAACAGCTCAGACATTGAAGGCGAAGTAGCGGTCGATGATGTCTCTTACTCAGGTACTGACGGTATCTTCACCGATAATGGTGATGGTACTTACAGCTTCGCACCAAACGAAAACTTTAACGGTAACGTCTCTCTTGATGTAACCGTTTTAGATGAGGATGGTGCAACAGCTGATACCACAGCGGGTATTGACGTCATTGCCGTCAACGATGCACCAGTTTCAGGTGACTTGGCTTACTCAGTGGATGAAGACGGTTCGATCACCCTGACTCAAGACCAACTATTGTCTCAAGCGTCCGATGTAGACGGTGATGACCTAACAGCTGCTAACTTATCAGCAGGCGATAACGCTACTGTAACAGCGAACGAAGACGGCTCATTCACCATTACCCCAGATGCGGACTTCAATGGTGACATTGACCTAAGCTTCGACATCTCTGATGGCACCGACACCATCGTCGCGAATGCTGACCTCACTGTGAATCCAGTGAATGACGCAGCAGTCGTGGAAGATGTGGGTTACACCATCCAAGAAGACGGCTCGTTGACCTTCACGGATGAACAGCTTCTAGCAGGCGCCTCCGATATCGATGGCGATGACTTGTCTGTTGCGGATGTTAGTTACTCAGGTACAGAAGGTGTCTTCACCGACAACGGTGACGGGACGTATACCTTCGCGCCAAACGAGAACTTCAATGGTGACGTCGACCTAAGCTTCTCTGTCAGCGATGGAACAACGACCACAGACGCCAACATTGATGTAACGGTTGAGTCTGTCAACGATATCCCAGTAGCCGGTTCAACGACATACTCAGTCAACGAAGATGGCATCATCACCATCTCGGACGACCAACTACTTGCCAACTCAAGTGATGTCGAAGGCGAGGTGAGTGTTGATGATGTGTCTTACTCAGGCACAGACGGTATCTTCACGGACAATGGTGACGGCACTTACAGTTTCGCTCCTAATGAGAACTTTAATGGTGATGTGTCTCTTGATGTGACTGTCGTAGATGAAGGCGGCGCTACTGCCGATACCACAGCAGGTATCGAGGTTATTGCAGTCAATGACGCACCAGTTTCAGGTGATTTAGCTTACTCAGTTGACGAAGATGGTTCGATTACTCTGACTCAAGACCAACTTCTGTCTCAAGCATCCGATGTAGACGGTGATGACTTAACTGCGGCTAACTTATCAGCAGGTGACAACGCGACGGTGACGGCCAACGAAGACGGCTCATTCACCATCACACCAGATGCAGACTTCAATGGTGACATTGACCTAAGCTTCGACATCTCAGATGGCACTGACACCATCGTGGCTAATGCCGACCTTACTGTGAACCCAGTGAATGACGCAGCAGTCGTGGAAGATGTCGGTTACACCATCCAAGAAGACGGTTCATTGACCTTCACGGATGAGCAGCTTCTAGCAGGCGCCTCCGATATCGATGGTAATGACCTGTCTGTTGCGGATGTTAGCTACTCTGGTACAGAAGGTGTGTTCACCGACAACGGTGACGGTACGTATACCTTCGCACCAAACGAAAACTTCAATGGTGACGTCGACCTAAGCTTCTCAGTGAGCGACGGTACGACTACTACGGAAGCCAACATTGACGTGACCGTTGAGTCTGTCAACGATATCCCAGTAGCCGGTTCAACGACATACTCAGTCAACGAAGATGGCATCATCACCATCTCGGACGACCAACTACTTGCCAACTCAAGTGATGTCGAAGGCGAGGTGAGTGTCAGCGATGTGTCTTACTCAGGCACAGACGGTATCTTCACGGACAATGGTGACGGCACTTACAGTTTCGCTCCTAATGAGAACTTTAATGGTGATATGTCACTAGACGTCATTGTCGCTGATGAAGACGGGGCAACTGTAGGTACGACCGCGGGTATTGAAGTTATCGCGATTAATGACGCACCTGTATCGGGCGATCTCGCTTACAGTGTCGATGAAGACGGTTCAATCACTCTGACTCAAGAGCAGTTGCTAGCTCAAGCCGGAGACGTCGATGGTGACGAACTTACTGCATCGAATCTTTCAGCAGGTGACAATGCAACTGTAACAGACAATGGTGATGGCAGCTTTACCATCACGCCAGATGCCAACTTCAACGGAGATATCGATCTGAACTTTGATATCTCTGACGGAACCGAAACGATCGTTGCCAATGCAGATCTTACTGTAAATCCAGTTAACGACCCTGCGACATCGGACCCAGTTGACCTTCAAGGTGTCGAAGATAATGCAATCATCATTTCTCAAGAAGACTTGCTGAAGCATGCTCAAGACATTGATGGCGATGACTTAACCGCCAAAGACCTATCCATCGATGAGTCATTTGGTTCACTGGTTGACAATACCGATGGTACTTGGACCTTCACACCTACAGAAAACTACAACGGCGATGTACCGTTCAACTTTAACGTTGATGATGGTACAGAGCTAACAGCGGTTCAGGGCAATATTGACATCGCTGCTGTTAACGATGAACCTCAGGCACCTTCAATAGAAATGCAGGGAGAAGAAGACCAAGTTATGGTCATCGACCCTGAGTACATCTTGGCACAGGCAAGTGATTTAGATGGTGATGAACTGACACTCGAAAGTATTAGTGTTAAGTCGCCACAGAACGCGCAATTGCAACAGCAGCCAGATGGCATGTATCACCTCGTTACATCGCAAGATTTTAACGGCTTAGTAGAATTAGCTTACGAAATTTCAGATGGCGAAGCGACAGCAGAAGGCTCGCTCAATGTTGATGTCATTCCGGTGAATGATGCACCATTTAACGATGGCAATGCCTTCCTAACCACAAACGAGGATGGGGCATTTACCTTCGATTCATCCGATATGCTTGACCTATTTGGCGATATCGATACTGAAAACTTAGTAATTTCTCGCATTATCATGCCAGATGGAGAAGACGCAGGTGACCTGAATGACAATGGTGATGGTACCTGGACATTCACACCAACGGGTGATTTTGCGGGAACTTCAGGGCTACAAGTTGTCGCTTCCGATGGTGAGTTTGAAACTGCACTCGACGTACCAGTGTTTGTTCGTCCTGTCGCTGACGGTGCGGTTATCACCACGGATCACGAAGGACCATTAGTGTTCTCCGAAGATTCAACGGGTCACTTGGGACTTAACGTTGACCTAATTGATGACTCAGAAATGCTCAGCAACTTGGTCATGACTGGTTTCCCTGTCGGGTTTGAAGTCAGTGATGGTGATAATACAGTTATTATTACTGAGCCTGGACAAATGATCAGTATTACTAATTGGAACATCGATGATCTGCAGTTAACACCACCAGAAGATTACTCAGGAAACTTCTTCGTAACCGTCAGCGCAACGACAGTTGACTATGGTGACGAGCCGTTACCAGAGCCAGAAGGTAGCGAGATTGCTGGCGACTTTGATACAACACTTGGCGAACCAATTATTCTTACTGAAGACGACTTGATTGGCATGGCGCAAAATATCGACGCAAATGATGACGATGCTATCCAAATGGTTCACCTGGTTGATCCTAACCAAGGTACTATGATTGACAATGGTGATGGTACATGGACCTTTAGCCCTGCAGATGGCTTTACAGGTGAGGTTGACTTCGCCTACGTAGTTGAGCGTGATGGCATCCTTCATGATGAACAAAGCACTATTGGTGTTCACGAAAACGAAGGACAAATCACCGATGGCCCACAAATCGAGTCTATTGCTTCTGCGACCGTTGAGGAAAGTGAACCACTTAACTTTACCGATAGCGACATGTTGGGTACTTTAAGCTCTGAAACGGGTGAAATGAGCATTGAATCAGTCACACTGCTTGAAGGCGAAGGTCTCATTGAGTCTGACGGGCAGGGTGGTTATCAATTCACACCGGCTGAAGGCTATACGGGTAGTGCCCAAATTGGCTTCGTAGCTAGCGACGGCGAGAACTCTGTTGAAAGTCACTTCAATATCACGGTTGATGAACAAACCTCTGGAGCAGTTGAACCATTAGCTCAATCCGACGATGGCTCTATCGGCATCAGCGGCGAACAGGTTCTTCAAAACCTTGATGTAGCAGACGATGCAAGTTTGTCTGAACTCAACTACGCAGGTGATGAAGGTGCATTAGTGCCGTCCGGTGATGACCAATGGACATTCTGGCCAGATCCAGAGTTTGGTGGTGACATTCCATTGGAAGCGACTGTTCAATCTGGAGGCGAAGAGCAAACGTTGGAGACAACAATGAACGTTGAGACTGCGCCAGAAGCAACATCAGTATCAAGTTCAGAGCCAGAAACCGCTGCAGCAGATACTGAAACAGTGCAAGAAACCGTAGAAGCGACAGCGGCCGATGAGACTGACACTGAAGGTGCAGATGTTACCGCAGCACCAGGCACAGATGTGAACTTGTCGATCCCTGATGAAGTAACCTCAGTTGAAGGTGTAGAACAGGTTGAGCTCTCTGGTATTCCAGAAGGCGCATCAGTTAGCGGTGCACTTGATAATGGTGACGGCACTTACACAGTATCGGGCGATTTATCACAACCTGTGACAATGGCCCTTGGTGATACCTTTGAAGGTGAGGCATCAATATCGTTCCAAGGTGTTGATGAACTTGATACACCAGTTGAAGGAGCAACAGCAACCACAACGATTGAAATTGATGACCAATACGCAATGCAAGCGAGTAGCCAAGCTCCAACAGACACGTCTGGTCTGCAAGATGCAGGTGGCAGCGGCGATTGGACATCCGGCGACAATACCGATACAGGTGTCGACTTTACTGATGACTCCGGAAGCTTCGGTCACGACGACCAATCATCGGGAGGAAGTCAGCACGATATCGACGACAACAACTTCTAGTCACTAACGCGTGGACTAGAATCTTCAAAGCCCGTGCTAGAAAACAAGCACGGGCTTTTTGTTTCTAATAATCACATTACTAATCTGTGATTAAGTAATGTGATTATTAGGTATTTTATGGTAAATCCACATTATCGTTAAATACGGTACATCTGATGAAGGTAGAGTAGCTTTACATAGAAGAATTCAAGCTCACGTACACCTAATTTAACATAAGATAGATAATACGTACTTAGATATAAGTTCTCCAGAGCCAAATCCCACCAAGCCAACGCTCGCTAACGCCATGGAAAATCTAGAGATTCCAAGGCTCTCAAACTTTTTTGCTATGTTAGCCCAAGCCTGTTGGCCTTAAATCATTACTATGAGCCGCTGATTACCACATCCACTGTACATTATGCACTGTTCGGCAATTTGCGACTTTTGCCGTCGTAATTCGTCTGGAGTTTTTCGGTTCACTTAAACCGTTTCATACTTTATGGCTTCGTTAACAAAACGCGGCTTTTCTTGGCTCACGCTAAGCGCTTGACTGATAGCACGGCACCGCTATTGATACGAGTTCTGAAAAACTGCTGATTGTGAATAACTAGTCTATCTACCCAGTGGCTCCCTTTAATAACTGCTGTCTTTGGTGCGACTAATACAAACCTAAACAACCACACCTCTGTCTAAGTACCTATGTCTATGCACGTTATCGTTCCCTCATAGACTGATGCTCGGATATAGATAAAAAGCTCTTTACTCACGTATATCCCACAGCTAATGAATCAGATTATTACTAGCCCAAATAAATAATCAGCAATTGAAAAGCGAATTCAATACAAAGGCATTAACCATCAAAATACAACATATAGACCCACTATATAGGCGCCACCCAAACAATTTACCACCAACATAATCAAATCAAAACTTATGAATTAGCCAATATAGGTTTGCATTATATATATTTACGAGACGACGTCGTATAACCAACGAAAGAATTACGATGAATATTAGAAACCACCAACACAAACCCTTTGAATACTGGGCTTCATCACCTATAAAGCATGTGTATATGAAACAAAGATAAGATAAGGCAATCTATCACTAGCGTAAATTACATGAAAATAACCATTCACTAGATGAACTCTAAATTATATTTAGAAATTTTTATTAAGTTTATTTCACCCTGCTCTTTACAAAACCATCCAAATATTCAATTCTAGATTCAACGCAAAGACACAGTGTCTTAAAAATAATGATTAGATATTAGAAAAGGAGATTTCTATGTCACTTCCAATTGAATGGTTCAAAAACAGCTACGTTCGTATCCAAAACTGGGATGTAGAGGGTCTATCTTTAATAGAAGCAGAATCGGCGCTAGGGACTTACCTAACGGATAACAACCCTGTATCGTTAGAAATGGCGGACTATATTGCAGAGAACTGGACATGTAGAAGGATCCAAATGCTCGATTCTGAATCGCGTAGAACGTTAATGAAAATTTGGGATGAGCGAGAAATTGCGGCCAAAGCTTAGTTATTAGCTATCAAACCTGTTAGTTATAGTGCATTAGATTACGATATAAAAGGGCAGAAATACCCTTTTATATCGATACTTAACGGCTCTTTTTCTTGCCTTTAGATTTGAAGCTTTGATGAGGAAAAATATTTCGTATTCTTTGCTGTATGCTCTTAGAAATTGTCTTGCTAAACTTGAGCTTCATACCGCTACGGGTTTGGTATACCTTAAGGTCTCCCGTCGTTTTATCTCGTTCTACAATATCTTTAAGATTGTGTTTAAACGTTGGTGGCAAATGGCCTTTAGTTTTAGTGATTGCACCTTCTTTCATTTGCACAACTAAAGAAGGTCGATCAATAGCGACTAGCCAAAATACAACGATCGCCCCAAGCAATACGACATACAACATAGCGACTACCTCCCTTCGTCACCTAATAGCTTACTTAAGTCCTCTTTCAAACTGCTTACTTTCTGCGTGGCTTTCTCGCTCCGAGACGCTTCACTTAACAAATACTCGATGGCTTCAGAGAGCGTACAACCGAGATCGCTTGCGCGATGAGATAATTTTTCCCAAACGCGAAAGTCCAAATCAATGGACTTCTTTTTGGTGTGAATTTGCTCGGCATTGTAATGGCGCTTACGCTTAGCCCTAATCGCTTGTTTAAGCTTATTGTCGAGCTCAACTGACATATGTTCATCGATCCACTCAATAACCAGAGTAGGTTCATGCTCTAGCTGCTTTAGCTTTGATACTGCCTGTTCGATCTCACTGGTATCAATGTAACGCGTAATATTATCGCCTTCACGCCACTTCTTTGTTAAATACTGCCACTTCCAACCACATTCTAAGTTTTCAAGTTGTTGGTATTTCATTGGTTTGCATCCCTACTCTGTTTACAGTGACAGCGTAACCCAAGATTCCAAACTTCTCAATAACAATGCTCAGTTAATGGGATTTTGCTCGCTATATGAACAGTTGAAAAGCTAACGTTGAGTGGCGATTCATTGTATACTTCGTGCAAATTAAACTTAAGTTACGACCCAATGAATCAAGTCCCTTGGCAACAAGTCTGCCCCCTTTACAACGATTTCGCCGATCTACTCGATAACGCACCTACTCTCGCCCCATTAGACGCTATTGAACTGCAGCCTCGCCTTAAAGCCGCACTGTCGTTTTTCGTCTCTGATGCGTGTCCTTCAAAAGTACTGATCATTAAAGATGGCGACAACTTGTTTCATCGACAGCTCGTCAGCGATCATATTGAAGCACTAGGTCACAAAACTGTCGTCAGTAAAGATGCTGACCCAAACTTGTTGTTTGACCGATACCAAACATCGCAAAACGAACCTGTTGTTGCTCAAGGTCTAGT
Source organism: Vibrio wakamikoensis (assembly GCF_050337275.1). Taxonomy (NCBI): domain Bacteria; kingdom Pseudomonadati; phylum Pseudomonadota; class Gammaproteobacteria; order Vibrionales; family Vibrionaceae; genus Vibrio; species Vibrio wakamikoensis. Next base: position 519,707 of record NZ_JAKJST010000012.1, on the reverse strand, counting down.
ATCACAAGCTAATGGTGGTTTTCTCATTTCATCGACGCAAACTGCACTAGCAAGTCTTGGTGTTTGGACAAATTTGAAAGCGTTATTGCAAGGTGCAAAACTCAATGGTGTATCGGTTGACACCAAAACTGCCGCGCTAACACCACCTAGTTTTTCATCGAACTTTAAGCTTATCGTTATTGGTGATCGAGAACAGTTGTCAGATCTAGACTTTATCGACAGTGACTTTCGATCCGGCTTTATGCAGTACACTGAAATAGAGAACGATTTGAAAGTGACGCCTGCAACAGCCAAGCAATACTTATCGTTTGTAAACTCGATGATGTCGCAATTTCTATCAGATAAGCAACTTGATCGTTCGGGCTACTTAAAGCTGCTTCAAGCCGGCGCGCGCGAAACAGAAGACAAACAATACTGGCCACTTTCGGTTGATTGGCATAAAGCTATGCTTTGTGAAGCATCATCGTACAGTCACAATTCAACGATATCTTCTGAACATATAGAAGCGGCAATCGAGGCGAAGCGTAACCGCGAGTCTTATCTGCCGGAACGGGCTATCGATGATATCTTGGAAGGCCAAGTCGTCATTGAAACTCAAGGAAAACAAGTTGGTCAAGTAAACGGTTTAACGGTCATTGATATTCCAGGACACCCTATCAGTTATGGTGAGCCTGCTCGTATCTCGTGTGTGGTGCACTTTGGTGACGGCGATGTATCAGACGTCGAGCGCAAAGTTGACCTCGGTGGCAACATTCACGCCAAAGGCATGATGATCATGCAAGCATTTGTGTCTTCCGAACTCGACCTAGATGCCCCACTACCATATTCCGCGTCTATTGTGTTTGAGCAGTCTTATTGTGAAGTCGACGGTGATAGCGCTTCATTAGCAGAGTTATGTTCTTTAGTGAGTGCGCTATCTGGCTATCCAATTGACCAACAAATTGCGGTTACAGGTGCTGTCGACCAATTTGGCCGCGTTCAAGCTGTAGGTGGTTTAAATGAGAAAGTGGAAGGCTTCTATAACGTATGTAAACACCAAGGTTTAACAGGCAAGCAAGGCGTCATTTTGCCTAAAACCAATGTTCAGCACCTGGCATTGAATAAAGAGCTCGTTGAAAGCATCAAAAATGAAGAATTTCACATTTGGTCTGTGACTCACGTAGACGAAGTGATACCACTTCTATTGGGTCAACCTTTCAAAAGTGACACCGAAGATAGTGTGATCGGCAAGATTGCCGAACGTATTGAAAACTTTGAAAAACATGAAATACCAGAGTCATTTGTGACACGGATTAAAAACTGGTTTGTCTAGTCGTGGTCGGACTTGTCTAGCGTACACCTGTTCACTAAGATGGCCTAACGCAAATTTGGAGTAATAAATAATGCAAAACAGACGTGAATCTTATAGCCGTGAAGACCTTCTAGCCTCTAGCCGCGGAGAACTATTTGGCGAGGGCTACCCTCAACTTCCAGCACCAAACATGCTGATGATGGACCGCGTAGCAAAAATGTCCGAAACTGAAGGTGACTTTGGCAAAGGTTTGATCGTTGCTGAACTGGATATTACTCCTGATCTATGGTTCTTCGACTGCCACTTTATAGGTGACCCAGTAATGCCAGGTTGTCTTGGTTTGGATGCTATGTGGCAGCTTGTTGGTTTCTACCTTGGCTGGATTGGTGGTGAAGGCAAAGGTCGTGCACTAGGTGTAGGTGAGCTGAAGTTTACCGGTCAAGTACTACCTACGGCTAAGAAAGTAACCTACGAACTTCACATGAAGCGTGTTGTAAACCGCAAGCTAGTTATGGGCATTGCTGATGGTCGCGTATTGGTAGATGGTAAAGAGATCTACGTAGCGAAAGATCTTAAAGTAGGTCTATTTAAAGACACCTCTGCTTTCTAAGCTATTTTGTAAATAAACGACTTTCCGGAGTCGTTTATTTTTAGCACATAAATTTAGTTATAGTGCACTAGGTGCGCATTATAAAGGCCTCTCTTGAGGCCTTTGTTACTTCAATTTCGCTCCCGACTACTTGAAGAGTCCTGATTGTTTATCATCTCTCGCGTCACGCCAACCGCCAAGCCAATAAGACTTTGCATCCATTTGTTGATAGGGACAGGCTTCCATCGATCGCCCATTCAATCCAGCTTTGTAACCCTGTGATTGAGCTCGTTCTAGACGATCACGCTTTTGTCTCTTCATAGTACGGTCCTCGCTATACAAAATCGGTTTCCCGACTTTCTATCATTAAAGATTTATGGAGCTTTTGTGACTCCTCTTTAATAATTGCTCATTTTTGGCCCGATCTCAAGACACAAAAAATCCCAGTTCCACTATTGTGAAGCTGGGATTTTTGTCACTTGTGACTACTTGTTACGGCGTAACCCAAAGAATCCAAGCATAATCAAAGCCATCCAGCCGAGGCTACCGCCACTACGTTTAACTGGTGGTGCTTCTAGACCACGAGTTTGAATGTCGGCTGATGTTGCATTTGCGATCGGGATCAACTTAACTGCGACGAGCTTCTCTTTCTTTTGGCCGTTGCCACAATAGGAGTTATGACTGGTGGTGTCATAGCCGCCATCACATTTAAGCGCGGTTGCTGCAATCACACCATCATCGTTGATGTCAGCAGCATCGACAATACGGTATTGATTATTTTTCGTATTGTAGCTACCGCCATTGGTTAGATCGTCCAGTAACCATGGTTTGCCCTGGAAAACCGCCAAACGCTCAGCATCCGTTCCGGTAGTGTTATAAGGGTAAATAAAGCCGCGTTGGCGTCGTTTTTTACCAAAATACTCTGTTGATTGCTCAGCATCAACTGCACCAACAATTTCGTTGTAGTTGTTAATTGCACCAGGCTCACCACCTACACCACGAAAGAAGATACCGCTGTTGCCATTAAGTTCGTCAAAATAACGCGCAGATGGTGTAGAGAAACTGCCATTCGCATCATTGTTTAGGCTCACTTGACCCAAGAACATACGGTTTGCCGCCGCACCATTTTCTCGCTTATCACCGCGTCGCTTAGACGCACCCAAGAACACGAGGTTCTTGTTGATGTCAGTCGCGTATGAGTTGCTATAAATAAAGTCATCACCTGACTTGATTCGGGCGTTCTCTACAGTCACTGGAGACCACTGGCGTGATGTGTCGATCGCACTTGGATCAAATGTCGTTGAAGGAACAAATACCGTTGCTTGAAGGAAACTATTTGAGCCATCACCGGTTGTGTTGAGACCAACAAGGAATGGTTTTCCATTGCGCGGGTTATCCGAAGCGCTATCTTGCGCAGCAATAACAGCACCACGAGCACTGCCCTGTGACGCTTTTTTATCGTTGTTGGTTGGTACACCATTTTGCCAATCAGACACGATTGAAGCGCCCGCTACAAAATTGGTTGAGTCCCATACAGCAGTTTTAGTCGCAAAAGCAAAATTCTGGCAATCAGATCGCGATGCCGGATCTTCGATCAAGCAGTTATTCAGGTCACCATTCCAGTTCTTATTATCGTCGTTGTAGTCAAACGGAGCGACCGCAGCACTGCCTACGATGTACTCTTTGCCACCATAATTGAAACTGCTCCAACCCATAGTCCGACCCATTTGGTTGGTAATTCGCTGATCGCTGTTTGGTGACTCAACCAAGAGTGGCAGCAACATTTCCGTAGTATCGCCATTTTGCACAAAACCACGATGACGGTATGCCGTTGCTAAGTTGCCTTTCGCACCATCAGAAGCATTGATACGGTAGTAACCCGAGCTGGTGTTACCAATAGCCATACCTTGATCAGACGTCAGGCTATTGATAACGACGTTTTCTGAGTTGGTATCTGGTGTCGCTACACCGCCCGGTTTATAGTCCGAAGTTGGCGTTACGCCCATTCGCGTAGCAGTAGATGCTTGATCCGGATCAGATGAAGGCGTGGTTTCACTAAAGCCATGAGCATTAGAGAAGTAGTTGTCTTCACCGGCAATATTGTTCCAGCCCGTTTGCGACGAGTTATAAAACGCGTCACGCTCACGTAGTAGACCGCCAACGTCGCTAAAGCTGTACCACATTTTATCAGTCCAACCTGGATCACAGGTTTGATAACCTAATTCAGAACGGCAATAATCGCGGTTACGGTTCCAGTCGGTATAGAAGAATGACGAATCGTAGTTAAATGGGATCTCTTGACGATACGAATGGCCTTCAGAACCATTTCGAGAATCACCATACAAACGATACTCGCTACATGTTGTCCCTTCGGCAAAACACCCCATTGGATTGCTCGCATCAGCCTTTTCTATCGCACTACCATAAAACTCAGTGACCACACTTCCGTTGGCTTCAACAAATACACCGGTAGACTTGATACTTCCAGTAGGATCGACCTCAACCACTTTATATAAAGCAGCATGGCTCGATGTCGCTGCAAGTACACTTGCAGCAATCAATGAAAACTTAAAATTATTACGACTCATCAAAACTAACTTTCCTGTTGCATTGCTTCTAGCTCTTCCCATCGCTCAAAAGCAACGTCTAGCTCCTGCTCTTTTGCAGCTAAACTATCTAAAATGGGTTGTGTCTCTTCTACTGGCTTGGCGAAAAACGTAGGGTCATTCACCATTTCCTGTAGTTGTTCAATCTCTTGCTCCAGTTGCTCTAACAGAGCTGGTAGCGCTTCTAATTCCCTCTGTAGCTTATAGGACAGCTTCTTAGGTTTAGAGTTCACTGCTTGTGTCTTGTTATTTTGTTCAACTGGCTGTTTTTTATTCTCTTTTACTGGCTCGTACGCTTTACGTGCGTCCAACACCTGCTGTCTCTGCTGCTGAGCATCATGATAACCACCAACGAACTCTTCGATAACCCCATTTCCTTCAAAAATCCAGCTAGCGGTCACAGTATTATCAACAAACTGACGGTCATGGCTCACTAAAAGCAGTGTGCCTTGATAATTTCCTAGTAACTCTTCTAATAATTCTAAGGTTTCAATGTCCAAATCGTTGGTTGGTTCATCGAGTACCAGTAGGTTATTAGACTTCAGGAAAATACGAGCCAACAACAAGCGGTTCTTCTCACCACCCGACAGTGCTTTCACTGGGGTTCTCGCGCGTTTTGGTGCAAACAAAAAGTCTTGAAGATAACTTAGCGCATGACGCTCACGTCCGCCAACCATCACTTCCTGTTTACCATCGGCAAGGTTATCAATAACGCTCTTTTCTGGATCTAATGCTTCGCGGTACTGGTCAAAATAAGCGACTTCAAGCTTGGTACCACACTTAAGTTTACCTGATGTAGGTGTAAGCTCATCGAGTAACAGCTTGATCAACGTACTCTTACCACATCCATTAGGACCAATAAGCGCAATACGATCACCACGTTGGATATTGAAAGAAAAGTTATTGATGATGGTTTTGCCTTCAATCTCGTAGTTCAGATTGTCAGCTTCAAACACAATCTTGCCAGAACGCGCGGTGTCGTCGAGCTTGAGGTTCACTTTGCCTTGAACGTCTCTGCGGCCTTTACGTTCGTCTCGAAGTTTTTTCAGCGCACGGACACGACCTTCGTTGCGAGTTCTTCGTGCTTTGATGCCCTGTCTTATCCAAACTTCTTCTTGCGCGAGCTTTTTGTCGAACTCTGCATTTTGCATTTCTTCAACACGTAGCGCCTCTTCTTTTTCGACTAGGTATTTTTCGTAGTCGCCAGGGAAAGAGACAAGTTGGCCTCGATCTAGATCGACAATGCGTGTCGCCATAGAGCGAATAAAAGCGCGGTCGTGAGAAATAAAGATGATAGAACCACGGAAGTCTTTTAAGAACGTCTCCAACCACTCAATGGTTGTCACATCCAAATGGTTGGTTGGCTCATCGAGTAATAAGACATCAGGATCGCACACCAGCGCTCTAGCTAATGCCGCCTTTCGCTGCCAACCACCAGACAAATCGCTAAGTAGCGTAGCACCGTCAAGCTTGAGCGCACCAAGAATGTTCTTAATGCGGTCTTCAAAACGCCATGCGCCGGAAACTTCGAGGTTTTCTTGAACTTTGGCTAAGCGATTAATATGAGATTCACTTGGGTCTTGAGCCACCAGCTCAAGTAAAGCGTGATATTGCTTTAGCTGCTCACCGATCTCTGCCAAGCCTTCAGCGACATAGTCTTCGACCGTTCCAACTTGGTCGCGAGGAGGATCTTGTTCTAGACGAGATACTACAACATCTTGAGTAATTTGCAGTTTGCCATCATCCATAATGATGTCGCCTGCCAATACTTTCATTAACGTTGACTTGCCAGCACCGTTTCGACCAACCAGACACACGCGTTCATTCTCTTGAAGCGCAAAGTCCGTCTTATCTAGAAGCGGATGATCACCAAATGCAAGTTGTCCATTATGGATGGTAAGTAATGCCATTGACTGTTAACCATTGTTGAAGTTGTAAGATATCGAAGGGCCAGTTGATCTCAGATTCATCCACTTTGACTACTGGAATAGTGACGCCGTAACGAGAAAACAGCTCATCGTCGAAAGCAATATCGACAATCTCTACCTGTTCCCCGAGCCCTACTTGTTTGATTAGCTCAAGAGCCATCTCACAGAGATGGCAACCTTCAGTGCTGTATAATGTCAGTTCCTTTGTCATGATCCGTCTTAACTTTTGTGAGAGATAACCCAGCAGTTATGAATATGCTTGTTACGAGCAAAGTCGAGGGGCAAGGTCTTATCAGAAATGTTTTTCGCAGTTAAGCCGATCTCTTCCAACGCTTCCAAATCCATTTTGAAGTGGCGTTTGTTGTTTGAGAATACGATAGTACCTTCTGCACTTAGTAGACGTTTCAAATCACGCATTAAAGTGACATGGTCACGTTGTACGTCGAACGATTGCTCCATACGCTTAGAATTTGAAAACGTAGGAGGATCGATAAAGATAAGGTCGTAAATGCCGTTTGCTTTCGCAAGCCATTGTAAGCAATCTGCTTGAATGTATTGGTGCTGACGACCTACTTGACCATTCAGCTTCATGTTATCTTTCGCCCACTCTAAGTATGTATTAGACATATCAACCGTGGTCGTAGACTTTGCTCCACCAAGCGCAGCATGAACAGTCGCAGAACCTGTGTATGCAAACAGGTTCAAGAAATCTCTGCCTTGCGCCAATTCACCCAGTTTACGACGAGTGATTTTATGATCGAGGAACAGGCCAGTATCTAGGTAGTCATGCAAGTTTACGATCAACTGCGCGCCGTACTCATGAACTTTCATGGTTGACGACTTTTGAGCAAGCTTGTTGTATTGTGAGCTGCCTTTCTTCTTCTCGCGAGTTTTCAAAACAACGTTGTTGGTGTCAACACCAGTTACTTTGATCGAAGCACGGATAATATCTGTCAGGCGACGCTTTGCTGTCTCTTCTGGAATACTCTTCGGCGCCGCGTATTCTTGAATAACCAAAGAATCTTGATAAACATCAACCGCAACGTTGTACTCTGGTAAATCAGCATCGTAAATACGGTAGCAGTCTAATCCTTCTTTCTTAGCCCACTTGCCGATTTTGGCCATGTTTTTTTTCAGACGGTTTGAGAAATCTGGTGCAATCACTTGAAGGTCATTATTGCCAGCAATCTGTTCTGCACTGCGCGCTGAAATCGAGTAATTTTTTTGGTGACACTGTAACGCACCGTTATTCAACTTAAATTGCTTATCAGCACGCATGCGTAAGCAACTTAGTAAGTCATCTGAACTTGAGAAAATCGATGCCTGGCAGCCACCGAACTCGGTTTTAAGCTGATTACCAAATTCAGTATACAGTGCTATCAAACCTGGCTCGGTGCCTAGTCGCTCACCATAAGGTGGGTTACAAACAATCACGCCCTCACCAAACTCTGCTGGCTTAGTCACTTTGCTGGCATCGCCAAGCTCAAAGGTAATCAAGTCTTCAACGCCGGCACGCTTAGCATTCTCTTTTGCTGTGCGAAGGACTCTAGGGTCGTTGTCGAAGCCCCAAAACCTGCTGTCAGTCTTTTTGACACCGCGACGAGCTTGTACATTCGCTTCCGATTTCACTTCTGCCCAAACTTCTGGCTCGAAGTCTTCTAGGGCTTCAAAACACCAAGTCTTACGTTTGACGCCTGGTGCCATATTCGCAGCAAGCATAGCTGTTTCAATCAACAACGTACCCGAACCACACATCGGATCAAGCATGTTCTTACCTTGCTCCCACCCACTTCTAGCAACAATAGCAGCTGCGAGTGTTTCTCGAAGAGGAGCACGACCAGATTCAGTACGATAGCCGCGTTGATGCAAGCCAGAGCCCACCATATCCAGACCAATCAGAGCCTTATCACGATGCAAACGCACATGCACACGTACATCGGCTCCATCTTTACTGATGTTTGGTCTTGGTAAGTTCTTCTTATTAAAGCAATCCACTACCGCGTCTTTCACTTTCATTGCGCCATATTGGCTATTACGGATCTCTCGGTTCGTACCGTTGAAATCAACAATGAATTTCTTCGTGCTGTGGAAGTGGTTAACCCAGTTGATGGACGAAGCAGCCAGATAAAGGTCCATATCATCTTGGCAAGTGAATTCCGACAGTACTTTAACAAAGCGAGAAGCATAGCGGCTCCACAAACAAGCGCGATAAATCTGCTCATTAGTCGCTTTAAATTTCACCCCTGCTTGAACAGGCTTTACAGAAGTTAAGCCCATTTGTTCAAGCTCTTGAGCGAGAAGGTTTTCAAGTCCGTTAGAAGTGACGGCAAGATATTGGTTCATAGTGTTCATCTGGCTGTGAAAAATGGTGTTGATTATACCTGACATTACTGCCTGTCACTAAACAAACCTTCAATAACCCGCGTTCAAAGTGTTTGTTCGCACAAGGTTTAACCGGTGTAAGCGCCTAACAGATACCGGCACCCTACATTAGCTTGTACTTAATTAATTCACCATAAACCAACGGCTTTCGCGATAGTGAATACTTATTCGCGGCACGATTGGTATATACCAAAGCCCATATTTTCGTGTAACTTAGTTACAGAAAGTACCTAAATGGGGAACTCATTAGTTAATTAGCCCCTATTAAGGGAAATAAAAACGTTACTTTTAGTGGTAAAAAAAAGCGAAATATTTGCTCTGCAACAAGATAGATACGGCAAAACATCGCCGCTTGGATGGTTAAAGAGCTCGCTTGAGGAGTAAAACTGAAGGGGACTTGTAGGTTTTTGGTAAATAGCAGACAAAAAAAATCGGCCAACCAGGCCGATAAATTCTACGAGAAATGAAGGAAACACATATTATTGTTGTTTAAAGCTGCCACTGCTTTTTCTTATAAGGCGCGTTAACGCGCTCTAAGTGCCCCGCTCTAACCTACAAGAGCGATAGGCTGGTTTAATGCGATAAACTGCTGTGCACACGTCATACGGTCGTGCATCACTTTAATGCTTTGGCCAAACGTGACTTGCTTGCTGGCTGTCAAACTGAATGACTCTAAGTCGACTAACGCACACAAACTGGCACTCTCTCCCACTTCCAGAACGATGAAGAAACCTTCTGAATTTGAGTTTACCAATCGAACCAGTTCCCCTTCCTCTGGCTGATAAGAGCCATCTTGGTGGTCGAAGAACCAGCTTTTTGGTTGTACGGGTTTATGAAAGCGCTTGGCTGCCACGCAATACAGCGTTAGTTCAGCCTGTCTAGGCTCTGAGAGCTCAAGTACACTAATTTGGTCTTTAAAGGTTTGAAACGCGGATGCGTCATCGACAGTGAAGTTGTTCTGACCCATCGCGCAGTCGACAAGGAGTTTACGGGAAAGATTGGTTTTAAAAACCATATCGTCTCCCAAGTCCAGCATAAGAGAGTTCTCACTCTCGTCCATATACCAGATCCATGTATCGCTGGGTTTAAGCATCGTTCCGTCTCTATATTTAAAGAATAATCAGACTGTTAGGTAAAACGCTTAATTACCTGTTGGTCAGTTGTTACTAATTCTAAAAACGAATAAACAAAAAAAAAAGGGGAAAACTAATTTCCCCTTTCTCGATTAAAATCTAGTCACTTTGGTAGATGAAAGCGTTTATAGATTCTTAACGATGTCTTTAACAAGTTTTGGACCGTGGTAAATAAAGCCAGAGTAAACTTGCACCAGCGAAGCACCGGCCATCAGTTTCTCTTTTGCAGACACGTACGAGTCAATACCACCAACACCAATGATTGGAAGCTTACCATCAAGGTTTTTCGCTAGAAGGCGCACTACTTCTGTACTGCGAGACTGTACTGGACGGCCGCTCAAGCCACCAGCCTCATTGGCGTGCTTCATACCTTCTACGACAGAGCGATCCAATGTTGTATTGGTGGCGATCACACCGTCAATTTGGTTCTTGATCAATGAATCGCAGATTTGGCTAATCTCGTCATCACTTAGATCCGGCGCGATCTTCAGTGCAAGAGGTACATATTTACCATGCTTTTCAGCCAATTCTGACTGTTTTGTTTTCAGCTCAGCAAGGAGTTCATCCAGTGCTTCACCGTATTGCAAACTACGAAGCCCAGGAGTGTTAGGAGATGAGATGTTTACAGCAATGTAGCCCGCGTGCTCGTAAACCTTCTCCATACAGATAATATAGTCTTCAGCACCCTTCTCGATTGGCGTATCTTTATTTTTACCAATGTTGATACCGATGATTCCGTCATATTTTGCTTTCTTAACGTTCTCTACCAGATTATCAACGCCCAAGTTATTGAAACCCATTCGGTTGATAATACCTTCAGCTTCTACCAAGCGGAACAGGCGTGGTTTGTCATTACCTGACTGTGGGCGTGGTGTTACCGTACCAACTTCAACAAAACCAAAGCCCATAGCGCCGAATGCTTCGATACATTCGCCGTTTTTGTCTAAGCCTGCAGCTAGACCCACAGGGTTTTTAAACGTCAAACCCATGCATTCTACTGGTCGATTTGGTAATTGTTGGCGATAAGCGAGATCAAGTGGTGTGCCGGTGAAGCGCTTGAAGTTTTGAATAGCGAGATCGTGAGCCTTTTCGGCATCAAGTTGGAAAAAGCCAGTTCTGGCAAGACGGTAAAGCATTGTGCCTCCGATAGAAAACCCGTGTAAACGGGGCGGTATTATTTACTGATTCGCCTAAACATGCAATCAAGATTTGTCTTTATCGAAAAAAAGCAAACGTTTCGCATAAGATTCAATCAAATTTACGTTACACCGTCACCAAATTTGATGCTTGATACAAAAAAGCGCCCCTAAGAGCGCTTATCTTTTGATATCAGGCAGTTAACCTATAGATTATTTGCACAGTTCAGGTTTAACAAACTGAGTTCGCGCAGTGCTACCGAGAACTTAGCGAACTCGTGTACATTCCCCACTTTGAACTCATTGAGAATATTTTCCCACCGTTGAAGGCTATGTGTATTGGTATCCATCCAGTTATCAAGTGACAGTATCACGTCTTCTGAATCTCCCCCACAACCACATCGCAATACTTGAGCAGTCAACAAACGCTGCTGCCAATCAAGATCTTCACGGAATGCCGCTCTTGCCAATGCTTGCCAGTTATTATCAACTGCTTGGCCGTTGATTTGATTCAAGAACCAATGCAGTGATAATCGATCACCTAAGTGGAAGTAAAGTTTCGACGCTCGTTCAACTTCAAAGCTCGCTTCAGCTGCAATTTCAGCGATATCTACTGCAGAAAGTAAGCTAGATAAACGCGACACATAGTTCGCAAGTTCGCTACCTACCCCTTGCTCAACCCATACTTGCGCTAATTCATGATGCTCTTCAACTTCTTCGGCCACCAAACATTTCTCAAGAGTTTGCTCAACCTTAATAACGTCTTCACGATAACGGGCAACCAACTCTTCTACCGACTGCTTACCCGGACGGTTACGCAGAATCCAGCGAGCCAATCTACGCAGCGTTCTGCGAACAATAAACAACAATTCATACTGTGCTTCAGAGCTCGCGACATTATCTAACTTTCTAATTTGCTCAAAAGTATAAGCAAAGCCGTAGATTTCTCGAGACGCCGCGTACGCATTCGCAATATCGACCACGGTTGCACCTGTTTCTTCTTGCAATCGAGTCACAAAGTTACAGCCCATCTCGTTAACCATCTGATTTGCAAGCATAGTTGAGATAATTTCTGCGCGCAGTGGATGATTTGGCATACTTTCTAAGTAGTTACGGCGTAACTCTGATGGAAAGTACTGAGTCAGTTGTTGTTGATGATATGGGTCATTCGCGATGTCATCTGTCACCAACTCCTCTTTCAGCACCATCTTACCGTAAGCCACCAGCACGGAAAGCTCAGGACGAGTCATACCAATCCCTTGTTTCTCACGCTCTAGCAGATCTTCATCCGATGGAATGTATTCTAGAGCACGATCCAAATGCCCCGCCTTCTCTAGCGTATGGATAAAGCGGATCTGCTCTTTTACCAGAGAGACACCTTGGAATTCTGTCACCGAAATCGATTCAGATTGGCAGTAAGCATCATCCAACACAATCTCGCCAACTTCATCTTCCATAGATTCCAAGATTTGGTTGCGCTGCTTGACCGTTAGATCGCCATTTGAAACAAGACCATTCAAGAAGATCTTAATGTTGACCTCATTATCCGAGCAATCAACACCGCCAACATTATCGACAAAGTCGGTATTTACACGACCACCCGCCAGTGCGTATTCAATACGACCCAGCTGTGTCATACCTAAGTTACCGCCTTCGCCAACAACTTTAGCTCTAAGCTCGCTACCATTGATACGCAGCACATCATTCGCGCGGTCGCCCACATCGGTGTGCGTTTCAGAACTCGCCTTCACATAAGTACCAATACCACCATTCCATAGCAGATCCACTTCCATGCCCAGAATCATCTTAATAAGATCATTAGGTGCAACAGACGCTTTCTTAGTACCAAGCATTTTTTGGATTTCTGGGGTCAATTTGATCGATTTAGCGCGGCGAGCAAAGACACCACCACCTTTAGAGATCAACTTAGGATCGTAGTCTTCCCAACTAGAGCGTGGAAGATCAAACAGTCGCTTGCGCTCATCCCAACTCTTCGCAGAAGACACCGGATTTGGGTCAATAAAGATGTGCATGTGGTTAAAGGCGGCTTTTAGCTTGATATGTTTGGAAAGCAGCATCCCGTTACCAAATACATCCCCTGCCATGTCACCAACACCAATGGCCGTAAAGTCTTCGTTTTGGCAATCGATGCCCATTTCACGGAAATGGCGTTTCACCGACTCCCAACCACCTTTTGCGGTAATACCCATGGCTTTGTGGTCATAGCCATTTGAACCACCGGAAGCAAATGCATCCCCTAGCCAGAAGTTATACTCATCTGATACTGAGTTCGCTAAATCTGAGAAGGTTGCAGTACCTTTGTCGGCAGCAACAACTAAGTATGGGTCGTCCTCATCGTGTCTTACTACACTCTTAGGTGGAACCACTTCCCCTTCAATGATGTTGTCCGACACATCCAATAGTGCTCGAATGAACTGTTTATAGCAGCGCTGGCCTTCAGCAAAGATCTCGTCTCGGCTAGAGAGTTGTGGCTGACGCTTACAAACGAAGCCGCCTTTTGCACCAACTGGAACAATGACAGTGTTTTTAACTTGTTGCGCTTTCACCAAACCAAGAATCTCGGTTCTGAAGTCTTCTTGACGATCTGACCAGCGAAGACCACCACGAGCAACTTTGCCACCACGAAGATGCACACCTTCAATGTCTGGGGCATAAACGAAGATCTCAAACGCTGGCACTGGTGCTGGAATTTCAGGAATTTTCTTGGGCTCTAGTTTGAGCGATAACCATGGCTTATGCTCACCGGCTTTGTCTTTCTGGTAGTAGTTAGTGCGAAGTGTTGCAGAAATCATTTCGACATAACGACGGATAATACGGTCGTCATCCAAGCTATCGACTTTATCGAGCTGCTTATTGATTTTCTCAATCACACGCTGTTGACCTTTCTTACTGCCTTTTAGTGACGGCATGAAACGCTGGGTAAACAGTTCAACAAGATCTTTCGCCAGCTCTGGGTAGTGATTCAGAGTATCTTCAATGTAGTGCTGACTGAATGGGAAGCCAACTTGGCGCATGTAGCGAGCATAAGCACGGAGAATAGAAACTTCTCTACCAGTTAAACCCGAGCCTAGCACAAGTCGGTTAAAGCCATCGCTTTCAAGATCGCCAGACCAAATTGCGGCAAAGGCTTGCTGGAAGCGATCTCTTGCTTCACGAAGATCCACTTCTGCGTCGCTCTTATGAAGCATTGAGAAATCAAGGATCCAATATGTACCGCCGTCAGTTTTAACGATCTCGTATGGCGATTCACCGATCACTCGTAACCCAAGATTCTCCAGCATTGGCATGACATCAGATAGATGGATTGGCTCATCACGGTGGTAAAGTTTAAGGCGCACGGCCTTAGAATTGGCTGACTCTTCTTGAGGGCGGTAGAAAAGCATACCTAATTTGTTGTCTTCATCTAGCGCTTCAAGACGTTCAATGTCTGCCACCGCCGATGTTGGCATCATGTCTTCTTTATATGAACGCGGGAATGCTTTTGAATACACCTTAGAGAGCGGCAACCCTTTACTTTCACCAAAGTTAGCAACGATAGCGTCAGACAAACGGTCATCCCAAGAAGCGGATACCTCCATTAGGTTTCGTTCAATCGCCTTCACATCTACATCCATGTTGTTGTTATCTACCCTAACGATATAGTGGGTTCTTGCCAGTGGACTCTCTGAGAAGTAAGTCGTAAATTCAACCTCTTGCTCAATACCAAAATAGTTTTTCAGGATCCGTTGCGTGTCTTTTCTAAGCTGTGTGTTGTAACGATCTTTACTCACGTAAACCATGCAGCTGAAAAAGCGCCCAAACGGATCTTTACGCACAAACAATCGGATCAAATCACGATCCTGCATTTGCACTACGCCCATACCTATCTCAAGCAGTTCTTCTTCTTTCGCTTGAAGTAGCTCATCACGTGGGTAATTTTCAAGAATGTTTCTCAATGCTTTGTAAGAGTACGAACCATCTCGATAACCGCTTGCCGATAAGATACGTTCTACTTTTTCGCGGATAAGTGGAATAGTTGAAACGCTCTGGTTGTACACGGCAGAGGTATAAAGACCAGTAAATCGATGTTCGCCAATTACCTTGCCGTTAGCGTCGAATTTTTTGATGCCTACATAGTCGGTATAAGCAGGTCTGTGAATGCGGCTTGCTTTGTTACCTTTTGTCAGGATGAGTAGGAACGGCTTTTTCGCTTCTAAGCGCGCCGAATCAGAAAATTCAGAAATCTTCACCGAGCGAACGCGATCTGCTTTCGAGAACAAGCCAAGTCCTGGCTCATCGGTTGGTTTTAATACTGAATCCCCTTCTTCACTAATAAGATCAAATTCTTTGTATCCCATGAATGTGAAGTTGTGATCACCCAGCCACTCTAAGTATGCAATCGTCTCATCAAAACGATCCGCTTCTAATGGCAGCTTGCTTTTGTTTTTTACTAGGTCTTTCGTAATTTGCTTGAGCTTATCTGACATTGACTCCCATTCGTTGACCACCAAACTGGTGTCTTCAAAAATGGCAATCAGTTCATCTTTAAGCGCAGTCATTTCTGATTTTTCACTCAGCCTATCCACCTCGATATGGAAGACTGATTGAAGATGCCCTTTCCCTTCATTGACCGAAGTAATTTGGCCTTGATCATTTCTCTCAAACTGAGTTGGGCCATGCAGCATAATATGACATGTAAGATCGACACGATTGAGTGCCATTTTTACAGAGTCGACTAAGAATGGAGAATCTGGCACTGCAATTTCAACAATAGTATGAGTTGACTGCCAACCGTGACGACTCACCGTCGGGTTGAATACTCGAACAGAAATCTCATCGTATTTTTTCTCGTTGAGATGATGCCAAAGGCTCACAGCGGCACCATACAGGTCTGACTCGTTTCTCTGTAGCAAATCGTCAGGGGAAACGTTACTAAAAATGTGTTTGGCAAGTTTAGTCACTAATGGCTGATTGACGCCTTCTACTTTAGATTCAATCAGTTGATAAACTTTCTCCAGTAGAACCGGAACAACGGGTTCGCGCGTGGTCATAATAACGCTCCACTTTTTTGTTTTTATGAGGGATGTAGGCTTGTCTTTATTGTAAAAGTTTTATTGAGAAAGGGTTAATAAAAAATATGGTATGTGACAGGAAAATGTTTGATTGTGTGACTGATGCACTTATTCATATCACTAGTAATGGCGGAAGTTACAGTGATTCTAACCGTAAAAACTTGTTGTTTTGGTCAGTTGTCAACCTGAAGCGTCCTTTTAGACCTAATTGTGTTAAAAACGGACGAAATCTTGTCGCTGGTAGCTGTAATCTCAATCCTTGATCGGTACAAACCAAAACACTGTATGCATGACCAGTATAGTGTGTAACGTACTGTTGATAGCTAATATTTAGACTGAAATAGTAATGTTTCATGACCTGGAGATAGGTTTGTGATTAAAAAATGATCAATTTATCTAAAGTGAAGAAAATACCCATACCTGTACAAATATACAGGTATGGGTTAAAGATTAAGATTCTAGCGCTTTCGTGACTTTTTCAAACAAGTCTTTAGCTAGGTTATCAAGACCTTTCAACTTCTCGAGCTCTAGCGTTATCAATGCTTGGCGTTCACTATCGTACTTCTTCAGTTTTAGAAGTGGGTCGATTAAGCGCGAGGCCACTTGAGGGTTAGATTCATTCAGTTGCGTTAGAATTTCACCAGCAAACTGATAGCCTTTACCCGATTTATCATGGAAACGGCGTGGGTTCATGTTTAGGAATGAGCCAATTAAGCTGCGAGTGCGGTTAGGATTACTTAAGCTAAATGCTTTATGTGACATACAAGCTTTGACATTTACCAGCGCATCTTTCGACGGATTCGCACCTTGCAAAGCAAACCACTTATCCATAACCAAACCATCGTGGCTCCATTTTTCACTGTAGTCAGACATGATTTCTTCACGGAATGTAAGTGATGCACTGTTTGCAGCGCTCATTGCAGCAATAGTGTCGGTCATGTTGTTCGCCGATTGGTACTGGTCTTTAGCAAGATGTGCGTACTCTGGTACATTCACCAAATATTGAAGACACAGATTACGCAACGAACGCTTACCAATAGCAGCGTGCTCAATAGTGTAATCAGCTTGCGCGAGTGTATGGTAAAGCGCAGACATTTCATCTTGCAGTTCCGATGCTAAAGCAAGTTTGATCCCTTTAAGTACATCACACACTGCATCAACATCTACTGTCTCATACCAACCTGCCACTTCATTGAAGCTCGGTAGCGATAATGCTTCAGCAATAAAGGCTGGCTCAAGTTCACTATTTAGCACTACACCTCTAAAAGCATCTACCACCAATTCTGGAAGTTCAACGTTAGCGCCTTTTTGCACCGCTTCTACATTTGACTTAATGTATTTCGCCAGCAACATTTGACCGGCATCCCACTTAGCAAAGTCATTGCGAGCGTGAATCATCAAGAAAGCCAACTGTTCATCGCTGTACTCAAAGTTCAAGCGCACTGGTGCAGAGAATTCTCGAAGCATTGAAGGAACTGGTTTGCTTGAGATATTTTCGAACACAAAACTTTGCTCAGATTCGGTAATGTTTAGCACATTGCCGCAAAGCTCTCCGTTACGCTGTAACTCGAAAACTTTTCCTTGTTCATCATACAGTTCTACGTCAAATGGAATGTGCAGTGCCTGCTTTTCTGCCTGATCTTGTGTTGCCGGTGTCGTCTGCTTCACGCTTAATGTATAGGTGTATGCAGCTTCATCATATTGTTCAGTAACAGACACCGTTGGTGTACCCGACTGGCTATACCATAAACGGAACTGATTAAGATCGATACCTGATGCATCTTCCATCGCTGCAACAAAGTTTTCACAGGTTGCTGCTGTACCATCATGGCGTTCAAAGTAAAGTTTCATGCCCGCTTGGAACTTATCTTCACCCAACAAGGTATGCATCATTCGAATAACTTCACTGCCCTTTTCGTAAACCGTTAAAGTGTAGAAGTTATTCATTTCAATCACTTTGTCTGGACGAATTGGGTGTGACATTGGACTCGCGTCTTCGGCAAACTGAGGGCCACGAATGATACGTACGTTGTTGATACGATTTACCGAACGTGAACCTAAGTCAGACGAAAACTCTTGATCACGGAATACAGTCAAACCTTCTTTCAGGCTTAGTTGGAACCAGTCACGGCAAGTCACTCGGTTACCAGTCCAGTTGTGAAAATATTCATGACCAATTACTGCTTCGATACCAAGGTAATCGGTATCCGTCGCTGTTTGGTCATTAGCCAAAACAAACTTAGAGTTGAAGACGTTTAGGCCTTTGTTTTCCATCGCACCCATGTTGAAGAAATCGACAGCAACGATCATGTAAATATCAAGATCGTATTCCAGACCAAAACGCTCTTCATCCCATTTCATGGAGTTGATAAGCGAAACCATCGCATGGTTGGCGCGATCTAAGTTGCCTTTATCGACAAAAATCTCTAGTGCTACATCGCGACCAGAGCGCGTGGTGTATTTGTCACGCAATACATCAAAGTCACCCGCAACCAGAGCAAAAAGATAAGATGGCTTCGGATGCGGATCTTCCCATGCCACAAAATGCTTACCATTTTCTAACTGACCTTCCTCGATCTTATTACCGTTGCTTAGCAGGTATGGGAAGCTTTCTTTATCTGCAATCACTTTCGTCGTGTATTTCGCCAGAACATCTGGTCTGTCGAGGAAATAAGTAATACGACGGAAACCTTCTGCTTCACATTGAGTGCAGTACGCGCCGTCTGAAATATACAAACCTTCTAGCGCGGTATTTGTTGAAGGTGAAATGATATTCTCAATCGCGAGTTCAAACTCTTCCGGCAGGTTATGAATCGCTAAGCCGGTATCTGTCTGCGCATAGTCTTGCCAAACTTGTCCGTTGACACTGATTTGTACTAACTCAATACCTTCGCCGTCAAGCGTTAACGTTGTTTCATTTGCCATCTGTTTAACTTGAGAGATAGCTGTAACACGAGTTTGAGTTTCGTGAAGATCGAAAGTAAGGTTTACATCTGTGATAGTGTGCGAAGGTGATTGATAGTCACTTCGGTATTTGGCTTTAGGTGCTGACTCCGTCATCCTTTAGTCCTTGTCTTTATTATTTGTTAGCAGAATATTGAAATATTGCTGAATCGCGTCGATTATACTCCGACAGACAAAGGTTTGCAGACAATGTTTACAAAGCAAGACACAAAAAAAGCGCCAACGTGAGTTGACGCTCAAATGTTTTATAAACTTTTGTTAACGAATACGATTTAACACCGCAAACATATCACCATCTTCAACTTCTAAAGTGAGTTCATCTTGATCTAGTGTATATGTAGCATCGTGTTCACCATCTTGATAAAGAAGTACGATATGATCATCTTCGGTGTAGTAAACACCGCTATGAATGGCTTCGCTACCTTCGCTTGAACTTACACGAAATGTAAACACAAAATCCGGCTGTAGAATTAGATCCATGCGAGCGATATCTTGAGCGTGTTTGTCATCACCCGAGACACTCACCGATGACCAAATTCCAGCAAGCGAGTTAGAGAGCGCTTTGGTAAAGACAACCCCATTAAGGTTGAGCATATTGTGATTACCACTGTAACTGTAGACTTGTGGCTCATCGGAGTTTAAGCCAAGAATGATGGTATCTTCGTTAGCAGTAAACAAACCTTCCCAATGTTCAATACTGTAATCTTGTTTTTGAATATCAATGCTAAACGAATAGTTAGATTGAAGTGTTAGTTTGATGGCCAGAAAGGCATCCGGTGATTCACCTGGACTGGGATTGACTAAATACCAATCTCCAAGCAAAAACGGCTGATCAAATTGTGTTAAGTCATTATTATCTTTGCGTGTTTCCGACAATACTCCAAACGAAAAAACACACAGGATTAGCGTAATCCATCTCATATGTATCCCCCTCACCAGTACTTAAAGCTTAGGAGGCTTAATACGAGATTGCTAAATATTTTGATCTAAATCACGGTTTTTAATTTTAAGTATCAGAATTGAGGCAGCTTTCATGCGGGTGAAAAAAAACGAGCGTTGCCGCTCGTTTCTATTGGTAACCAGCATAAAGCTTACGCTTTACTGTTAACAAGATCGACAGTGATTGCTACCGCCTCATCCAAGTAAGCATCTGGCACTTCGTAGTCTTTTGGAATGTCATCAAGCGTTGCATAAGGTTTTTCACCTGCTGCTTTCTGGCGTTGATTAACGCGCTCCAAACGACGAACGTCTGATTCATCACTTTCTTGTTTACGTGCTGCTTCACTTAAAGACAATGTCTTATCGTCTTTTTCTGCTTTGTACTTGGCAATGTCTTCAGCAATAAAGCCGTATTCCATATCCGTAGCAATGCGTTTTTCGTGAGCAGCCTTTAATGATGCGATTACTTCATCGTTACGTTGTAACTGTGTGTATTTCGCTTTATCAATGCTGTCCCAAGGTAGAGCGTTATCTTCAACACTCTCTCCTGTTTCCGCAGGATCAACCGCCGTCGGGAAAGCTACATCTGGCACTACACCACGGTTTTGAGTACTACCACCGTCGATGCGATAGAACTTCTGGATGGTGTATTGAACATAACCAAGCTCTTTATCGAACAAGTCATAGATATGATTTAGCGAACGATGCTGCTGAACCGTACCTTTACCGAATGAGTTCTCACCCAAAACAATAGCTCGACCGTAATCTTGCAACGCTGCGGCGAAAATCTCAGAGGCTGATGCACTGTAGCGATTGACCAGAACCGTCATTGGACCTTGATAGCTGATTTTGCCATCAGTATCGCTGTTCACATTGACACGACCATAGCTATCGCGAACTTGAACAACTGGACCACTTTCAATGAAAAGACCCGACAGTGCTGTTGCTTCTGTTAACGCGCCGCCTCCGTTGTTTCGAAGATCAACGATGATGCCATCAACGCCTTTTTCTTTGAGCTCAGTAATCAGTTTGTCAGTATCTTTAGAAAGCCCTACGTAAAAGCTAGGGACTTCAATCACACCTATCTTCTTGCCATCTTTCTCAATGATTTCTGACTTAACCGCTCGGTCTTCAAGACGGATCTTGTCACGAACAATCTCTACAACTGACGCCTTAGCATCTTTACCTTCAGGAAGAATTTGCAGTTTAACTTTGGTGCCTTTAGGCCCCTTGATTAGTTGTACAACATCATCCAAACGCCAACCGATAACATCAACAATGTCTTCACCATCTTGTCCGACACCAATGATGCGGTCACCTTCGCCAAGCTGTTTGCTTTTCGATGCAGGACCACCAGCAACCAGAGAGCGGATAACCGTATAGTCGTCCGTCAATTGCAGCACCGCACCAATTCCTTCAAGAGAAAGATTCATCTCTGATTGAAATTGCTCTGCAGAACGTGGTGACAGGTAGCTAGTATGAGGATCCACCTCACGCGCGAAGGCATTCATGTAAATCTGAAACGCATCTTCGTTGTGTGATTGAGTAAGGCGTTTAATCGCATTGTTGTAACGCTTGCCCAATGTCTCTTTGATTTCGTCCCAATCTTTACCAGCAAGTTTGAGGTTCAAAGCATCATATTTGACGCGCTTGCGCCACAACTCATCAAGCTCTGCCTCGTCTTTAGGCCATTCAGCCTCTGAACGATCAAGAGTGATTGCCTCATCAACGTCAAACTTCATCTCTTTGCCTAACAAAGAAAGTGCGTAGACAAAACGGTCATAGCGTTTCTGCATTGAGAGATTGTAAACATCAAACGCAATCTGGTTGTTACCAGCCTTCAATTGATCATCGAGCTTTGATGACCAAGCGTCGAACTTATCAATGTCAGATTGGGTAAAAATGTTGCGATTGTAGTCGAGCATTTCCAAATAACGAGCAAATATCGCCTTTGAAAATTCATCATCTAAAGTGAAATGCTTGTAGTGAGAACGAGTGAATCGAGATGTCACACGTTTACTGGCGGTCTCATGCTGAGCTTCTGGAGCTAAAGTAGGAATTTTTGATTTTTCGTACTTTGCTTCAATGGCTTGAGCCGAAGAAGCTGCTAGCCAAAGGCTAGCAGCGATTAAAGATACTTTTGAACGGCACTTCATGCGTAGGAATATCTCCTTTATGCGCGCAGGTGCTCCGCTTTAACAACCATTTGTAGGCCATTTATTAGCTGAACGCGCACATCTTCCTTATTGATTTCAACAATGGTCGCAGCCATGTTCCCTTTGCCCATGTTTACGTTTACTTGCTTACCGATGATCATCTCATCTGCATTCAAAGCGCGCGTTTCAACTGGCTTACTTACTTTCGCTGTTTTCTTTGCAGTCTGTGGCTTACGTGCACCTTGAGGCTTTTTAGCTTTAGGTTTCGCTTTACCTTCTTCACGAGCTTTTTGAGCTTGTTCTTTACGACGAGCAGCAACTTTTGCCTTGCTTTCTGCTAGCGTCGCTTTTGCGTGCTCTACGTGCTCTTCTTCTAATACACCACAATCGTTACCATCAAGATCAACACGCACTGCTCCAAGTTTAACACCGTGTAGGTAACGCCAAGAAGAAGTGTATTGTCTTAACGCTGCACGTAGCTGAGTCTTGCTTACTTTCTCATCATCTTTTAGACGCTCAGCAAGATCTTGAAAGATACCAATTTTAAGTGGTTTCGCTTCACCTTCTACAGTAAAGCATTTAGGGAAACATTCAGCAATATACGCGATAATTTCTTTGCTGTTCTTCAACTTCTCAGTGTTTTCCATGTGGGTTCCTGGTTAATGCGGTTATCCGCGAAGCATTAAGAAAAATATTCTTGGTATTATAGTGACCTGCAATAGAAAAACCACAGGCAAATGTGATTTTAGCCCACGTTTGTACGGGAATTAAGCACCTTTTGTACGGAATCCATGAACTTGGTTAATCCCTCTTCATCAATTTCGTTGAATCGACCAATACTTGGGCTATCAATGTCCAGTACCCCGGCAATCTCACCATTTATCGAAAACGGAATTACGATCTCAGAATTACTCGCAGCGTCACACGCAATATGACCTTCAAACGCATGAACATCGTATACACGTTGTACCGTATTGGTTGCAGCGGCTGTGCCACAAACGCCTCGGCCTACGGGAATACGCACACAAGCCGGTTTCCCTTGGAATGGACCAAGAACGAGTTCGCCTTGTTTCATCAAATAAAAGCCAGCCCAGTTAAGGTCTTCTAACTCCATGAATAGAAGTGCACTAATATTAGAAAGGTTAGCGATGAAGTCGGTTTCCGATTCGATGAGCGCAACCGCCTGTTTTGTAAGACGCTCATAGTTGTCTAAATTCATGATATTTCCATTAATAGCTTTCAAATTCCAACGATAAACGTACAATGCCAACAAAATAGAAATAGGAACCATTCTCAAAAGCATGCCGAATACCAAAGACACTATTAGCCGTTCCTGGTTGATAACTCAAGTAAAAAATCACAAGCCACGTTTAATTGTTGCTAATCTCATCGCGATTATCGCTACGCTGATTAGCGTCCCTATTCCGCTATTGATGCCCTTAATGGTTGATGAAGTTCTTCTAGACCAACCTGCCAGTGGCCTTGCTATGATGAACACCTTCATGCTCGATAGCTGGCAAACTCCTATCGGTTATATTGCGATGACCTTAGTGCTGGTGGTACTCATGCGCACAGTCAGCCAAGGTTTAAACATTCTGCAGGGACGTCAATTCACCTTAGTGTCTAAGACCATTACCTATCAAATCCGCTGCAAAATGATCGATAAGCTCGGACGAATTAGCATCGCTCAGTACGAAACCCGCGGCAGCGGTGGTATTAACGCCCACCTTATTACCGATATCGAAACAATCGACCAGTTCATCGGCTCCACACTGAGTAAGTTCATTATTAGTTTTCTCACTGTGATCGGCACTGCTATTGTTTTGCTGTGGTTAGACTGGCGTCTGGGCTTGTTTATTTTGTTGGTTAACCCTGTAGTGGTTTACTTCTCAAAGAAACTGGGCGGTATGGTTAAGCATCTTAAAAAGCGAGAAAACCAGGCTTTTGAAAAGTTTCAAAATCGTTTAGTCGAAACACTAGATGGCATCTATCAATTACGCGCAGCTAACCGAGAGCGTGACTTTTTAAATCAATTAAAAGAGCATGCCAATGAAGTAAGATCCAATGCCGACAAATATGCCTGGCAGTCGGAAGCTGCAGGTCGACTCTCTTTCTTGCTGTTCCTGATTGGTTTTGAACTTTTTAGAGCCGTAGCCATGGTGATGGTTCTATTTAGTGATTTGACCATCGGACAGATTTTTGCCGTCTTCGGTTACTTGTGGTTTATGTTGGGGCCTGTTCAAGAGCTGCTGAGCATTCAGTTTTCTTGGTACAGCGCCAAAGCTGCTCTTAACCGCATCAATACCCTGCTCGACCTCGATGAAGAGCCACAAATCGTCAGTAAAATTAATCCATTTGTCGACAACACCCAAGTCGATGTTGCGATTGAAAACGTGGTGTTCTCCTATAACTCAGAAAAGGATGTCCTCAAACGGTTGAGCTTGAGCATACCCGCAGGAAAGAAAGTAGCCTTAGTTGGAGCCAGTGGTGGCGGCAAGTCAACACTCATCCAGTTACTTATTGGCGTGTATAAGCAAAACCAAGGCATTGTCAAGTTCAATGGATTTGACACAAATGACATAGGCTTTGACATTATTCGAGATAAAATTGCTGTTGTTTTACAGCAACCTATACTCTTTAATGACAGCTTAAGGCATAATTTGACTCTTGGAAAAGAGTACGATGACTTCTCCATATGGAATGCGCTGAAAGTAGCGCAGCTTCAAGATGTCACGGATCAGCTTGTTGATGGTCTAGAAACTCAAATTGGCAAAAATGGCATTCGGCTGTCAGGCGGTCAAAGACAGCGCTTGGCAATCGCTCGCATGATTCTAAGCGATCCGCAGTTTGTGATTTTGGATGAAGCGACTTCAGCGCTCGACACAGCAACAGAGGCAGCTCTACATAAAGCGCTTAGTGAGTTTTTAAAAGATCGCACAACGCTTATTGTTGCGCACAGGCTCTCTGCGGTGAAACAAGCAGACCTCATCTATGTACTCGAAGATGGTCAGGTAACACAATCAGGAACCCATATTGAATTGGTCGAAAAAGAAGGTCTGTACCAAACCTTGTACGGTACTGTGCAGTCAGCAAGCTAACGTTACCCATACATCACTAGAAGGACAAAACTAGTGGTGATGAAAAGCTGTGCCCACTCATCACCAGCTTCGCAAGTTAGACTCTGTGAGAACTGTGAACTACCTGTCGACACTATTCCTCTGGAACCTGGACAAACTGCTGATTGTCCTCGCTGCGGTACCACTGTGTATCGCAGCGAACACGCATCACTAAATGGCAATCTAGCGCTGGCTATTACCTGTCTGTTGCTGTTTATTCCCTCATACTACTTCGACTTTATTACTATTCGCTTGGTTGGAGTAAATATAGAGGGCACTTTAATGGAAGGCTTCCACGCTCTCGTTAAAGAAGGCTATCTGGGTCTAGCGCTACTCACCATGTTTTGTCACACCATTGCACCACTTGCGATGTGTTTTTCTATCCTAAGCGCCCACTTTTCACTGAGAAGACGCTGGTTTATGCCGCTGAAGTGGTCGCTATTCATTCTTGACCACAGTCGCCATTGGGTGATGTTGGATGTATTCCTCATTAGTGTGGCGATATCCTGTTTCAAGCTGCAAGACTATTCCGATATCTTCGTTGGCAATGCCCTCTATAGTTTAGTTATCTTGCAGGTCATTACTATTCTGATTATCAATCGTGTCAGCACTCGCCGCTATTGGGAGTTATGGCATCCGGAAAGTCGCTTGGCGATTACCGAAAAACGTATTCATTGTCATAGCTGCCACCTATCGCAGCAAGAAAACACAGCATGTATACGATGCGGTAGTGCGCTCCACCACCGTAAGCCCAATTCGATGCAGAAAACATGGGCACTACTTATCGCAGCAACCATTGCCATACTCCCCGCAAACTTGATCCCCATCTCGATTCTCATCACCAATGGTCAACTATTGGAAGATACGATCTTCTCTGGTGTGGCATCATTAATTAATAATGACATGCTGGGCATCGCCATCATTATATTCGTTGCCAGTATCGTGGTTCCCGTTGCTAAAATTGTGGGACTGGCATACCTCCTTATTTGTATTCAATTCAATATGGTCAAAAATCATCGTCATGCGCTGATGATTTACCGAGCCATCAAGTGGATTGGTAAATGGTCGATGACCGACTTGTTCGTCATCGCCATCATGTTAACGCTAGTGGATCGCGGACAAATCCTAAACTTCACTCCAGGTTTTGGCGCGGTTGCATTCGGAATTGTGGTGGTCTTAACTATGTTAGCCGCCGAATCTATTGACCCACGATTGTTATGGGATAAGCATGCATCCAAAATTCAATCTGAGTCAGACAACACTGTTGAGTAGTAGCATTAATGAGTAATGATAATCAGCCACAGCCCTCTTTTGCGCCAGAGATAAAGAAAACGCGAAGAATATCGCCGCTTTGGATCTTACCTATTTTGACCATTGCCTTAGCAGGCTGGCTTTTGGTAAAAGCAGTGCACGATGCCGGGCAGCGTGTTCAAATCTATTTCTCCGATGCACAAGGCTTGATCGCCGGACGAACCACCATTCGATACCAAGGCCTCGAAGTCGGGATGATCCGAGACATCAATCTATCTGAAGACCTCTCGAACATCTATGTTGATGCAGACATCTACCCAGAAGCCGCAAAACTGCTTGGCGAGAACACTAAGTTTTGGCTGGTAAAACCTTCTGCGTCTTTGTCAGGCATATCTGGTCTCGATGCTCTGGTCTCAGGTAACTACATTGCCATTCACCCGGCAACAGAATCAAGCAGCTCAAAATCCAAATTCATTGCTCTTGAGTCAGTGCCAACAGAGCTTGCGATCAACGATGGTCTTACCGTTACTCTGCGAGCCAAAGATCTAGGTGGCATCTCCGTTGGCTCAAAAATTGTCTACAAAAAAATACCTATTGGCGAAGTCTACAACTTCAAGCTTGATGATGATGCTGAAACGGTCATTATCAAAGCGTCTATTCAAGAAGAGTTTCGTCACATCATTACCAACAAGAGCCGCTTCTGGAACGTGAGCGGCATTGGAGCAAGTGTTGGCTTTCAGGGCGTCGACATTCGCTTAGAAAGCTTAGCCGCAATTTTGGCAGGTGCGATCGCGGTGGACTCTCCTGATGGAGGTGAGCCAGTTAAAGATGGTTCCGATTTTAGACTCTACAAAGACCTCAAAACGGCTGGCCGAGGCATTCCAGTAAAGATCACGCTACCAGACAACAGCAACCTCAAAGGTAATGGCTCTCCAATCATGTACCGCGGGCTTGAAATTGGCCGCATTAATAATTTGTCACTCAATGATGGACGTGATTCGATTATCGCTTCTGCATCAATCGAACCGGCGTTTAGCGATATGCTCAACCAAGGCACCCTCTTCTTACTCGAAGAAGCGAAAGTGTCCCTTACTGGTGTAGAAAACCTGTCTAACTTACTGACCGGCAATTTCCTGACGTTAGTCCCAGGTGAAGGTCCACAAACTCGCGACTTTATTGCCATTCAGCAAGAAGAGCTCGACCAAGTACAAGCAAAATCTATCTCGCTTCGCCTGCTTGCTGATAACTCTTACGGTTTAGAACCAGGAGTTAATGTTCTCTATCGTGGTATCCCTGTTGGCAACTTATCCAGTGTTGAGTTGGTAGATGATCAAGTGGCCATGGATATTGCGATTGATGTGGAATACAAGCATCTCATTCGTTCTCAAAACCGCTTTTTTGTATCGGGTAGCGCAACCGCTGAGCTAACAGAGGCAGGACTTAGCGTAACAGTCCCACCAGCGAAACAGCTACTGACTGGCTCCATTAGTTTTGTCAGCGAAGGACAAAAAACCGAACGTGCAGAGTTCCCACTATTTCAGACCAAAGCACTGGCAGAGCTCGCTAAGCACAATCAATCTGGCTCTATGACAATGAAGCTATTTGCAGCTGAATTGCCACCGATTAAAAAAGGTAGCCCACTGCTGTATCGCAATATGGAAGTCGGTAGTGTCGCTGATTATGAGCTGACCGATGGCGGCGTCTACATCAATGTGTCTATTGATAATAAATACAATCACCTTGTCACCAAACAAACGGTATTTTGGAATCGCTCTGGCGTTGAAGTAGAGGCTTCACTCTCTGGTATTAACGTTAAAGCGGCACCATTGAAAACTCTCATTGATGGTGGCATTGCCTTCGATAGCCTGCCGGGTATAGAAAACAAGACAGGTAAAAACTGGAAGCTCTATTCTGATTTTAACTCTGCGCGTAAATTCGGTCAGTCCATCACCCTATTTACTACTGCTAACGATCAGGCCATCAACAAAGGCATGGCGATTAAGTATCAAGGGGTAAAAGTGGGTGAAGTTATGCTTACTCTTCCTGACTTCGATCGCGATCGTGTTGAGATTGTTGCGCGTATCCTACCGGAGTACGTGAAGCAGCTAACCAATACTGGCGCCTACTATTGGATGGTTAAACCTGAAATTGGCCTCAATGGGGTAAAAAATCTTGGCGCCATTGTGTCGCAATACATTGCTGTTGAGCCGGGTAAAGGTGAACCAAGTAAGCAGTTTGATCTGCACGACTTTGCAAAAGTCGATAATGGCATTCAGTTCGTCTTACAAAGTGAGAACCGAGGCTCTATCAAGCCAGGAACCCCTATCCTCTATCGTGATATTGAAGTCGGCCGCGTAACCATGGTTGAACTGGGCCCATTTGCTGATCGTGTGGTATCTACTATCGAGATTGACCCTAACTACGCGTACCTGGTTCGTGCCAATAGTGTATTTTGGAATGCTTCTGGCCTAAACGTTCAATTTGGCTTGTCTGGTGCAAATATTAAAGCAGGAACGGTGGACAGTTTGCTTCGTGGGGGAATCACTTTCTCAACACCAGAGGGTAACCAACTACAACCACAAGCAAAAGCCGGACAAACCTTCTACCTAAATAAAGAAGGTGATGCCAGTTGGAAGCAATGGCGCACAGCCATTCCTGCGCCTTAGTTCAGAACACTATTTTACTCCTAACGTAGCCCGCATAGCGGGCTATTTTTTTACGTCCTATTTGCTAGAGCGTTTCTCATATCGCTGGTTTCATTCATACCCTGCTATGGTTATAATCCAGCGCAACTAAATACAGTATCAAAAGGCTTCATTTTGCATTCTAACGTCTATCTCCCAGAAGATTTTCTAAATCACGTCGACAGCTTCCTTCCAAAGCATTTATCGATGAGTGATTTCATTGACGCTTGTCGTAGACCACTTAGGAAAAGTATTCGAGTAAACACGCTCAAGACGACCATTGAAGCCTTTCAAAAAATCGCCGAGCAAAAAGAATGGCGCCTACACCCGATCCCTTGGTGCCAAGAAGGATTTTGGATTGAGGCCGACGAGTCTGTTGTACCACTAGGCAATACGGCTGAGCACATGGCCGGGCTGTTTTACATCCAAGAAGCTAGTTCAATGCTACCGCCTAGCGCCCTTTATTCAGACGCTACAGAGAAATTCGAGTCTGTATTAGATATGGCGGCGGCACCTGGCTCTAAAACCACGCAGTTAGCAGCGCTGATGAATAACCAAGGCGTTTTAGTGGCCAATGAATTCGCGGCTAGCCGCGTTAAAGTACTGCATGCCAATATTGAACGTTGTGGCGTGCGCAACGCCGCGCTGAGTAACTACGATGCTCGTGTATTTGGTGGTTGGCTTCCAGAGCAGTTCGACGCTATTTTGCTCGATGCGCCTTGTTCGGGTGAAGGCACGGTTCGAAAAGATCCGGACGCGATGAAAAACTGGAGCTTAGATTCTACTGCAGAGATTGCCGCTACACAGAAAGACCTCATTGAGAGTGCTTTCCATGCGCTAAAAGTCGGCGGTACACTGGTCTATTCAACCTGTGCACTTAGCCCAGAAGAAAATCAAAACGTGGCCGCGCATCTTCTTGAGACATTCGGAGACGCAGTTCAAGCCGAGAGCTTGATCAATCTATTTGAAGGCGCTGACAAGGCAGCAACTCTGGAAGGCTTCCTACACGTTTTCCCTCAGACCTTTGATAGCGAAGGCTTTTTCATTGCTAAGTTTACAAAACACGCTTCTGTCACTTCGCCAGATGTAAAGAAAAAGCTCGGGAAATTCCCTTTTAGTCAACTTACTAACAAGGAAATTAGTGACATTGTCACGCACTTAGATCAAGCATTTTCACTTTCTGTTCCAGAAAGCAGCGTGCTTTGGAAACGCGATAATGACATTTGGTTATTCCCAAAAGCATTAGAGCCAATGCTGGGCGAGTTTCGCTTTTCCCGTATGGGCATCAAAATCGCAGAGCAGCACAAGAAAGGCTACAAATGGCAACATCAAGTGGCCACAGCCCTAGCGACTGCCGACGCTGAAGCTGTGCCTCTGAGTATTGAAGATGCGAGAGAGTGGTTTATGGGGCGTGATGTGCGCCCAGAAGGACTAAGCGGTAAAGGCGAAGTGTTAGTTAGCTACAATGGTTTTATCATTGGTCTTGGTAAATGGGTGGGAAATCGAGTCAAAAATGGATTGCCTAGGGAATTAGTGCGCGACAAAAATCTGTTCTAAGCCAATTGGATAGCGGTTTTAGCTGGTTAAAACCGCTACCAGCATCGCTTTTTTACTGTTCTGTACTACACTTTAAAGGTTATCAAGACACAGGCAGAAAGAGTTTAATGTTTGACAGACTTGCCACAATGCAAGTTTGCAAAAGGCTTACAGGCTCATTGTTACAAGCAGTAGCGTTTGAAACATCGTCCATCTTTACAGTTAGCGTAGGCTCTCCATGAGCCATTCCCCTAGGCCCAAATCAGGATCAGTTTTGGGCCTCTTTTTGGTCTATTGACCTTGCAACAGCTACTAACGCAAAACTTTATTCAGCGTTAAGATAAATTCCGTCTTTTTCGATACGAATCTTACCTTGCTTGTACAGACCGCCAATGCTCTTCTTGAACGTACCTTTACTGGTTTTGAACGCAGCAAAGATCGCTTCTGGTGTTGACTTGTCGCTCAATGGCAAGAAGCCACCTTTCTTCTCAAGCAAGCTCAGAATTTTCTCACTCAAGTCATCCATTTTCGCCACACCAATTTTTTGAAGTGACAGATCGATTTTGCCATCTTCACGGATTTGCTTGATAAAGCCTTTAAGCTTCTTACCCACAAACAGTTTTCCGATGACATCAGATGGGAAAATCATTCCCCAATGCTCACCATTAACGATGGCCTTAAAGCCTAGTTCACTACGCTCTGCAATCAGAAGGTCAACCTGTTCGTTTTGCTTATAGCGTGCTGGCGTCTTATCCAATAATTTGTTGAACTTAGTGGTGCCAACAATGCGTCCCGATGCTTTGTCTGTATAAACGTAAACCAAGATAGTTTGTCCTTCTGACAAACGACCGCGCTGTTCACTAAACGGGATCAACAAATCTTTTTCTTTAATGCCCCAGCTTGCAAATGCACCGACACTGTTAATACCTTCAACTTTCATCAGACCCCATTCGCCCACTTGTGCAATAGGCGTATCCGTTGTTGCAACAACTTGGTTATCTGCATCAAAGTAGATAAACACATCGACCGTGTTACCGACAGCGATGTCCTCTGGAGCATGCTTTTTAGAAAGTAGAATAGAGCCGTAGTCCTCTCCATCCAAGAACCAGCCGAAGTCTGCTTCTTTAATTACTTCCAATTGGTTAATACGACCTATGTTAATCATGTTTATTATCTCTAATGGGGTTGTTGGCGCGATTATACCTAACTCCCTTTAAGATGCTAGTTTACCTTGGTTCTGATATGCTTAGCTCAATCTCAGCACATGGAGAGAGTTGGTTGATCACCGTAGACAAACAAGATGCTATTACGCTAAAAATTGCACATGTAATGGCCAACACGAAAAAGCTAGACTTGGATGTATTCTTATTCATTCCCAATGAGTTAGGAATGAAGTCTCATCTCATCTCTGAGTCTGATTTTTATCATGAATCTATTTCACAAAAACGCGCCTACTACAGTAACGAGACACTACTGCCACTCGTCCACTCAAGGCTGGCTAAACGCGGCCGCTTATCAAACACCCAGTATCGTGTGAGTTTGAGCTTGTTTGCTTACCAGTACGTCATCGCGTTGGATAAAGCGGTAGCAACACTGAAAGAAACCGCACAAGACGAAGTGACCGCGGATGAAGTCGACGAAGTTATTGAACTGGTGCTCGATATTCTAAAGAAGATGCGCCGCTCTGTTCCTTATGAAGAGCACCTAAAGCGCCACTACGCCAATATCGACAATTATCTCTCTTGGTATACAGGACAAAAGCTGCTTGAGTTGGTGGTGTATATTCCGAATAGCAAATCTTACACGCCTTTAAAAGATCGTTTGATTACCATTGTTGAGAAGGAACAAGCACATCGTAACTTAAACAACTACAACTCCGACAAAGTG
Source organism: Vibrio wakamikoensis (assembly GCF_050337275.1). Classification (NCBI taxonomy): domain Bacteria; kingdom Pseudomonadati; phylum Pseudomonadota; class Gammaproteobacteria; order Vibrionales; family Vibrionaceae; genus Vibrio; species Vibrio wakamikoensis. The sequence goes on along the minus strand of NZ_JAKJST010000012.1, from coordinate 487,037 downwards.
AAGAACGACCCCACTCGCCTTGCCAATAAGATGCGTTTGTTACGTCGCCTGATCGAGCACCCTATCGTTCTGCAATCGAAATCCACCAGCATGGGAAATAACACTAAACGAATCATCAAAGGCTCCGCAACCGGGCTAGTGATGTTATTTGTTACCTCTGCGGTGATTTTGGCTCGGGACTATCTAGGGGAAATCACCGCCTCGTTTATTTTGGTGCTGTCGGTCATCTATGCCTTGAGAGAAGTGTTTAAGGACGATTTACGCGACATCATGTGGCGCTGGATACAACGCGGCAAACCAAAGTGGCGTCGCCGCTTTATTGACGCTACAACAAAAAAAGAGGTGGGCAAAAAGATTGAATGGCTAGATTACAGCACTTTCGAACAACTGCCAGACCGAATTAAGAGTATTCGCAAGAAACGTTCAGTACAAAGAGAAGAAGAGGTGCTGCACTATCGTTCACATACCGAAATGGCAACATCGCGTTTTACAAGCGGCTATGAGCAAACGCGAGAGATCTTAAACATTAACGTTCGAGCTCTGACCCGATTAATGGATAAATCCAATAACCGGATCTACAAATTACAAGAAGGTCAGGTCGTCAAAGAATCGTTAGAGAAACGCCACCTACTCAATCTAATTGTGAGAGAGAGCAACCAAGGCGAAGAAGCCGTTTACTATCGCTGGAAGATTGTTCTCAATCGTTCAAAAATCGTCGATATTGAACAGATACCCGTTTAACGCGGTTTCCTTGCGAAACATCGCTTTAAGAAGCCTTCGCCTTTAGAGACAACACTAAAGAGAATTCGGCCATAGGTTCGTCACCATGCAAACTTGGACAGGTGGCCACAATTCGAACCGGTTTATTGATTCGCTCGCCTGAGCGAATCGTTTCATCGAGCATCTCATCGATAAGCTTGCCGTCTTTACAGGTGAAAATCACATCGGCTTCAGGACGTCTAAGAAACTTGCCCTCCACTTCCTTAAACGCCAATGACACACGCTTACCACGCTGCTGAGCTTTACTCATCGCCATAAAACCGCCTGCAACGTCCGCCCCGACAGCTAGCACACCAAAATACATACTGTTTAAATGATTCTTAGTGCGACGTTTTAAGGGGATCAGCAACTCTACTTCGTCCTCATCGAGCTTCAGTAACTTAGGGCGACAAAGCCAAATTAGGGGCACCTTGAAGAAACCGAATGTATTGAGATAAAAGTTGGCTTTTTGCATCGCGCTAAACATGTTGAGATCCTTCCGAACAACTAGTCAGACCAGTAAGCCAAAATAATCATCAGTTGTCAAAAAAATGTTAACAAAACAAAAGCCAAGCGAGATAACTCTGTAATAAAAAACGGCTGACCCCATAGAACAAGGAGTCAGCCGCTGAAATATCCTGATAATTAGCCTGTTAAGGTGGCTCTACTCACTAACTGGAAAAACCGTTACCTTAGTTTCATCTTGCAGAAGTTCTGCTAACTGAGGCAAGTCTGACAAATTGTCGACTAAGAGACTCGCTGGTTTGTTAACTTGATGGCACGCGGCTATTGCTTGCTTGACTAAAGCCAACACCGCTTCGTTTTGCGGGTCGTACAGGTGAGCTAACTCATCATGCTGCAAATCAACACCGAGCGTCAGCTGAGTTAAGCTTTCTAGCTTAAGCACTAAGCCGTCAAAGTAATGCAGCAAGCGCTCAGATAGCAGAACCGCTGATGGCGTGTCACACGCAAACAATACTTTCAAGCCATTTAGACCGCGTGGTAGTCCACGTTCTGCCAAGCGATCGATGATCTTAGCTGCATCACTTAATGCACGTACGCAGGGTACAACTATAGACACGTCATGCCCCTGGCTTCGTAATGTTTTGATGACTTCGCACTCAAGGGCAAAACAGGCTTGATATGACTCAGAAGAAAAACGAGAAACACCACGTAAACCAAGCTGTGGGTTGATTTCGTCCGCTTCCACTTTACCGCCTAGTAACGCACTCATTTCGTAACTGGTCGCGTCATTGAGTTCAACGCAAATAGTAGAATGTTCAGTCGTAATTGAAGAAGTGATCGCATCAACAAGAGTGGAAACAAAGAAGTCTTCAGCGGTCTGCTCACCAAGCAGCGCTTGAATGGCTTCTGTTTCTACAGGGTCAAGTTCCGATTCAGCTGCGGAAAAACCCGGGTGAAAAAACACCTTCTCCATAATCAGCTCTGAAATGGATACATATAGAGAAGACGCTGGGGCTTGCTCCACAAAACTGGGCAACACATTGCCGACGTTGAGTCCCGATGGCGTGTTTCTTTGAGGCTGTTCTTTTTGGTAACTCATTGTTGCTCCATGCTCTAATTATTACTGCTTTTGGCAAAATACCGACTCACCACATAGAATACAAGGGATTCTGGCAATTTAATGACTAACCGACATTCGTTCAGTAACTTAACAGGAAAATCGCTCTGTTTTTAGGCAAACATAGCGTTAAAATTTAAGTGATCATGGAAATGATTGAGCTATAGCTATATTAGTGGTTTATTCTACTGGACAATTCCGTTATCTTAACCGCTTCATAATAATTTGCAGGCTGCACCATCATGCCATTAAAGACCGATGAACTAAGAACACAGGCATTAGGTCCAATGCCAACTCCATCAGAATTGAGCGCTAACCACCCAATTACTGATGACGTAGCAGAGCGCATTGCGCATTCTCGCCGTCAAATTGAAAATATTCTTACTGGAGACGATAACCGTCTTCTTTGCATTGTCGGCCCTTGTTCGGTACACGATACCGAAGCGGCTTTAGACTATGCTAAGCGCCTCAGCGCTATCCAAGATCAATACAAAGACGAACTGTTTATCGTAATGCGCACTTACTTTGAGAAGCCGCGCACCGTAGTCGGTTGGAAAGGTTTGATTACCGACCCTAACCTAGACGGTTCTTACGCACTTGAAGCGGGCCTTAACAAAGCACGTGGTTTACTTCTTGATATCAACAAACTCGGCCTTGCGACAGCAACTGAGTTTCTCGATATGATTACCGGCCAATACATTGCTGATCTTATCACGTGGGGCGCGATTGGTGCTCGTACTACAGAGTCACAAATCCACCGTGAAATGGCTTCTGCCCTTTCTTGCCCAGTTGGCTTCAAGAATGGCACAAATGGTAGTGTTAAAATTGCTATCGATGCGATTCGTGCATCGAAAGCTTCACACTACTTTTACTCGCCAGATAAACATGGTCGCATGACGGTATATCGCACCAGCGGCAACCCGTTTGGTCACATAATTCTACGTGGTGGTGATACAGGTCCAAACTTTGACGAAGCGTCTATCGATGCGGCGTGCGAACAACTGGCATCATTTGACTTGCCAGCACGACTTGTTGTCGACTTTAGCCACGCTAACTGTCAAAAACAGCACCGCAAACAGATCAATGTTGCTCAAGAAGTGGCGCGCCAAATTATTGCAGGCTCTCAAAAAGTGTCGGGCATTATGGCAGAGAGCTTTATCGAGGAAGGTAATCAAGGTATGGAAGATATCCATAACCTCACTTACGGCAAGTCCATCACCGACCCATGCTTGAGCTGGAGCGACACGGTTCATATGCTCGATATTCTTGCTGACGCCGTTAAACAACGCAACGAAAAGGAAAGTTAACATGCCATCTTTTGATATCGTTTCTGAAATCGATACCGTAGAGCTGCGCAACGCCGTAGACAATGCGAACCGTGAGATCTCTACTCGATTTGATTTTCGCAATGTTGAAGCAACATTCGCTTTAAATGATGAGACCGTCAAACTCTCTTGTGAGGGTGACTTTCAACTTAAGCAAATGCGTGACATTTTACGTGGCAACCTAACGAAACGTGGTGTTGATGTAAACGCAATGGAATCCCAAACTGCAGAACAATCTGGCAAGCTATGGAACCAGACCGTGTTGTTCAAACAAGGCATCGAGACTCCAATTGCGAAGAAAATCGTCAAGCTTGTTAAGGATTCAAAAATCAAAGTACAAGTGTCAATCCAGGGTGACAAAGTTCGAGTAACGGGTAAAAAACGCGACGACTTACAAGCTACTATGCAACTGGTTAAGAACGGCGAGCTTGGCCAACCGTTTCAGTTCAATAACTTCAGAGACTAAGTGAACTCTTTCCGCTTAATCTGTATAAAATAAAAGGGCGTATCGCCCTTTTATTTTACCTTCGCCAACTCAATCACTTCATCTCCTTCTTTTAGCAACTTATAAGAAGACGAGTGCGGCTCTACAAACACTACAATACGTTGTTTGTCCGCTTTTCTTGTCATAATGTCGGAAGAGACCTGAGTAACATCATCGAACGCAATTCGCTCTGCATCTCGCCTTACTAAGTCTACAAAGCCAAACGGACACTGCTTGTCATAAAATACAATTTCCGCTTCCTGCATAATTCGCATCGCTTTGATCGGTAGCAGTTCGGGATCTTCACCAAATTCAATCCAAGTGCAAGAATCAGTAAATTCGGCATCAGCGTGAATTAGCGATTGATAGGCTTTTTCAAGCTCTTGATTATCTTTACAGTTGATAACAAGCGGCTGCTTGAAAAATAGCTCCCAAAACTTTCTTCTCTCATCTACCGTCGCAAAATGGCGCTTGATATCACTTCGTTTACTGGCGGCAAAATCCGCTAACTGAGCAGTATTCATTGGTAAAACGGCTTCTAACTTTTCTCTTATACCTCGGATCAAGACCGGTGAAGAGCCACCACTGGAGATGGCAATTTGGACTCTTCCGCGGTTAATAATCGATGGTGTTATAAAGTCACAGTAAGGTGTGTCGTCCACTACATTGACTAAAATACCGGCATTTTTCGCATCTTTATGCACTCTATGATTCAGCTCAGGGTTGTCTGTCGTTGCCCATACTTGAACAAACTCATCCCGCATCAACTCTTGTTCATAAAAACGTGGGATCCAAACACACTTTCCACTCTCGCTCAGCTCCCTAAGATAAGGTTCAACTTTAGGTGAGACAACCGTAACACTAGCTCCGGCTCGAACAAGAGTTTCGACTTTTCGACAAGCGACTTCACCGCCCCCAACAACCAAGACGGGCCTTTCTAGTAAGTCCATAAACAGTGGAAAGTAACGCATAATTTTCCTTTTCTAAACGATATAACTATTCATTCATGATCACCAAAATGGTGCAAAATTGTCACCGAGATATTGATCACAAAACTATTTCCAACCAAATTTAATGCATTTTATAGATGAAAATACAAACAACTAACAAAATGGTATTTATTTTATTTTGTTTTAACGAAACTTTAACACACCACTCTCTAATTCACTTTTTTAGTGATTAGTTGCACTATTTACAAAGTCATCACACTTAGCCATTCTAACAATTGTTTGGCGTTGAGTGACTACTCAAAAAACCATTTAAATTAATAATTTGAGTATTCACAGTTCATTATCTACGCTTTAAACGGCTGTGACAACTTGCACCAATTCGGTTCAAAAACAACAGCCTCTACCGAAACACAACAATAATTAGCACATGGTATTCAGGCTGGACCTGACTTACACGGAAATAACAGGAAGGATACACAATGGCAAAGAAACTCACTCTTATTGCTTCTTTAGTGGCGGCTTCTGCTGCGATGATGAGTACTTCAGCAATGGCTGCAGACTCAACTCTGGACAAAGTCACTAAAGCTGGCGTTTTAACTTGTGGCGTTAGTACTGGTCTTCCAGGCTTCTCTAACCCTAACTCAAAAGGTGAGTGGGAAGGTATTGACGTAGAATACTGTCAAGCGTTAGCTGCAGCAGTACTGGGCGACAAATCCAAAGTTAAATACGTTCCATTAACAGCAAAAGAACGCTTTACAGCTCTCCAATCAGGTGAAATTGACGTTTTGTCTCGTAACACAACTTGGACTCTACACCGTGACTCAGCTTTAGGTCTGAACTTCGTTGGTGTTAACTACTACGATGGTCAGGGCTTTATGGTCAAAAAAGAACTTGGCCTAACAAGTGCTAAAGAACTGGATGGAGCATCTGTATGTGTTCAATCTGGTACAACAACGGAGCTTAACCTAGCCGATTACTTCCGTAACAACGGTATGGAGTATAAGCCAGTTGTATTCGATACGGCAGCACAAACTTCAAAAGGTTTCGACTCAGGTCGCTGTGACGTTCTTACCACAGACCAATCTGGTCTTTACGCGCTTCGTCTAAACCTTGCAGATCCAAGCTCAGCGGAAGTACTACCAGAAATCATCTCTAAAGAGCCTCTAGGCCCTGTAGTACGTCAAGGTGATGACCAGTGGTTCAACATCGCTAAGTGGACTTTAGCTGCAATGGTGAACGCTGAAGAATACGGCATTACTTCAAAGAATGCTGACGAAATGCTTAAATCTACCGATCCAAACATCAAGCGTATCCTTGGTGTAGACGGTCCTAAAGGTAAAGGTCTAGGCATTGCTGACGATTGGGGTTACCAAGTTATCAAACAAGTAGGTAACTACGGTGAAAGCTTTGAGCGTACAGTAGGTGAAGGCTCTCCTCTGCAAATCTCTCGTGGCGTAAACGCGCTATGGAATGCTGGCGGCTTCATGTACGCGCCACCAATTCGCTAATCGCGTTTTCATGCTCCAATAAGGGCGGTTTTACCGCCCTTTTTCAAAGGATTTGAGGTTAAAGCTGTATGAAACCTACTACGACTCAAGTCGCAGCGCAGGATAAACCTGCGAAAAGCGCAAATCTACTATACAACCCCACCTTTCGCTCCGTTGTATTCCAGGTCTTAGCCGTACTCGCTCTGGTATTTTTCTTCTACACCATCGTTACCAATGCACTGGATAACCTTGCTGCTCGTGGCATCGCTACAGGCTTTGATTTCTTAAGCCAAGAAGCAGGGTTTGGTATTGGTCTGACGCTGATTGAGTACGACGAAACGTTCTCTTACGGGCGCACCTTCTACGTGGGACTTTTAAACACGGCTCTGGTTTCTGTACTGGGCATTGTGTTTGCAACCATTCTCGGTTTTGTCATGGGTATCGCGAGATTGTCATCAAACTGGCTCGTTAGCCGTTTTGCTGCAGTCTATATCGAGATTTTCCGTAACATACCTCTTTTGCTGCAAATTTTCTTTTGGTATTTCGCGGTACTTCAAGCTCTGCCTTCTGCTCGTCAAAGTATGAGTTTAGGCGAAGCGATCTTCTTGAACGTTCGCGGTCTTTACTTCCCTGCCCCAGTATTTGGTGAAGGCAGTGGCGTTGTGATCGGAGCGTTTATTATTGGTATTGTTGCGACAATTATTATCAATATTTGGGCGAACAACCGCCAAAAGCTCACCGGTCAACAAACCCCTATGGGTCGAATTGCCCTTGGTCTTATCGTTGGTATTCCAACGGTTGTGTTTTTTATTATGGGTATGCCTATCACGGCTGAGTACCCAGTATTGAAAGGCTTCAACTTCCGCGGTGGTATTAGCATTATCCCAGAACTTGCAGCATTAACCTTGGCGCTGAGTATTTATACCGCCTCGTTTATCGCTGAAATTGTCCGTTCCGGTATTAATGCAGTTAACCATGGTCAAACTGAAGCTGCGATGTCACTTGGGCTGCCACGTTCAAGAACGCTTAAGCTTGTCGTTATCCCTCAAGCTATGCGTATCATCATTCCACCACTCACCAGCCAATATTTGAATCTGACGAAAAACTCGTCGCTTGCTATGGCAATCGGTTATCCCGATTTGGTTTCGGTATTCGCCGGTACCACGCTTAACCAGGTGGGTCAGGCTATCGAAGTTATTGCAATGACGATGGGTGTCTACCTAGCTCTAAGCTTGCTCACGTCTGCACTGATGAACGTTTACAACAAGAAAGTTGCTTTGGTGGAGAGATAATATGAGTCAGCATCAATTTCAACCCGATCTCCCGCCACCAGCAAACACTGTAGGTGTTGTAGGTTGGCTTCGTAAAAACTTATTTAATAGTCCAGCTAACTCAGTATTGACGGTCGTTTTAGGATACTTTGCTCTATCACTACTTTGGTATGTGTTCGACTGGGCAATTCTTAAAGCCGACTGGGTGGGCACAACGCGTGATGCTTGTTCTCGTGAAGGGGCATGTTGGGTATTTATTAGCGTGCGCTGGGAACAGTTCATGTATGGTTTCTATCCGCAGGCTGAACTGTGGAGGCCACGTCTATTTTACGCAACGTTAGCGATATTCGTTGCCCTACTCGCCTACGAACGCACACCTAAGCGCCTTTGGATTTGGTTGTTCTTTGTCAACATCTATCCATTCATTGCTGCTGCACTGCTTTATGGTGGCGTGTTTGGACTAGAAGTCGTTGATACGCACCGTTGGGGTGGTCTACTCGTTACGCTTATTATCGCTTTGGTGGGTATTATCGTATCGCTGCCAATTGGTGTTGCGCTGGCCTTGGGTCGCCGCTCTGAAATGCCAATTATTCGAAGCATATGTACAGTCTACATTGAGGTATGGCGTGGTGTACCGCTTATCACTGTGTTATTTATGGCATCGGTTATGCTACCACTCTTCTTTTCTGAAGGTGTAGAGACAGATAAGCTAATTCGTGCACTCATCGGTGTGGTAATGTTTAGTGCCGCCTACATGGCCGAGGTAATTCGTGGTGGTCTACAAGCGATTCCTAAAGGGCAATACGAAGCCGCAGATGCACTCGGGTTAAGTTATTGGAAAAAGATGGGACTGATTGTGCTGCCTCAAGCGCTGAAAATCACTATTCCATCGATCGTAAACACCTTTATTGGTCTCTTTAAAGATACCAGTCTGGTACTCATCATCGGCATGTTCGATGTACTTGGTATCGGACAAGCTGCGAACACCGACCCTGAGTGGTTAGGTTTTGCTACGGAAAGTTATGTATTTGTCGCGTTAGTGTTCTGGGTGTTCTGTTTTGGCATGTCGAGATACTCGATATGGCTTGAGAACAAACTGCATACCGGTCACAAACGATAAACGGAAATTCGAGGACGTATTATGACGCAACAAGAAGACTACATGATCCAACTAAAGGACATGAATAAGTGGTACGGCGAGTTTCACGTACTAAAAAACATCAATTTAGACGTTAAAAAAGGCGAAAAAATCGTTATCTGTGGCCCATCTGGCTCAGGTAAATCAACTATGATTCGCTGTATCAACCGTCTAGAAGAGCACCAAGCTGGTCACATTTACGTTTCTGGCACTGAGCTCACTGAAGATCTGAAAAACATTGAAGCAGTTCGTCGCGAAGTAGGTATGTGTTTTCAACACTTTAACCTCTTCCCTCACCTAACAGTGCTAGAGAACTGTACTTTAGCTCCAATTTGGGTGAAAAAAATGCCTAAAGAGGAAGCTGAAGCGATTGCAATGAAGTATCTTGAGCGCGTTAAGATCCCAGATCAAGCGGACAAGTATCCGGGTCAGCTTTCAGGTGGCCAGCAGCAACGTGTGGCTATCGCACGTTCTCTATGCATGAACCCTCAGGTAATGCTGTTTGATGAACCCACTTCTGCACTCGACCCAGAAATGGTTCGTGAAGTACTGGATGTAATGGTGGAATTGGCAGAAGAAGGCATGACTATGTTGTGTGTAACGCATGAGATGGGCTTTGCGAAAGAAGTCGCGGATCGCGTTATCTTTATGGATGCTGGGGAAATTATCGAAGAAAACAACCCCGTTGATTTCTTTGAAAACCCTCAATCAGATCGCACGCAGAACTTCCTTAGTCAGATTCTGCACCACTAATCAGCACCAATGTAAAAAAGGCGACCAATGTGTCGCCTTTTTCTTTGTAGGTTATTGATGTACACTGGAAATATTGTGTTACATCTTATTATATCCTTAAGCAGTTATTTTTATTATGATTTTGTTCACTGACTTTTGCTGCGGGACTTGATCTTTTGAACAATCAACCCCATAAATAGTCATATAAACATAAGTCAATCATCTATGAGGAAGATTATGAACGATCCTATGGTATCTCGCAGTTCTGCTCAAGCGAGTGTACTGCAAACAAACAAAGTATTGCGAAATACTTACGCGCTGCTCTCTATGACGCTACTTTGGTCTGCGGTCGTTGCAGCATTCTCTATGGCAATGAACCTACCTCGTCCAGGTCTAATCCTAATGTTGGTTGGTTTCTACGGTCTACTATTCTTGACTGAGAAGAACCGTAACAACAGCATGGGTCTAGTATTCACGTTCTTGTTCACTGGTTTCCTCGGTTATACGACAGGCCCTATCCTAAATGCCTACGTTGGCGCTGGTATGGGTGATGTTATCGTTACAGCACTGGGTGGTACTGCTCTAGCGTTCTTAGGCGCTTCTGCTTACGCACTAACGACTAAGCGTGATTTGTCGTTCCTAGGCGGTGTACTAATGGCTGGTTTTGTTGTTCTTCTGATCGGTATGGTCGCGAACATCTTCCTACAAATGCCAATGATTCACCTAGCAATGAGCGGCATGTTTGTTCTGTTCTCTACTGGCGTAATTTTGCTGACAACTCAGCAAATCGTACGTGGTGGTGAAACAAACTACATCTCTGCAACGGTTAGCTTGTATGTATCTATCTACAACCTATTTATCAGCCTATTGTCTATCCTGGGCATTATGAACAACGATTAATCCTAGTTCGTAAGTTACATAGATTGTATGAAGCCCGAGACAATGTCTCGGGCTTTTTGTTTGCCTATGAACGCTAGAAAATCAAAACGGAATAGAAAACCTAAACATCACACAGCACTTGATAAACAAGATAAACCTAAGCTAACCTTGCGTCGATGATCCTCAACTAGATTGCAAATCATGTTTGAATACAACGGAAAAACCATCGATACCGATGCAGAAGGCTACCTACTCAATCATCAAGATTGGGAGCAAGGTATGATCACTATTTTGGCAGAGCAAGAAGGCATTGAAGTGACAGACGCTCACTTAGAAGTGGTTCTATTTGTTCGCGAGTTCTATGAAGAGTTTAATACCTCTCCAGCAGTAAGAATGTTGGTCAAAGCCATGGAAAAAGCACATGGCCCGGAAAAAGGTAACAGTAAATACCTATTTAAACTGTTCAAGAAAGGCCCAGCAAAACAAGCAACCAAACTTGCCGGCCTTCCTAAACCGGCAAAATGCTTGTAATCAAGCCTTCTATTTAATGACATAGCAGCGCTATGACTACATGATGACAAAGCCAGTGTAGGTTTTTGTTTGCTCACAAGGCTCTCTGGTTACCGAGTCTACGCTCGCCGTCCTAGGGCCTTTTAACAGCCACTCACACAGCGCCTCAACCTTCGATTCGTCTCCGCAAGCCACCACCTCTACCGAACCATCGTGGAGATTTTTAGCATAACCGGTTAGCCCTAGTTTTAATCCTTCATGGCAGGTGTGATAACGAAAACCGACACCTTGAACCATGCCGGTGACAATCAACTTCTGACAATACTGCGTCATAATTACTCTCCTAGATCCATCGCGTGCTATGCTGATTTTAGTTCAGAATGAGGTATTGACGTTTTAACTCATCAAGCCAATTTGCATTTATTTGAAACTTCACACAAAATACCCCACCTTTTCTTCGTTTCAACATCGTAAGGCATACCATGGCATCAGCTATCCACCTTGTAAAAGGCCGTGAAAAATCACTCCGACGCAAACACCCTTGGGTTTTCTCCAGAGGCATCTCTAGTGTCGATGGCACTCCAGAACTTGGCGAGACAGTTGACGTGTATGCGCACAACGGTGAGTGGTTGGCAAAAGCCGCCTACTCTCCAAACTCTCAAATTCGTGCGCGTGTATGGAGCTTCACCAAGCAAAACATCGATGTGGACTTCTTCATTGAGCGTATCCAGCAAGCACAATTGCTGCGCGAAGACATCATTGAGCGTGACGGTCTTACAGGCTATCGCTTAATTGCCGCTGAATCTGATGGTTTGCCAGGTGTAACCATTGACCGTTATGGCGACTTTCTCGTTTGCCAATTACTCAGTGCTGGTGCAGAACACCAGAAAGAAACTCTCGTTAAAGCGTTGAACCACTGCTTCCCGAATTGCTCTATCTATGAGCGCTCTGATGTATCGGTGAGAAAGAAAGAAGGCTTGGAAGAGCGCACTGGCGTACTATTTGGTCAATCACCAGATGAACCGGTTGTTATTGAAGAGAACGGCGTGAAAATTAGTGTCGACATCATCAACGGTCATAAAACTGGCTTCTATCTTGACCAACGTGACAGTCGCTTTCAAACACAGAAGTATGTGAAGAACAAAGAAGTACTCAACTGCTTTAGCTACACAGGTGGATTCGGCCTTTACGCACTTAAAGGTGGCGCTAAACGAGTTATCAACGCCGATGTATCTCAATTGGCACTGGATACAGCAAAACACAACGCTGAACTCAATGGCTTTACTGAAAAGAAAAAAGCCGTATTCCTAAATGCTGATGTGTTCAAACTATTGCGCGAGTATCGTGACCAAGGCACCAAGTTTGATGTTGTCATTATGGATCCGCCAAAGTTTGCCGAGTCAAAAGCGCAGCTCAATGGTGCTTGCCGCGGTTACAAAGACATTAACATGCTCGCGATGCAAATCCTTAAACCTGGCGGAACATTACTCACCTATTCTTGCTCAGGCCTTATGGATGGTAATCTGTTCCAAAAAATCATTGCTGATGCAGCACTAGATGCAAATCGCTCAGTGAAGTTTGTTGAACGCTTTGAGCAAGCAGCAGATCACCCAATCGACACCGCTTATCCAGAAGGTTTCTACCTTAAGGGCTTCGCTTGTAAAGTGCTATAGCAGCCAAACGCTAGATTCAACTCTATTTCTCTCCCAGCCAACCTAACTTAGGTTGGCTTTTTTGTTTCTGCTGTCTCAAAAACAAGAAACCTTTTCATTGTTTTAATTGCATTAGCCAATTTCTTTACTATTTTCAATAATATGTACGGGTAGATCACTGTTGATGCGATGAAATAGGCGCCAGTCTTACATTAGATACATAATCTAGACAAATCGACATTGAAAAGCACCTAGCTCTCGCTATAGTTAGTACTACAGTGGGTAACATTTTGACTTGGCTGAATTTATTCCCAAACTACTGAGTGAAGCAAAGATGCGAACACTTCCAAACATACTTGAGCTCGATGAATTCATGCTAAAGCTCCTCACAGGCAAAGGATCAAGGAGAAAGACTTTGAATAAGCTTACCACGACCGCAGCAGCTTGTTTTATGGCTCTTAGCCTCCCTGTTAGTAGCCAAACTCTTGAGCAGGCCGTTGCTTACACGCTCAAAACCAACCCAGATATTAAAGCTGCGTACAATGAGTATGTCAGTAAGCGATACGATGCAGATGCCGCGGTTGGTGCCTACCGTCCAAAAGTCGATTTAGACGGTGGTATTGGTTACGAGAAAACAGATTTTGACAGAGAAAACTCCATCCCTCGAAACGAAAGTCTCACAAGAAAGGAAGTTGGAATCTCTCTTACTCAGCTCATCTGGGACGGTAACGAAACACTAAACGACATTGACCGTACTGCGGCAGAAGCCGAATCAGTACGCTATCAACTCCTCGCTGATGCCTCAGATATCGCGTTAGAAGTCGCTCAAATCTATTTGGATTCAACCAAAGCTTACGAAGTGCTTGCACTGTCTGAAGCGAATTTGGACGTTCACAAAAAGATTTACTCAGATATTAAGAAGCGCGTTGATTCCGGTATTGGTTCTACGGCTGATCTATCTCAGGTTGAAGCTCGTATCGCGAAGGCTCACGGTAATCTGCTAGCCGCTCAAAACAACCTTTTTGATACTCACACTCAGTTTAAACGCCTTGTAGGACAAGCGCCTCTGGGGCTTAAATACCCAAGAGCCGATGAGGTAGCTATTCCACTTTCAGTCGAAAATGCTCTAAAAACGGCAATGGAGAGACACCCTGTTATCAAGATTTCTCAGGTAGATGTAGACTCAGCGCGTTTCCAATACCAACAAACCAAAGGGGTTAACTACCCTACTTTCTATATCGATGCTGGCCACAACTGGCGCGATGATGCTGGCGGCAACATAGGTACCGATAACGAAACCCGAGCCATGCTGCGTATGCGCTACAACTTGTATAACGGTGGTTCGGATTCAGACCGCAGTGAATCGGCAGCATACCAGCTTAACAAGGCAAAAGACTTCAGAGACAGAACCTATCGTATGGTTGAAGAAGGACTGCGACTGTCTTGGACGGGACTCGAGTTTACCGTTCAGCAACGTGAATTTTTATCCGACCACGTGGATTCAGCATCTGACACCGTGGTTGCCTATCAAAAGCAATACAAGATCGGTAAGCGTACTCTACTTGATGTGCTGAACACCGAGAACGAGTTATTTGAAGCTCGAAAAGGCTATTTAGATGCCAAATACGCTGAGCAATTCGCGCGCTACCGAGTCATGAACGCAACAGGTGCCCTGCTTGATGCGCTGCGCGTCGATACGCCGTCGGAATGGAATGAGAAAGTGGAGTATTAATCATGAAACTACAGAGAAAACTGCTCATCTGTGGGCTAATGGTATTGCCACTTACCGCTGTGGCCTCCAACGAAGAAAACGATAAGTACGAATATATTCCAACACCAGTTGCAGATCAGAAAGCAGATTTAATTGATGACGACGGAGACGGCGTTATCAATGCAAGAGATCTATGTATCACTACGCCGCAGGGCGCAGCACTCGATAACGACGGCTGTGAAGAGTACATCGACGTTTCAAACACACTGGCATTGCGTATCTTGTTTGATAACAACTCAACCTACATCAAGCCGGTGTTCCAAGATCAAATCAGTGAGATGGCGGACTTCCTAAAAGAGTACCCAGAAACCAGCATTGAAATTCAAGGTTTCGCGAGTATCGTCGGCAATACTGACAAGAATATGCTGCTTTCACAAAACCGCGCCGATGTCGTAAGGCAGGCCATAATAAGCAATGGTATCGACCCAAGCAGACTCACTATCGTTGGTTTTGGCGATACGCAACCTGAAGAATTAGGCGACAGTGAATTTGCTCATGCAATGAATCGTAAAGTCGTCGCTTCAGTGGTCGGCTACAAGGGTGAGGTCAAAATTGAATGGACGATATTCACCAAAATCGGCAAGTAGCCTAGTTCTCCATCAATCAGACATAAAGCGCTCTTCTAGAGCGCTTTTTTATTGCCAATTCATTTAGATATTAATGATCTCATGCTAGTCTTGTAAGCAGTTCTTACTATGAGTAGATAACAATGAGCAAATTAACGTCTGATATCGAACAAAACCTAAAGCTGTTTATTGAAGAAACAAGCAAAACCCAACTTGTATGGGGTCTTCGCAACGAAGATGGTTGGTTGGCGTGTGATTCGACCGAGTTCGAAAACAGTGAAGTAATGCCTTTCTGGTCGTCAGAGGAAGACGCAAAAACTCACAACGTTGAAGAGTGGGCGGATTTTGAAGTACTGCACATCCCCCTTGATATCTTCGTTGAAGATTGGCTACTGACATTGGACGAAGACGGCGTATTGATCGGCACGAACTGGAACGCTCAGCTAGACGGTAAGGAAATGGAGCCTTCAGAGGTTGCTAAGCTATATCTAAAACTTAACTAATCAGTCCACTGTCGTTTTGAATAAACGTAGTAGATAATAAAGAGGCGCATCATGCGCCTCTTTTTAGTTTGATTTCTCTTTAAGTGATTGCATCACCGCTTGCTGATTATCGAGATAATGGTTTAGGCCATTTGCTCGCAGCTCACATGATGGGCAATCACCACAACCATCACCAACGATGCCGTTATAACAGGTCAGCGTCTCGTTACGAACAAGCTCTAGCGCATCATATTTGTCTGCCAGTGCCCATGTTTCGGCTTTATCTAGCCACATTAGTGGTGTAACGATATCCAGCTCTCTATCCATACCCTGCACCAAAGCACTGTTCATTGCCTTAATAAAGTCATTGCGACAATCTGGGTAGCCAGAGAAGTCGGTTTCACACACACCCGTGATAACCGCTGAAGCGCCAATTTGATAAGCGTAAATACCAGCTAAGGTTAGAAAAAGAATATTACGACCCGGAACAAACGAGTTTGGTAAGCCATTTTCTTGCAGTTCATGAGAGACAGGAATGTCATCACGTGTCAGTGAGCTGATGGCCAGTTCATTGAGAAGACCTACATCCATCACTTTGTGTGCTTTTACGCCAAGCTTTTCTGTCAAAGCTTGTGCGACTTCGATTTCTAGCTTGTGTCTCTGACCGTAATCAAACGTGATTGCGTGTACTTCATCATACTCTTTTAATGCTTGCACCAAACACGTGGTCGAGTCTTGGCCACCACTAAAAACTACTACTGCCTTCTTCATTACCGTCTCCATATTTGGTGTTATGCAATATTTAAGTATTTATGCGTTTGTACCGACAAACGCCAGTTACGCGCGATACACGTGCTCATACAAAGCTCTGTCGCGCGTGGCTTTTGGCTAATTGGCTGCAGCGCAATCACCACATCCGGTTTTAACGCCACACCGTCAAGCAACGCATCAAGCTGTTCAATGTTGTTATCCGTCGCCACAGGATGTTTAATTTCATTCGCTCGCTCTAGCGCTGAGGTAAGCACTTCGCGTTTGCCTTTCATGGCGATCTTAGGTGACACTGTCACCCAGGTATTCTCAGTGACTCTCACTTCTGACGTGCCGCTGGTTTCGATTTGGCAACGAGCATCGATAGCCTCAAACGCCTCACAAAGGGGCGTTAAGTCATATTCGCAAGGCTCACCACCAGTAATGACAATATGCTTCGCTGTAAAGCCCTGGGCTTGATACATAGCAACGACCTCATCTGCGCTGACATCACTCCAAGTAGGGCTATCACCTTGCTTAGTGATGATTTCGCCGAACGCGCGCTCATCTTCTTGCTTTGCTTCCCAGGTCTGCTTGGTATCACACCACGCACAACCCACATTACAGATCTGTAGACGAATGAATACCGCAGGAACGCCAGTGAACACGCCCTCTCCTTGAATGGTTTCAAACATCTCATTGATCTTGAATTGTTTACCGCTCATTAAATTTTGCCATTTATGTAAGATGAGCAGACCTTAAAGGATGCGCGCTAGAAATTCAACATTAACCGGACGACAAAATCACTGGCAGTCTGCGGCTAATTTCCCTATTCTGATGCGGTTTTGTTTTATTTCTTTTTTAGGTAAGTCACGTGTACAAACTCATCGCTATCGATATGGATGGAACCCTACTCACATCCGACAAAAACATCACCCCTCGTACCAAACAAGCCATCGCTGCTGCTAAAGCCAAAGGCGTTACGGTCGTTCTTGCTTCTGGCCGACCACTTAACGGTATGAAGGATGCACTTGTAGAATTAGGTTTAACAGAGCAAGACGACTTTGTTATTCACTTTAACGGCACCTACGTTGAAAAGGTCAAAAGTGGTGAAAAGCTTCACGAGCAGCCACTAACAGGCAAAGATGCTAAGCGTATTGCACGTCTTGCAAACGAACTAGGGCTACACTGTCACGCGTTCAGCACGCAGATCGGATTGATTACCACAGAAGCTAACCCATACACCGACCACGAAGCAGAAATCAATAAGCTCGACTTCACTGTTTATGACTTTGAACGCTTAGAAGATGACCATGAAATCATCAAAGCGATGATTGTTGGCGAGCCGAGCAAACTCACTAAAGGCATTGCCAAGATTGACGCGTCGTATCACGATGATTACACCATCGTTCAAAGCGCCCCATTCTTCTTAGAGTTCTTAAACCCACTCAGCAACAAAGGTGAAGGGGTTAAAGTCGTTGCCGATCACCTGGGCATTCCTTATGAGCAAACGATGTGCTTTGGTGATGCCGAAAACGACCATCACATGATCAAGTTTGCTGGTAAAGGTGTCGCGATGGCGAATGCGATGGAAGCGACCAAAGCGATTGCCGATTACATCACAGACAGCAATGATGATGACGGCGTAGCAAAAGCGATTGAGAAATTTGTGCTATAGTTTTTCGTAATATCGCTGCACTCAGTGCTAACTCGCTGTTTTAAGGAAAGAACATGACCATCCGCCTACTACTAAACGGTAAAAAAGCTGCTCAAGAAGACATTCGAGAAGCCGTCTATCAACTTCGAGAACAAGGGCACCAACTTGAGGTTCGCGTGACGTGGGAAGGCGGAGATATTGAAAGGTTAGTACAAGAAGCCGGTGCTAATGGTGTCACACGCCTCATCGCAGGCGGTGGTGACGGCACCATCAATGAAGTGGTCGATGCCCTGCTCAAACAAAAACTTTCTCACATCGAGTTAGCTGTCCTACCACTCGGTACGGCTAATGACTTTGCTACAGCCTGCGAAATTCCAACTCTCTCCCCTTATGATGCTCTGCATTTAGCACTGACCGGCCAAGCCACGTTTATCGACGCGGCATCGGCTAATGAAAGACACTTTATCAATATCGCCACGGCCGGATTTGGCGCTCAAGTCACCGCTAATACACCCGTAGCTTTGAAGAACTTCTTAGGTGGCGGTGCTTATACCCTTGCAGGCCTTGTTCAAGCGATTAATTTTCAACCTTTTAGCGGCAGAGTATTGTATGACGGCAAGGAAGTAGACAGTCATGTTGTCGTCGGCGCTGTATGCAACGGCAGAATGGCTGGCGGCGGTCAACCTTTGTCACCCAACGCTATGCTCAATGATGGGCTGCTTGACGTAGTGTCATTGGAAGAGTTTACGCCAGGCGATATTCCCGCAGTGGTCGATGAGCTGCTCCAACAACCCGAGTTTAGTGGCACGTTTGTAAAGCGAAACCAAGTGAAAACATTGGAGTGGATTTCTGATTCAGTGATGCCAGTAAATCTCGATGGCGAACCGCTAACATCAAAGCACATCAAGTTCAGTGTCCTGCCAAACGCCATCAAGCTAGTGCTTCCGGCTCACAGCCCTGTCGTTTAACCTTGATTATCTTAACCAAGCAAACGAGGATCCGGCTCAAAGTTGAGCTTAACGACGTTAAGTTTCTCTAAGTCAAAATCAGGATGAGCGAGATTTAGCAGGCAATTGAACTCTCGCGGTACGATAGTCGAAGGGATTTTAAGAAAAAGACTTATGTCACTGCCTATCCATTCATCACCAATTTGTGCGGTCGACGCCGGTACCGGATCTTCTTGCCAATCATCCGGCAAATAGCTTTGGTCAAGTTCGATGATCGCATTATCGTCCACATCAATACGATACAACTCATAGTCATTGAGCAGCTCAGAATCGTTGAGATGCACCAGCACTTCTAAAATGGCCAATGACTCGGACGTTGCGAGATACACACATCGCATGCCTGCCGAGTTCCATCGCCCACCATAGCGCCGCGCCCCCTCACCATCAAAGACTTGCTCTATGCTTGTGGCGAATTTTCTCTTTACAATTCGATACAACTGCATTAATTGAAAACGCCATGCTCGAGGCGGCCAATTACGCTTAGTACTTCTTCGGTTTCAGCACTGGTTTTCAACATGTCGCTCGGCGCGATGTACCCTAATGCCTTCACTGGGTTGTGCATCCACTGAAACGCTTTGATTTTATTGTTCTCAAACAAACGCAGTGACGCATTGTAGACTTCGGCATATCGGTAAAGCCTGTCACTTTCATCTGAAGAGAATTTACCATCCTTCGCTCGGCGGCTCAGTGTTGCGCTTTTGATGTTGGTGA
Source organism: Vibrio wakamikoensis (assembly GCF_050337275.1). Classification (NCBI taxonomy): domain Bacteria; kingdom Pseudomonadati; phylum Pseudomonadota; class Gammaproteobacteria; order Vibrionales; family Vibrionaceae; genus Vibrio; species Vibrio wakamikoensis. Next base: position 467,327 of record NZ_JAKJST010000012.1, on the reverse strand, counting down.
TACGAGCGAGCTCTTTTTTCTCTATCCCCGTCGCTGTCGCGAGCTTTTGGTAGGTTGCAAAGTCGAAGCCTGCTTCAATCGCTTCATAGAGTTTGCGCCCTCTTGGAGGCACGCCAATCTGCGACCAAAAGCTAGCCTTTGAACGAGAAGGAACGAATTTAGTTGAAGCACTCATTTAAACCACCACTTGATATACTCTTAACGTATCAAATGATAGATCACTTTCGCTTTGACGACAACTCCCACCTAAAAACAGAAAAGGCGACCCACTGGGTCGCCTTACTTAAAACGATGGTAATTACTTAATGTTCAAGAATGCTGCGCCGCGAACGCCGCCTGAATCGCCGTGTTTCGCTTTCACAATCTTAGGGCATTTAGCCACAGACATTAAATATTTTGGCACGCGCTTAGGCATTTCTTCGTAAATCAAATCGAAGTTAGACAGACCACCACCAAGTGTCACGACATGTGGATCATTTCCGGTGAAGATGTTCGCAAAGCAGATAGCTAACAGTTCCATGAACATGTCGACAAATTCAGTCGCCTCTGCATCACCAGCTTCACGCGCTTTAATAATATCAATCGCTTTCTTGCTCTCGCCATAATAATTAGCATAAAGAAGCTCAAAGCCACGACCTGACAGGTAATTGTCCAAGCAACCTTTTTTACCGCAACCGCAATCCAGAAGAGGTGCTTTTTCTCCTAGATGGAACCATGCATCAATAGGCAAGCGCATATGGCCTAACTCACCAGCAACGTTGTTACGACCTGAGAATACTTTTCCTTCGTAAATCAAACCGCCACCAAAACCAGTACCCAGGATCAACCCCATCACTGAAGGCGAATCTTTAAGTTCATCATCCCAAGCTTCAGAAAGCGCAAAACAGTTTGCGTCATTTTCTAACTTCACTTCACGACCAATTTTTTGTTGTAGGTCGTGACGTAACGGTTTACCTTTCGCACAGCCGATATTTACTGTCAGTACGGTACCGTCGTCCGCATCTTCCATACCAGGAAGACCGAGACCCACTTTCCCTTCTGTACCCAACTCTGCGTCGTATTTCGCAACTAAACCCGCTAACGTATCGACCAATACTTGATAATCATCAACTGGTGTTGGAACGCGCTCAGTGGCTACACGTTCTAGTTTTTCGTTGAAAGCACCAAACTCAATTTTTGTGCCGCCGACGTCAAAGCCGTAATACATGAAAACTCTCCTTGAAACCTCAATCTGAGGCGAAAAAAATAGAATAACTGATGGCATTATCCATATCCCTACCCCCTCAAACCGTGATGCAGCCCCAATTTATACCTTTGCTTGCACCGCTTGGCTAACAAGTCGTCACCTAAATGGACACTATTAGAGCAACGTCTCGTTTTTTATTAGAGCTATGAAATTATTTAACTCTGGACGAGTGAGATCAGGAGAGAAGCGAGTCTTACTTAACATGTAGCTTTCACGAAAAGCAGCAAACCAAAGAGCGAGTGTATTGGCGGTTTTCTCTTCGCCAAATTGCTCAAATACTAAACTGGCCACTTCTGCGGTCGCTAGGTGGTCTTCATTCTCAGACTTGCGCATTACGTAATTCGACACGGCTTCTGGTTTGATAGAACAAACTGGGAACCTGTCCAAATACGGCGATTTGCGAAACATTCTTCGTGCTTCTCGCCAACTGCCGTCCAAAAAGATAAACAGTGGCTTTTTACCTTCAGATAAAGTCGTATTTAACTCAGATTGCGCACCCATTTCTAGAACACGCGTTTTATCATCTACATAATCTTCTGGAAAGATTATAATCGGCTGTAAGGTCTCATCATTTAACACCGCCAACATGTCTGCATTTGGCTCAGTACGATGCCAAGGAAACGCATAGCCTTGCTCAACCGTATCAAGTATTAAACGCCCAGTATTGCTTGGTTTTAAGATCTCTGCATCAGAGACCAACAGCATGACCGCAATATCAAGGTTCGGTACGGGTTGGTGTTCGCAGATACAGTATTGCTTGGCGATTTGGCAGGTTTTACAACGTTCAACTTTTGCTCCGCGGGCGTTGAATGGTTTGGTGGCTGCGGCAAGTCGCTCGTCATACATGGCGTGGAAGGCGTGGCGTCTCATAATCATGGTACTTTGACAAAAGGTGGCGGGATTCTACTCTGCCAACGTGCGTTAGTAAAAGGAAACTCAATAGCAATGGAAAACAGTGACACTATTCGCCTAGCGATCTTTCTTTCTGTATTAGTGCTCTGCGCTGTCTGGGAGTGGGCAGTCCCAAGAAAGGCGCGAACGCGCAGCCGTTTATTACGTTGGAGTAACAATCTCGCGCTCGTAGGGTTTAACTCTTTAACCTTAGCGGTTGCCATGCCCCTTTTAGCGATTGAAGCATCTTTGCGCGCGGCTCAACTTCAAGTGGGGCTTTTCAACCACCTTGCCTTGCCCTTATGGCTGGTAGTACCAATCAGCGTCATCTTGCTTGATGGCGTTATCTACTTTCAGCATGTCGTGTTCCATCGACTGCCCATACTTTGGCGATTACACCGCATGCATCACGCGGATAGAGATATAGACGTCACCACCGGTGCTCGCTTCCACCCCATTGAAATTGTGCTATCGATGTGGATCAAAATTGGCGTAGTGATGGCGCTTGGGATCCCACCTGTTGCAGCATTGGTGTTTGAGATTGTTCTTAATGCGAGCGCGATGTTTAATCACAGCAATGCCAAGCTGCCTGCACCCGTAGACAAAGCTCTAAGAAAAATCGTGGTGACTCCGGATTTTCATCGCGTTCATCACTCGGTAATACCCAAGGAGACACACTCCAACTTTGGTTTCTTTTTGTCGGTATGGGATCGCTGGTTTGGCACCTATCGCGCTCAGCCAGAGCTTGGACACGATAAGGTGGAGATAGGCATTCCAGAATTTGCGGCTAAAAACGAGCAGAGGCTGGATAAGTTACTTACCCAGCCTTTTAGGAACGATCGCGAGTCTAATTAGGTTAAACCGCTATTCGTTTAAACTGCTGTTCGTTCAAACGGATAGACGATTGAGCTCGTACTTGTGAAGCATTGCTTGCTGGTGGCCTGCGATATCAGCCACCTGCTCAGCACTTTCAACCATAGACTCAAGCTGCATATTTGAATGCTCACCTTGGTCGGTGACATGAACAATGGCGCGCCCTACTTCTGCTGTCGCTCGCTCTTGCTCTTCGGTTGCCACAGATACTTGCTCCGCTCGTTCTCGAATATGATTCACAGACAGCGCAATATCTGAGAACGACGTTTTGACTCGCTCACTAGAATCTAGGGCGTGATTCATTTCAGCTCGAGACTCGATAACAGATTGTCTCGAATCTTGGGCGGCGTCCATCAGCTCAGCCATCATTTGGCGAATATTGGTGGTTTGCTCTGAGGTATCGCTCGCGAGCTTGCGTACTTCATCCGCAACAACGGCAAAGCCGCGTCCCATTTCACCCGCTCGCGCCGCTTCAATGGCAGCGTTGAGCGCTAACAAGTTGGTGTTGTCTGCAATACCACTGATCATATCGACCATTTCTTGGATTTGCTTTACTTTACCATCCAACTCATTCATCGAGGTTTCATTGTTGCCGAGTGTCGTTTCAAGGGTATGCAAACGTTGCTGATTCTCCTCGACCGCTTTTAGCCCCAGAGAAGCAAACTCTTCTGCCTGCTGCGAATCAGAAAATGAGGACGTCGTCACGGTCGCGATTTCTTTGATTGACGCTTCCAACTGAGTCACTGTAGCAACCATGCTATCGAGAGATTCGTTTTGCGCTAGCAAACTGCTTCGCGTCGATTCTGCTGCGCCATGACTGATTTCTGCGGTTTGGTACAAGGTTTCACAGTTACGGGTAACCACTTCGATTGAGTCATGGGTCGACTCAATAACCTGATTCAACTTTCTGGCAATATCACGCATTTCCGAGGGACCTGAAAGCTCTACGACGCCCGTTAAGTCGTGCTCAACCAAACGTTTTAGCTGCCTAGTAATACTCTTAAGTGCGCGATTAACCCAGCGGCGCAGTCCAAAGAACAATCCAAAAACAACCATCACTAACACGGCTGTGGTAATGATTAGAGTGTAAATATTGGTTTGAATGGTGCTGTTTACCACGGATTGACTCTCATCAATGAGCCCTTCCGCTGTTGTCGAAATGGCTGACAAGATCTGCGTGGTCTCATTTGCCAGCACAGCGGCTTTGGCGAGTTCTTCACGCTGTATAGTCGCAATCTCCAACCGTTCAATGATCTGACGAACCACACCGCTTTGCTTAAACCCTGCTTTCACCATGTCATAGGGCGCAGTAAAACTTGGAAACTCGCTGATTTCTGGATGCCACTCTTCAAACTGATCGTAGGCTAAATTGATGCTTGCATAGCGATTGCGCATCTGACGATATTCGCCATTAGCCTTTTTCAGATCGGTCTGCATCATCAGCATCAAGAATGCGCTCTCTAGAGAACTAGCAGCCGTCACCACTCGTGTAGCGGCATCGGCCGAAGACGGATTGTTTTGTGTAAACAGCAAGCTGATGCGATTCATTTCTTGACCAAGCGTACTGATGGCATATCGAAAGCCGGCCACTTCTTTATCGATATCTGCACTCATGGCCAGTATTTGCGATTGGTATGCCAGAATCGCTTGAGTGCTTCTTTGAAGTTCAACAATTTTCTGCCCAAGGAGCTCTCGTTGCTCCTGTGTAACGGCATTGCCCAACTCCGAGGCAATGGCGTATAGGTTTTCAACCTTTTGATTACTTTGCTCGACAAGCTGCGTGATGCGTTGGCGGATCTGCTCTAACTCTTCTGTCGACTCAAGCTGTGTACCATAGTTAAGCAGTTTTACTTGTTCCAGTACATCTTGCGTCAATGCGGCATTATTAAGAGACAGTGGAAGGGCTTTTTCTGATAAATTGTCAAACTGTTGCTTAACTTGATTAAGGCCATTGGTGCTCAGTACACTCGCGCCGACAAAAATTAGAATAATTGTTAAGAAGATAGCACTCAAAGAGTGAATCAAAGAGATGGCACGTTTTCCCTTGTCTGGGGTTTTCATAAACAATCCGTCGAGTTGATCCATTAAACGGTAACCAAATAAGTAATAGGTTCGTACTATTTAATAACTTGGTATAGAATTATCAGGATATTAGTAATCCTTAGTGACATTTTTATTACGTTTAGATGTAAGCAGTGTGACAGATGAAATTTGTTAAATCATTGATTTTATACGGTATGGTAGTTTTCGTATCGGCGTGCTCTAATCAGCCAGAGCGAGCGGAACATACAAGGCAACACTACAATACCCCAGATAATGCGCCCTTCCTCGCTGAATATAAAAAATGGCAAGGTGTTCCATATCGTTTGGGCGGCACCAATTATTCCGGCGTTGACTGCTCAGCATTTGTTCAAGCGGTCTATCAAGACGCCTATTCTCTCTCATTACCACGGACTACAGCGCAGCAAGTCAAAGTAGGTGAAAAAATCGCCTACAAGAGTGCGCAAAGTGGAGATTTAGTCTTTTTTAAAACTGGTAGAAAAACCCGTCACGTAGGAATATATTTAGGTGGCAATACGTTTATGCATGCTTCGACATCAAAAGGGGTAGTGCTTTCTCGCTTAGATAACCCATACTGGGCATCGACGTTTTGGCACTTTAGAAGTGTTCAATAACGTTTCTCTCTGTAATTCGATACAGAGAGAAACGCCTAGATTAATCGTATTTTGCCACCGCAGTGTCAAATAGATTTTTTACTAGTGCGATATATTCCTCAAGAAAAGCGACTTGTTCATTGGTCGCCTTTTTGTTCCAAACGCCCGCTAACACTTCTTCCAGATCCTGGATAACTAAATCCACTTCCTTAAGAAGTTTAAAGCGTACACTGGCATGAAGCTCTGGGTTTTGTTCGAAGACCGCCATAATATTTGAGGCAACCATATCCGTTGATACGTCCTCAATGGTCTCTTCTCCTGTATCCCCCAACTCTGAGGTAAACACACTTAGATTGAGCGCAAGGTGTTCAATAAGTGCTTGATAGCCGTCAGTATCTACAACCACGACTGCTCTCCTAGCAATGACAATAATGACAAGATCTTCACCATAGCAAACCTAAGTCACGTTTGTAAGAACACAAAGGAAAATTCGGGTGTCACGTCAATGATTCTGTGCGCTGACAGTATGTTATGTAAGCAATATTGTTCTACACTAGCCATAGTGTTGGCAGGTGGGAGACGTTTATGTGGCAAGCAATTTCAGATCAGCTTTCAGAAACTCTAATGTTTGAGTTCAATATCTCCGAGCGCATTAAAATGAGCGGCGGGGACATTAATCAGTGTTACATGATCAGCGATGGTGATCAGCGTTACTTCGTCAAAATCAATGACAAAGACTTTATCGCGAAATTTGAAATCGAAGCCGACAATCTCACTGCCCTAAGAGAAACCAACACGGTTCATGTACCTGAACTGGTTCACATTGGTAAAACCAAAGAGTGTGCCTTTATCGTACTCAATTACATACCTGTAAAACCCTTAGATACTGGCCCTGCTAGTTACCAGCTTGGAGAGGAACTTGCCAAACTACACAAGTGGGGCGAGCAAAAGGAGTTTGGGTTCGATCAAGACAACTATATTGGCACCACACTGCAACCTAATCAGTGGCACAAAAAGTGGTCACGATTCTTCTCTGAGCAGCGAATTGGCTGGCAACTTCAGCTTCTAAAAGAAAAACAAATCACATTCACAGATATCGATGAATTTGTTGAACTGGTTAACGAACAGCTTTCCGGGCACAATCCCAAACCGTCTTTACTACACGGTGACCTTTGGTATGGCAATGCGGCTAATACCGCGTTTGGACCAATATGCTATGACCCAGCGAGCTATTGGGGTGATAGAGAATGTGATTTAGCAATGACAGAGCTTTTCGGCGGGTTTAGGCAGGAGTTCTACGACGGATACGAAAGTATTTTGGCGATCGAGCCTATGTACGAGTACCGCAAGCACATCTACAACTTGTATCATTTGCTCAATCACTGCAATTTGTTTGGTGGTGAATATTTGGATCAAGCAGAGAAGCTTATCACCACCATCCAATCATCGTAATAGCCACCTTTTAGTCGAGGTCAACCAAAGACATGCGGCTTTGCTCCCGATAGAGAATATCTTCTAATCGAACAAAGCCGTTTTCATTATGTGAAATAGAACTCACATTAAGCCAGTTCGTTCTCAATCCCGCACGCCTTGCTGGCAGTATATCTCGTTCAAGTTGATCTCCAGTCATTACGAGTTGACTGGTATCTGTATTGAGCTTAAAGGCAATGCGTGGGTAAAAATCCTCATCATCTTTGCCGACACCAAGGTTGCTGAAACAGAAGTACCCAGATAAGTATTCAGCAAGCTGCGCTCTTTCAAAGGCTCTTTTTACATCCTCTTCTGCAGAATCTTTGGCATTGGTTGCGACATAAATGGGGCAGTATTTTGCGAGCCCACTTAATAGCGCTTTCGCCCCCTCCACCTGCTGAATTTTTTGCCAATCGCACATCTTGCCACTTTGGCTGGGGTCATCGACCATGAGTGTATCGCCCCAATCAAACAAGTAAATATGATCACGTTGACGCCAAAGCTTTTCTAGTTCACGCCACTCCTCTCGCAGCACGCCATACTTAACGCTGTCGTAATAGTGCCCTTGATAGTAACGAACCTTGCGCAGGCGCGCTTCCTGGGTCATACCAAGTTTTAGCGCACACTTCATCATTCGCGGATTGCCGCTCCATGTAGTCAGCCCTACTCGCTCTATATCTAGAGTATTGAACAGATAACTCACCCATGGGATCAGCGCTTTCATGCCAATGCCACAGCCCCAAAGTCGGGAGTCATAAACCAGTACTCCAACTTCAAGCCAACGGGTTTTTTGGTCTTCCCAGTAACAACTTACCGTTCCGACGACTCTTTGATGATACTCAATAACAAGCGCTTCATTACCCAACATGAGTTTGGAGAAGTAACCCTCGCTAAACTGCTCACGCGTTGGACGCTGATAACCAAAGTAAGGACCATTAAGCTTCGTCCAAGCTTCATCCTCTGTCATAAGTTGATAGAGCGGTTCAAAGTCTTGCTCTGTAGCGACCCGAAGCGTGATATCTTGAAAACTCAACCTCTCTTGATTCATACCTTGCGCACCTCACTTTCATCAAGAAAACACCAAGACTCAGCTCCATCGAAATATTTAACCTGGGTAGATTTAAGGCCATCCGCCATTCTAAAGTTGATGGCCGTTCTCGGGGTCGATGAGCTATCAGCAGACTCATAATGAGTAACGCAACCACACACAGCGCAGTGATGAAAATCGATACAGCCATCCCCCCAGCGATAAGCTACTGTCTCTTTCGCTATTTCAACCATCACGTCTTTTGGTTGAAAATAACCCCAAAGCGCGGCATAGCGTCGACAAATTGAGCAATTACAGCAGGTGACCGATTCAGGCCAATGGTCAAAAGAAAGCTGCACATTTCCACAATGACAACTGAGCGCTTGTTGTTTCATACATTTGTTTCCTTACTTTCCGCCAGATACATCCACGAATGTGCCCGTCACAAAAGAAGCCTCTTCTGATATCAGCCATGAAATTGCATTGGCAACTTCCTCCGCTTCACCTCCCCGGCCGAGTGGGATCTGCGACTCTAATCGTTTAACTCTTTCTGGCTCTCCGCCATCGGCATGCATTTCCGTATTAATCAGTCCCGGGCGCACCCCGTTTACACGAATATTTCTACCGGCTAGTTCGGACGCTAACCCTCTAGTAAGAGTATCCACCGCTCCTTTACTGGCGGCATAATCCAGGTACTCAAATGGTGACCCGGTAACCGATGCGCGAGAAGAAACATTCACTATGCTTCCCCCATTCATGTATTTAATTGCTTCACGGGCGCATAGTAGTGTTCCAGTCACATTAGTCGCTAAGATTTGAGTAATACGCTCCGCGGTAATCTGCTCAAGGGTGCACTGCGTACTTAAGATCCCTGCATTATTCACTAACCCATAAATCTCGCCATGCTCTGCATAGATGGAGTCAAACATGGAAACAACTGAATCCTCACTGGCAATATTCACCTGATAACTACACGCTTCTCCACCATCTCGTCGTATATCACTAACCACCTGCTCTGCTCGCTTGGCGTTTGATAAGAAGTTAACGACCACTCTATAGCCTTTAGCCGCTAACAGTTTGGATGTAGCAGCGCCAATGCCTCTGCTTCCACCGGTAACCACAATTAATTTACTCATTTCCACCTAACCTGAAATCAAAGACAATGCAATCGCGAGCATGATAAAGCCCACTAGCCCCTCCAAAATCTTCCATGAAATAGGCTTATGAAAAATTGGAGTGAGGAGCCTGGCGCCATATCCTAGCGAAAAGAAAAAGACGAATGAGGCCGTTACCGCACCAAGGCCGAACGAGAATTGCTGAGGGGCATATTGCGTTGAGATAGAACCTAGAAGAACGACGGTGTCTAGGTAAACATGAGGGTTGAGCCATGTTAATGCTAAACAAATAAGCACTGTTTTCATCAGACTGGCGTTGCTATCCCCTTCAGGATCTAGCTGATGGTTGCTTGAAATTGCAGAGCGAAAACTCTGAAAGCTGTAGATAAAGAGAAATGCCGCGCCTGCATATCGAGCAACCGTTTCGACAGAAGGATAGGCTTCAATCACTGCTCCAAAGCCACTCACACCGGCGGTAATCAGCAAAGCATCAGAAACCGCACAGACCGCGCAAACTGCAAATACATAATGGCGTTTTAACCCTTGCTTTAAGACAAATGCGTTTTGTGCTCCGATCGCGAGAATTAACGATAAACCTAACGAAAAACCGGTAAAAAAGACCCCAATATCCAAACCAACTCCGAGTTACATCCATATAACAATCTGATGTTTTAGCGCGTAATTAGTTGAATTTCAATCTAAACCTCGTTCTCATGCCGTACAGTCACAAACACGTCTTCACTTTCTAGGGTAACTTCAAACAAAATTGGGCGACAGCAGACATAGCAGTCTTCAATATACTCCTGATTGTCCAACGTGCAATCAATAGAGGTCTCAAACGCCTCCCCGCAATAAGGGCAGTTCACCCGCCATTCTCTGATCGCTTCCATATTCCAATCCTGTTGCTTTTTATCAAGTTTAGAATTTTAACGAGACATTAACAAATCTTGTCCTAGCCTCTATGTGCACAAGCACATATAAGGAGATCACTGTGAATGTTCTAATCGACACCGACGTCGACTTCGATGACTACATGGCAATGCTGTATCTACTGCTACACCCCGAAGTCAATGTGGTTGGGATTTCCGTCACTGGTACAGGTGATGCACACCTCAGTCATGGGCTACACAACGTTAGCAACATGCTCTCGCTAACTGGAAAAGCGGCAGACTTACATATACCAGTCGTCAAAGGGTTTAATGCCCCCATGCGATACAGCAACACCTTTCCCGGAGAAGAACGAGAGGCTGCCGATAACCACTACGACACTCCGTTTCCACATCAAAACATGCATCGTGATTACATAGATGCGATTCCTTTTTTAGAAGAATACATCTTAAGTGCCTCAGAACCCGTTTCGCTACTATGTATCGGTGGTGGAACCACATGGGGGCGATTTCTTGAATACGCAAAAGACAAGCCTAGTTTGTCCAAAGCGTTAAAAGACAAAATCTCTCAAATCATAATGATGGGAGGCAACCTAACGAGTGAGTTCGTCGAGCCTGGTGCTGAAGGGAACATTCAACCAACCTTGTCAGAGCCACCTTGCTATTCCAACAAAGTGGCTGAATGGAACATTTTTGTCGACCCCTTAGGCGCTCAGACAATCATTGAAAGTGATTTGAATCTTACGCTCGTCGCACTCAATGCAACCCAGCAAGTTCCAATTACTCAAGCTTTTGTCGATGAGCTGAATCAAATAGAAAACAACAGTGCACGCTTTCTCACTCAGGTACTCAACAGCCAGTCTATTAAAAAAGGCATTGGCAAGTACCTCGACTTTTGGGACCCCCTCGCCGCTTCAGTCATCACTAATCCTCAATTGATTCAAACTCAATCTTTTCGAATTCGAGTCGAGCAAACCTTAAATGAAGAAAACGATACTTCGGGACAGATTTTGGTCGATCACAACAATGGTTCGTCAGTAAACATTGCCCTTTCGGCCGATGCTGACGCTACCTATTGCAATTATCTAAATACTATAAATAGTGACACCGTCACAAAATGAACCACATTTACGTCAGAACACTAGGAAGCATTATGATACAGATAAACATAAATCGCCTATTACTCACTCTGTGGCTAGCGACCACATCTTTCATAGCGTTTGCAGAATCCCCAGCATGGAATAATGCTGTAAACAAACCACCCACAAATTGGCAGGGGCCTACTTTCAAGCTTAGCGATCAATACCCCACTGAAATGCCAGCAGCCTGCACAGATGTCACGTGCCCTTGGCTAAACATCGACCTTTTCTCTGAGTCGAAAGGTGTCGACTTTAGCGACTCTAGTATTCCAGACTGGTCTAAAGAACCCAAATACAAGGATTATATAACCAGCATCCTCGACTACATCAAACAAGGTCAAACCCGCGACCTCAACAATGACCAAGGATTGATCGTCGACGTAGACGGTCAAACACGATGGTTTCACATACCATGGATGGCTTATGCAAAAGAAACCGGACGTGAATTTGTTCATGGACTCACTAATGAGCGTACCGCTCATTTAAGCGACTTTTATGGTGTAGGTGGCCCTAGCGATGGCGAAGGACGTGGCTTTGAAACGTGGGCTGTGGGTATGTACAACGATATCGGTGCGTACACAATTGGCCAAAGTTTTGATAAAAATGGCCAGCCTATCTTAGAGACAGTTAACGGAATCACCTCGACTAAAGGTATGCCGTTCAAAGAAGGCACTGTGGTCGTCAAATTCCTGTTTTCTAGTGTTACGCCTACTGATGTGGAGTACCTCAAAGGCTCTCCTAAATGGCAGGCTAACCGTCATAAAGAAACAAGTGACAATTATGATAAGTGCAGCCGCACAATTCAAGATGTTCACCTCGTTCAGGTTGATGTCGCGGTTGTCGATAGCCGCTCGCCTACCCGATGGGTCTACGGCACATACGCATACATCAACAACGGCGGAACGACGGTTTGGGATAATCTTCAACCAGTTGGGCTCCAATGGGGTATGGATCCTTGGACATTCCCAGCCGTACCAAAATCTGAATCCATTACTGCGCGTCAAAGCGTCCTCAACAAATCCATTGAGAAGTATGAGCACTTTGGTTGCGAAGACCGCTTAGCAGGCCCCGTAGATAACAAACTCAGCTCTTGCTTATCATGTCATGCTGGCGCATTTGCCAATGTAGATGATACCAACCCTCAAATGGGTGTCACTATTCCCCCTATTTTTGGTTTTGACGGTCTATGTAACCAATACAGCCAAGAGAACGTTAACTACTTCCAAACGACACAGTTCCCGCAAGCTTATAGCGGTGGAAACTATCCAAACCTACTTAATCTAGATACGTCTTTGCAAATGCAAATCGCCGTTCAACAGCATGCGATGTTCGCTGCTAACATGCCAAGAGAGTGTGAGGACAAGTAATGAAAGCGAACCTTATTGCATTAACTCTCTTTACATTGTGTGCAAGTCAAGCACTTGCAGAGAGTCAGGACGAGCTATACCACCATCTTGAACCCAAACTCTCTGGGCACTTGCTTGCCGAAGTGCCCTCGCAACCTTTTGCCGCTTCTGGTGTCGTCAAGAGACCATTCTTCGACTACTTCAACTGGCAAAACTTTATTGCGTTAATGTGGCCATCGAAAGCCAACTCCCATGGTGAACCATTTGAACCCAACAATACGGCCGTTTTTGGTCATTACTCTGATGGGAAGCTTCCCGTATGGCTTGGGTGGAAATCCGCATTTAACCTATTTCCACAAAATGGTGATAAGCCCGTAGCGTGGACAGCTCGCAATGGTACGGCTATTTGCAAAAGTGGAGATTACGAAGGACAACCGGTTTTGGTTAGCGGTTCCAAATTCAGTACGGTTGCAGATGAGTTAGACCAAGCCTTTGGAGGGCCTTTGGTCGATCAAACTGGTCTATTTACCCGCTACGAAGTAAGAGTAAACAAAGTTGAATACGACTTTATTCGAGAAAACGGCTATTACAATCGTAGCGAGTGGCCTAACGAGGCCATCATCATGCCATCAGGTAACGGAAAGGATAAAGAGGGTGTTATAGAGGTCAAAGCCGCATGGCGCGATCTCAGCAAAGTAAACCCGAAGTTCCATTCTCGTTTCTTTACGCTTGATAACGCTGTCGTATCCGTACCAGGTACCTGTGATGACGATAAAAATGCGATGATGCGCTGTGATTGTACTACGACCAAGGTTGGTCTTGTTGGTTTTCATATCGCCCAGAAGACGCCCAACTTCCCACAATGGGTCTGGGCGACCTTCGAACAAGTCGATAACCTAGGCGAAGACCCGTCCACACCCGCAGAGATGACGCCATCCTACTACGACCCTACCTTGTATCAGCGTGAAGCCTCAGTTTTAAGAGCCAATCCCGCGCAACACCCCGGAGCAAGCCGAGTACCAGAACCTGGAGACTTTTCTAATACGACACCCATCAATGTGGTTCGCCTTAGCCAAATTCCTGATACTCCTTTGCGCGAAGACCCTAACAAGCTTGGCTATTCGACCACTGATATGAATACTCGATACCGCAACCTGCTAAAAGGCACCGTTTGGGAGCATTATCAACTAATTGGTTCACAATGGCCTCAATTACCCTCTATTTCTGCCAAAACACCCACCGATGGAGACTTTGGATGTGAAGACGGTACACCCGTTCAAGCGGGCGGCATGCCATTTCCTGAGTGCCAATTGGCCAACATTACTATGGAGACGTATCACCAATACGATAGCTGTATGAACTGCCACCAAGGTGCACAAAGAGCTGGAGCTGATTTTAGCTGGATCCTCGCTACTCGAGCCTATGACGACACTAATTCAAAAGGAAATGACAATGACTGACAAGACAAAAACCAATAGCCCATCCTTAGCCAGTAGTACCGATTTTAGCCACACCAAAAAGCTAGAAAAGGAACTCATTGTCAGAGGGCAAGGTGTTGTCGCCGTAGCGGCGAGTACTGATTGTGAACTCAACTTCTTAGAATTTTGCTTTGGTGAAGGAAAGCGAGCAATGAAGCTCTCTGTAACCAGTATTTCGACAACGATACAAGGGTTAGATGGTTCTGGAGATTGGGTAATACTGGCTGCGAATCATCATGGCATCGATCGCGATCCGCAATGTCAATATTGGCTCAGTATCGATGGTAACAACGCCGTCGTTCGCTATGGTAAAGGTGAGATACGCGGTAATACCGTCTTGTTGGAATACGGGCTTAAACAAGATGAACAATATCTTCGTGCCAATGATATTGATAGCGAAGCTGAAAGCTGGCTTAAAGAAGTGAAAGACGTCGATATTCTGGCTTCAGATAACCGCCTTACCGATAAGGTTCTCATTGACCCCGTAACCATCGACCCTCCGCTGTTTGTCGCCAAAACAGACGATATCAGTATGGATGACATCGCCTTCCAGCACAAAACCGTTGCAGAGAACTTAACCCCAGCCTGTCAGCAGCTGTACGCCAACATCTCAGGTAAGCAATTTACCCTCAATACACAAGCCTTCCCGCAGTTTGAGCAGGCTATTAACGAGAGTATCAATGACGTCAATGGATGGTGTTATCAAACGCTAAAAGCCAAGGCAAACGAGTTTGGCTCCGATGCACCGGAAGAAACCTATTTGCGAATCACAATGGGGGTAAACCTCGGAGAATCACCGGGTATCCCTTTCGTTATGGAGATATGGCCAAGCGAGCATTACTCTCCTATCCACAACCACGGTGATGCTAATGCCATTATCAGGGTGCTGTCTGGTGAAATAACAGTGAAATTATTTGCGATGCTGTCTAAATTTCACGACGATCCGACACCGTTTGCCACTCAAGTGTTTAAACAAGGCGAAGTCACTTGGCTATCACCGGGTCTAAACCAAATTCACCAACTTAAAAACAAAGCGAGCGATGGTAAAGCTTGCATTACTATTCAATGCTACCAGTACAATCGTGATAATACTCAGCATTACGAGTATTTTGATTACCTTAACCCAGAAAAACGCACCATCGAGCAGTTTGCGCCTAACAGCGATATGGGTTTCTTAGAGTTTAAAGCGCGTATGTGGCAAGAATGGCGTGAGCGCCATGGAAGTGAGATTGATTAAGATAAACATGGTTAACCAGTGATGTGCAGGCATCACTGGTTCTTTTCCTGTAAACAAATTGAACTAAGAAAAAATCGACAGTGCAATCGCCATCAACATTGGCATCCCACCTGCAATAAACAGCGATAAACCAAAGCTGTAATTTTGACGATAGTGCTGGTGCTTTTCGCCTTGCAAGTCATGCCCAGTGACCATGCCCTTCATTTTATGCGTTACTATGTCTACATCGTAAGTACGACTGACCTTTCCACCATCCCAAACGAGAGCGGTGACACACCATATTGAAGCGGCATTAAAAAACGCCCCATCCATCAAGTTGGTGACTTTAAAAAACGGGATAAACAAACCTAGCCCAAAGACAGCTAACGCAGCAACGACTATAAGACAAATTAGGTTGAGCATCGTTTCTCCTAAAGCTGTTTGGTCATGAACACACTATTGGGATCGAGCACGTAATCAGCAAAAGGGTCGCATTCAACAAAACCATGGCCGGAATAAAGTGTGCGAGCCGCTGTAAAGTAGTCCTCTGTGCCCGTTTCTAAGCTTAAACGAGAAAAACCCCGCGCAGATGCCTGACTCACAAGATGATTGAGCAGTGTTTTCGCCACCCCTTTGCCTCTCGCATTATGAGCAGTGCGCATCGACTTAATTTCCGCGTGCTCACTGTCCAAAGCTTTCAACGCAATACACCCTAACAACTCTTGCTCGTTCCACGCCGTCCAAAATTCTACGTTAGATTGACGTAGAGCCTCTATATCAAGAGCGTGAACACTTTCCGCCGGTGACGTGGCATACATATCATCTAAGTGCTCTTGAAGTAGAGCTTTAATTTGGTGGCTTTGCAAATCGTCCTTAACAATATCCAACTATCTTTCCTTCGGTTACTAGCTTCAAGCTAACAATATACGACCCCGTATCATGAAATCCATATCTCGTTGAAAATTAACAGCCTTTGCTATGCTTTGTGAGGTTTAGATCTCAAAACTAGACCAGCATACAATCGTTGAAAGTATTGTAAGTCTTAAATACACCTAGGCAGGGATAAGGAGGGTTACAACATTGAATTTACTGTACTCTTCCTCGAAGCGATTTTGTTTGGCTCTTACGCTTTTTGCTATCAACACGTCGCTTTTGGGATGCTCTTGTCGGCTTAGTCGCTCTCCGCGCTTTTTGAACGACTGTCGCAGAAAGTATTATTTTCTTGAGCCGCTCGAGAGCATCTTCACGATTCTGCTCCTGAGTTCTAAATTGTTGAGCCTTTATGATGATGACGCCTTCTTTTGTAATCCTCGAATCGGTTAACGACAGGAGTCTTTCTTTGTAAAAGTCAGGCAATGTAGAACGTTTAATGTCGAAGCGCAGGTGTATCGCAGAGCTGGTTTTATTAACCTTTTGACCACCAGCGCCCATAGAGCGAATGGCTGTGAGCTCAATCTCCCAATCGGCAATCGTAACGGTATTTGAAATATGTAACATGATAGTTTAAAGAGAGTAGTCAAAGACAATAATGTCTTCGAGTAGTGGTCGAAACACGGCTTTGAGCGCGTCATGCTCTGGGTGCGGTAAGTAGTTTTGACGGCCTTGCTCATCGCGAAACGTCATCAACACAGAGTGAGTATACTGTTTATTTTTTCCTTCAAGGCTATCGTTGATGCCCCACTCCACCGCTTCTACTCCGTCAACTTTTGATGGTATTGCCTCAAATAATGACATAAGTGCCTCAACGTCAGCTTCCGTCGCCGTGGATTTGAATTGGATGAGTAATATGTGACGTATCATACCAAGTCCCTATTAATGAATTAACTTTAACGTAATGAATTCATTAGATAGTAACCAAGAAATGGAACCAGTACCACCTAGCATTACCTCTGACGCATCAGTGCTATGGCGAACCCTGAACCAAGAAAAGTAAGGCCAGCGCCGACATTAAGCCCAGACACCACCTTAGGTTTATTCTTGAGCCAAGTTACCAAACGGGATGCAAATACACCCATCAAAGCAAAGCCGACCGAGGTAAGTAATGCGAACCAGCAGCCATAAACGACCATTTGCCATGTCACTGAACCCAGCAATGGATTTACAAACTGAGGCACAAACGCGAGTACAAATAAGCCTGGCTTTGGATTGAGTGCTGCCGATAGAAAACCAGTCGAGAAAATGGATTTTAACGGTGTTGGCTTGGCCGGTTCTAGAGTAAATAAACTTCGCGATCTAAGCACCTTTATTCCTAACCAAATCAGGTACGTTGCGCCAATCAGTTTCACAGCGTAAAAGACCAACTCCGACGTTTGAATAAGTAAGGTCAGCCCAAATGTTGCCGACATCACATGAAACAAGATCCCACAACCAGAAGCAAGGCCAGACACCAAAGCCGCAAGCTTGCCTTGACTGAGTCCCCTGCCTATAGCAAGCAAGTTGTCTGGACCAGGAGATAACACCAGCAACACACATGCGGTGGTATACGCAATAAAGACTTCTATAGGGAACATCATCAACTCCATTTGTGCATCAGAAGCCCAACCGACAATCGGTTGAGAACTTTAATCATAGTCATCTAGTGAAATGTTGTACTTCGTCAGTACTTCTTGCATTTGCAATTTCTTCTGACCAGCAGCGACGGCCATCACTTTCGCTGTTACATCCGAAATCTCACCTTTGGTAATCCCTGCTTTCTTTGCCTCATGTAAATAGTAACGAGTACAAGGCAAACAGTTCATGGCCATTGCGGCGGATAGCCCAACCAAAAGCTCCGTTCTAGTATCGAGATGTTTGTTGTCGTGAGTGGAGCGATAAAAAGCGCTATAGGGTTCCTGATGTTTACCTAACATAATATGATTCCTTTCTATTGAAAATTTAATTCATTCAATACATTAAGAATGAATAAAGCCCAAGAGACGAGCTAAACATCCAACCGTTATGGTCGCACTTTAGCAGCTCTCTTGGGCTAGAAGTTTTGTGAATACAATCGCAATTCACTGTGTGAGTGAAAATACTAAACTCAGCTTATCAATCCGTTAGCTTGTCTTTAATCATATGCAAATGCACATCTTGTTGTGGGAATGGGATCGAAATACCTTCTTTATCAAAACGAAGCTTCACTTCCTTAGTAATGTCCCAATACACATCCCAATAATCGTCTGTTTTTACCCAAGGTCGGACAATAAAATCGACAGATGAAGTATTCAGCGTGTGCACCTTAATCATTGGTTCCGGTGATTTAAGTGTCGCAGGATGAGCCTGAACAATCTCAGTCAGAACCGTTTCTGCTTTTAGCAAGTCATCCCCATAACCGATACCAAAAACCATATCGACTCGTCGTGTGCGCTCATGGGTCACGTTCTTTATCACATCGCCCCAAATCTTGCTATTCGGCACTATGATAATTTGGTTATCAAACGTTCGAATCGTGGTATTCACCAGACTCATGTGGCTTACTTTGCCGTCTACACCTCCTGCAAATACAAAGTCACCAACATCAAACGGACGATAAATAAGTAGCATCATCCCAGCGGCAAAGTTTGACAGTGTATCTTGCAATGCGAAACCGATGATTACACCCGCAATACCGAAACCGGTTAGGATAGGCGCAAGGTTTAAGCCAATCTGAGACAAGCCAACCATAATACCGATCACCCAGACAATATTGCCTGACATCGATACAAAGAAGTTCTGCATTAGGTGGGACAGTTTGAGGTTTTTATTGATCACCGCTTTAGAAACCACTTTCCTCACTAGTTTAACGATAGCGCGAGTTACAAACAGGATTAATAGGAAAATCAACACTTGGAATAACTGTTGCGGCGCATTGTCAGCAAGCCAATCTACCGCCTGACTCCACCAATGGCTAATGAGTGACAGCATCACTTTTCCATCGAGAATGTCTTGGGTAATGTTCCCCGTTATCGAAAAGACTTGGCGCTTATATTCTGATGTGTCTATCCCGACTGCATCACCAAGTACAATAAGATTTCGTAGGCTTTTAGTCTCAATGTTCAAACGTTGCTTTAAAATGAGCTGGCTGGTTTGTAAACCCGCTTTATCCGCTTCTGGTGCGGAAGCAATTTGCGCGCTGATCGCTGTGGCTTGTTGACCAAAATATTCAATTGACGCCGAGGTTAGGCGTAATTTATTGCCAATTAGAAGCTTAAACTCTGCTTCCGCCTCTTCGTCTCGCACATCCAGTTTGTCGAGCCACTCCAAATTTTGCCAGCTAGCATCGTAGCTTGAATTCAAATAGTCTTGAAGCTCACTGTAGGAATTCAAAATTGAAAGCTTATTCTCCTCTTTCGCTCCGTTAAACTCCTCAGAGACGGCGTCGATTTTCTTCTCAAGGTACTCTTTTGCCCCAATAGTATATTGCTGTTGGACTCTCACTTGCTCAATCAACATCTCTTTGGGAAGTGATCCTGCATCAATGGCATTGCCTATTACTTCACGCAACTCATTGTTCTTGTTAAACAAACGAAACTGAATGGCATCTTTTTGATCGCCAGTTGTGACTTTTAATTGCTCAGATAAATCACGAATTTCGCCGTTGACACGTGTTAGAGCGGCTTCCGCTCTCGTTGCCGCGGGAGATGTTGTTTGCGCCGATTCACTCTCTGCAAAGAGAGCTCCACTAAAACAAAGCAAAAATAGCGATAGAAAAATGGCTGACCATCTGCTCTGTAAAGACGAGGCAGAAATAACCGAGGAAAAGGAAACACACATTCAAAACTCCTTGATGGTGCTAAGTTTTTTATTCGTTCCCTAATAATAGAACACTATCGCTTACTGCCCACCATCTCTAAATTGAGATTGTCTATAAGATCACCGTCTGCAACCAATAGCCAACCGTTGAAAATCTACCGATCGTCTATGCTTAAGAAAATTCTCACTTCAAAGGAGGTACACATGGGCATTTTCTCGTGGATTATTCTCGGGCTTATTGCAGGTGCTTTAGCGAAATGGCTGATGCCAGGGAATGACGGTGGTGGTTGGATAAAAACAATGCTCCTCGGAATTGCTGGCGCGTTTGTAGGCGGGTTTATCGGTGGTTTTTTGGGATTTGGCGGTGCAAGTGGAGTAAACATCGGCAGTATAATTACAGCGACGCTCGGTGCGTTCATCCTACTGTTCGTATACAACCGCTTCCTTAAAAACTAAACCGACAAAAACGGATATCAAATACTAACGAGGTAACCAACGCTGGCGTTGGTTACCTTTTATATGTTGGTTAAAGCTTCTTGGTGTTCTTAGAAAACGTAGTAAGGTTTGTGGTTATTACTTGCCCAGACTCCAACTGACAAATTGTGCCAGGTGCTCCACCATTTTCCGCTAAGCTGGAAAATGTTGCCAACATCAGACCTACAGCGATAAGTAGTGACTTCACTCTTCCTCTCCTTGATCATTAGAATGAATTACGGAAACACCGCTTTACTAGATCCCGCTCGCGTATGCTAGTAAGAGGATTGTCACTTTCAAATATGTTTATCAATAGGAGGAATGAGTTTGGCCGATCACATTCAGCAAAAGAGTGCATTAACTCCTATAGACACAGCCCGTTTATGTGTAGTCTCCAAACCCCTACAAGAATCGGTGCCTAATTAAGTACTCTACGAGAAAACTCAAAGGACTGATATCACGTTAAATATCCAGATTGGCTGATGAGTTAAACGAATACATCTTCACTTCCTGACGCACCTCCCACCCCATGGACTTATAAAACATCTGAGCTTGTTCATTTTCAGTGTTCACGAATAGATGGGTTTTACTGATGCCAATATGAGCGAAGGCGTCGGTTACTTTTTCAACCAACGTTTTTCCAATCCGTTGACCTCGATACCCTTCATCAACTGCGAGATGTTGAAGATAGCCCCGACGACCATCTGTTCCAGCAAGGACTGCCCCAACAACTTTGCTATGAACCGTCGCAACAAAACTCATGTTTGGGTTCTTGTCGAGATAAGCCGTCACATTTTCTCGGCTATCCGCTTCACGGATTAACATATGCTCTGTTTCATTCCACAATGCCATCACAGCATCATAGTCCGCGACCTGCATTTCACGATACGACACGTTCATTTGAGTAACTCCTTTATACCTCAACGACTTCAACGGTGTAATTTACATACCACTTCTCTTTACCTAGCAGTTGATTGGCGATGACATGCTTGCGTGATGCTAGCGTAACCCCTCAGAGTTTAAACGTTTTTGTATCTGTGGTCATAGAAATTAAAGATGTGTTTTAGAGTCCAATCTCGATAACGGTCAGCTTCTATCAAAATATCATGCCGAGCATGAGGGACACTCAATATTCGAGAAGTTAGACAGCGCTCGTTAAACAAGTCCTGAGCAGGATTGGATACTACGTTGTCCGCTTCTGGTTGGATGATGAGTATCGGTGTGGTGATCGATTTGGCGTAGTGCAAACATTGCTTTCCGGCTGCCATCGCTTCAGTGATCCATTTTGGGCTGACTCCGCCTAGCCGCAAGTGTGGATTACTGGTTAACAAGTTGCTGTACGCCTGAAAACGGACTTTACTCGTCGTATGGTCATTGTTTTCAAACGACTTAGTCACAAACGCTGTTTGTGTGGGTGCGTAGTGAGGTGTTTTTTGTAGCTGGCTGATGACTTTAATGGTTGCAGAATGAAGTCCACCAACAACTTTGGGTAACTTTAAACCAAACATAGGGCTTGTTAGCACACATGACTTTACCTTATTTGGTTTTGTAGCTAAGTATTGAGTCGCGACAGCACCGCCCATCGAATGAGCCAACATTTCAATGTCATCATGACCGCCTTGCTTATGAACAGCCGTTTCAATGAAGGTCGCTAAGTCTTCTACGTAGCGGCGAAAATCATCAATATGACCAAGCTCTGATTCCTCAACCAAGCGCTCAGACTCACCCTGACCGCGATGATCGTATGTGTACACACTGAAGTACTGGCTAAGCTCGTGAATTAACTCTTGATACTTCCAGAACGTTTCATTTCTCCCTTGTACCAACACAATCGCTCTTTGGTGACGATTGGGGTTGACGTTAATCCACTCTATATTGACACCAACCTCACCCTCAAATTGCCCTGTCGTGCGGGATGCCCATGTTGTTTCTATCCGTTCGCTGTTTTGCGCCTGTGATGCAAACTCTGAGGTCTGTATCTTATAGCGCTGATAAGGTTTGTAAGGGATATCAAGCTTTCTTCCCACGCTTTCAACAAAGAGACGGCCAAGGCGCACGCCATGCATATAATCAGAATCCAATTGCTTTTTGGTGCTACCAATGACAGAGGACTGCAGAGCTCTATCAGGGGAAATCTCATAGATTTCTACATCGTCCGGTGGAGAAGCAAGAAAACGTTGAGTCTGGCGATAGCTCTCTTCATGCTTAATCAGCATTGCCGACAACTCAGTAAGCGTTTTCGATGGTGCTCGTTTCAAAAACGCTTCGACCATGGGGTGATGATCTTCAAAGTCTATCGGCATGGTTCTGACAACGACAATATGCTTATAGCCTCGTCGGTAGGCTTCTTCCACCGGAATGGGCGCAGCGATACCGCCATCAAACCAGCGAGTGTCGTCAAAGACAATGGGGCGTTTGTGAAGCGCAGGGATCGCGCAAGAAGCGCTTAACACATGCTTCCAGTTCTCCCGAGTGACATCAAAACAAGCGCTAGTGAGTTCGGTTCCATGAGTCGCAACTGCAACGACTTGTTTGGTTCTAAGAAAGTCCGCACCTATATCCCAGTTAAGAGGTATTGTTGATTCGGCACTATCGACGAGGTAGTCCAGATCGAGTCCTTCACCGCTCAGCAGATACTTCGCTAAGGTGAAGAACTCTGGGTGGCGAGTGGCTTCTGCGATCATCTTGTAAGCATGACCTTGGTGACCGCAAATATAAGAGGCGAGATTCAACGACCCTGCTGACGTTCCAATAAGTAGGTCGAAAGGATTAAACTCCGCTCGTAAGAAAGCATCCAGCACTCCTGCGGTGAATATTCCGCGCTGTCCACCACCTTCAGTCACCAACGCAATCTTGTCGACGTGACGCTGTGCTAGCATGAAATTGTCATGATGCTTATTGCTTATTGCTTATTGCTTATAATGTATCGCTTGCCCATTTCGTTTCCACTTTCTTGATTCTATCGAGCTTCCCCGATTCCCCCATAGGTCTAAGGATAATATGGGGGCTACGGGGAAATAAATTCAAGAAAATTTAAGGCGCGTTAATGAACTCGAAACAATGAATCGATCGCAGTCATAGGTGGCTTATACGCAGTGGATAGAGAAAAATCGACCGTTTTAAATACTCGAAATAATGTTATAACATAACAATTATTTCAAACGATCCAGGAGCGAAATTTCATGTTACGCGACTCAATTGCCCCACTCACTTCGCCGACAGGCAGTATACAAACTCCCACTACCCAACAAACCACAGTGCGATTAAGTGCTTCTGGCGACCACCCAACCGTGTTAACCGATATCTATAAAGAATCAGTGAATATCGCTATCTGGAAACGTGAACTCGACGCCGATTTACAACATTTAACCAATGAGTTTCTTGCTAATAACCCTAAGTTTCAAAAATCTGTTTCAGTATCACCAAGTGACGCTTTTGCAGCATTGGAATACGCCACCGATGGCTTGGCTCCAAAAGCGCTGCTCCAAAATATCGCTGAACTGGTCGATATGTTTTGCTGCCTGTTTGAGCTTGATTACGCAGGGCTTCGGCTCGCCACACTAGAAAGCGCCATGTGCCCGCGCTTCCATACTGACAAAGTGCCTTGCCGCTTGGTAACCACCTACAGCGGTGTCGCCACTGACTGGTTAGAGCACGATGTCGTAGATCGCTCTAAACTCGGACATGGCAGCAATGGTCTTCCAGATTCAGAATCTGGGCTGCATCAAAGTGAAACGGATATTCAACGTCTGACTTGTGGAGATGTCGCATTACTCAAAGGAGAAAAATGGATCGGCAACGAAGGTGGCGGTCTGGTTCATCGCTCGCCCTCCGTTGCTTCTGGGGAGAACAGACTATTACTGACGTTAGATTTTGGTTAGCAGTAGCCACAGATACTCCTCTGGCTTAGAGTGTTTTCTGCCAATATCCAACATCGAGCCAGCGGTCAAACTTGTAGCCAATTTGTTTGAAATGCCCTACTTGCTCCATGCCCATTTTATGATGGAATCTGGTGCTCTGATCATTCGGCAGTGTAATGACACTCATGACGTTCCTAATTCCATCGTCACGTAATCGGCTAAACAATTGCTCGTAGAGTCTACTGCCCACCCCTTTTAACGGACACTCAGGCGAGAGGTAAACAGAGGACTCGGCCGTAAACCGATAAGCGCTTCTCGCGTTCCATTGCTTAGCATAACAATAACCGACCACTTGCCCTTGATGCTCATACACAAGCCAAGGCATCTTCGAGTCAATCAGCGTCTCAATACGCTCAGCTATTTGCTTCGCTGACACGATCTCTTCTTCAAATGTGCAAGTTGAATGGACTATATAGTGGTTGTATATCGTTGCGATAGCTTCCGCATCCGCTACGGTGACATTACGAATCAAAGGGCACTCCTCGTGACATTATCCACGATGAAAAATATGGTCATCAAATGTTTGACCACCTATTTGGTAGGCGTCTTTCTCTACCTTGGTCAGCACAAAACCGCATTTTTCTAACACACGCTCTGAGCCTCTGTTTCCTTTTGTCACAATCGCGGAAAACCTGTTGAGATCGAGATCGCGCTCCGCCCATTTGACTAAACCTTCTAACGACTCAGTGCCAATTCCACAGCCATGGAATTCTGGAAGCAACAAATAGCCAACTTCCGCATAGCCATTTGAGACTTTGAAGCCCGTCACACCAACGGCTTCACCAGTATGCTTGAGTGAAACAACCAAACAGAGCCACTCTTCTGAACATTTACACCATGTGGGTAGGCGTTCATCAAATCGCGCTTGAATGTCTTCATCGCTAGGTTTATCAAAGCAAAGCTCAATAACCTCATGCTCGGTCTGTAAGCGCTTAAACAAGTCAAAATCGACGTGAGTGATCTGCGCCATTGAGAGACGCTCTGTTTGGATTGCGATACTTTTCATTTAGCTTGGATACACCTTTTTAAAACGCTCTAGTACTAATTCACTTTCGGGCGAAAATACCACACCGATCTCATTGGCGTACCATTCGAAAAACTTAATATGTGCTTCTTTCCACCATGCGTATGTGCGATCGCCCTCGCCCTCTGCATAGGCGAACTCGTCACTCACTTGATCGAACGGACATACTTCAACAGACGTTAATTGAATCACACATACCGGATTTTGCTGCCAATCTAGGACAAGCGAATAGCTGCCTACTTGAGACAAGGGTTCATCTTCGATATCCCAACCCGCTTTTAATCCGCATGATGCGGTCTTGATACCTTCGTTAATCAGTCTGGCGCACTCGTTGGCATTGTATTCATCAGCGCAGTAATGCTCAGCAATGACGTTGTCGATATTGATGCTTTCAGGCGCCGACAACGTATTAAGAAACCGTTGGAAAAACTCTCGTTGGATAGGTGTCATATTATAGTTCCTTGACCATGACTATCACCTCACAGCCTTTATTATTAATTTGATGAAGCTTTCTCCATCCGAGTTCCGCATACAACCCACCAGATAGATCTTCCGTTTGCAAATAAAGCGCCTTAATGCGACGGGACTTTGCTTCTTCAATCACACCATTGACGACTGTTTTTGCGACGCCTTGACCTCTATATTCGGAGTCAACATAGACACCGCCAAGCCACATCTCATAATCCACGTAACTCGGAATTTCATGCTTTCGAATATGCGCCGTGGCAACTAGCCGTTCACCATCGCAAATAACAACGTGTGCCGGGATAGAGCCATCTTGCAAAAAGCTCTCGAGTTTTTCGGAATAGCTTTCTAGAGTGTTGTTAGGATCGCGCTTGCCCCAAGCATCAAAATACCAATCGATGACTGTGGACTTATGCTGAGGCGCATCTGTCAAAAGTGAATAGCCGCTTTCCTCGCTGCTAAGGCCTTTAAAGTTAGACATAGGCTTCAATTCCCTTTTTCTGCATCAAGAACTCCGGCTGTTGAATCGATTCAAACCCAAATTGCTGGTAGAGCGAATGCGCGTCAACAGTACCCAGCATGGTTCGTCTCAAGCCTTGCAGATCAGGGTGCTTTTCTATGGTGCTTAATATGAGCTTGGCAATGCCTTCACCTTGTTTTTCGTCGATGACAAAGACATCACTCAGATAGGCAAACGTCGCACGGTCAGTAATAATGCGTGCAAAGCCCACTTGGTTACCGCCACTGTCATAGGCGCCGAAACACAAAGAGTGTTCCATCGATTTTTCAACCACAGATAAAGGAACGCCCTTCGCCCAATAGCTGTTTGAGAGATAGCGGTGTATGAGTGTGATATCGAGGTGTTGTTTATCAGTAGATACCGAATACGGCATAGCGGCTTATCTCCATCATCCTTGAACTTGTTATAGAGATAAACAATTTAGGCTTTAATATCAATAGTCTATTTACATCGCAACAGGCTATTTGCGGTAATTTCGACGGATAGTCACAACCATCAAACCACCGAGTGATAAGGCGAAGACTATGGGCATTCCCCATAGGAGCATGTTTTTGCCGGTCAGTGCGGGTTGATAAAGGACGTGCTCTCCATAGCGATCGACCATGTAGTCTTTTACTTGCTGATTGCTTTTCCCTGATTTGACCAGTTCAAACACTCGTAATCGGATATCCTTTGCGACTGGAGAGTTAGACTCGATCAGATTTTGATTTTGGCACATGGGACAACGAAGCGTTTTGGCAAGTTCAATAGCTTGCTTCTGCTGTTTGGGAGTATCAAACTCAAACAGGTCAACAGAGTGGGCTTGTGTCGCGAATGCATGACTTGAGCATAGCAAGAGTGCAAACAACAGCTTGATTGGAGAGAAAGCCAAACGCAATTTATCAATCATTCGCAGTCTCCCTCAATGACGATATCAGTGACGCATTTTTTGAAGCTGCCACATTATTGGACGATCTCAGCAATACGGTACATGCAGAGATACACACCAATAGTGCACCGAACCAAATCCAACGAACAAACGCTTTGAATTGAATACGCACGGCGTAATCCGTTGTATCGACTTTATCACCCAAAGAGATATAAATATCACCGTGCCACAGTGGTGTCATGGAAGGCTCTGTCATGGTCATAACTCGCACCGAATAGTGACGTTTTTCGGGCGTGGCGGTTCTAGTATGTGGGTCGTTGTCTTTATCGGTGATCTCAATAACGGCTTGCTCGGCGGTAAAGTTTCGACCTACGTATAAATGGGTATCAACGTAGGTAACTTGGTAATCCCCAAACTCTGCTTGACTGCCAGGGCCAAGCCTTTTGGTAATTTCATAAGAATACTCAGCATTCATCACACAACCAAACGCCGCGATCGCAATACCAACGTGCGCAATACATGCCGACAGCGATGTCTGCTTAGTCTTGGCGAAGACTGTAGCAATATGTGACATTAACACCCAAAGGCTTGCCCAAACTGTAAAGAGCGCCCAGTTCGACCACTGCGCGCCGACTGGCTCATAGTGCATGGTGCAATAGATCACGATAACAAAAGCCAACATCAGTGAAACAACCAACAACATAACGGGCAGTCCAATTCTCAGCTTCTGGCTGGTACGCGACCAGCTAAGAAACGGTACAGCTCCCATGACAAATAAGCTCACTATCGCGATGGGACCAAACAACAAGTTAAAGTACGGAGCACCAACCGAAATATTCCCAAGTCCTGCAAGTTCGTAAACCATCGGGTAAAAGGTACCAAACACAACCACAGCGGTAGCCAATACAAACAAATTAGCTGAAATCAGAACTAGAAATGGCTTAGTCGCCAAGTTTGTAATACTGAGCGACTTGATAGAATCGACCCTGGCAATTAAAGCGACAAAGGCGAGAACAAACACTAAGGTTAGAATCGCCAGCAGGCTAAAGCCTTTGGTCGGATCGACGGCAAACGCATGCACCGATGTCAGCACCCCAGAGCGTACAATGAAGGTGCCAAGAATACTCAAACAGAAAGTGATAAACGCGAGAGCGTAGGTCCAAAAAACAAGCTGTTTGCTGCGAGCAACCATCATGGTATGCAGTAACGCAGTAGAGGTGAGCCATGGAAGCAAAGAGGCATTTTCAACCGGATCCCAAAACCACCACCCTCCCCAGCCTAACTCGTAGTATGCCCACCAAGAACCTAAAGCGATGCCTGCTGTCAAAAACAGCCAAGCCACCAGAGTGAAGATGCGTGCACGTGGGATCCAGTCTAGATCAACGTGCTTTGACAGTAGTGCCCCCAAAGCCATCGCGAGTACTGACGCAAATCCAACATAACCGACATACAGTAGTGGTGGATGGATAATAAGCCCAATATCTTGCAACATGGGATTCAAATCACGACCTTGTAATGGCATGACCGTGTTTAACTCGAACGGGTTCGATGCGAGCAGTGTAAACCAAGCGAAGATAGCGACTATAGACTGCATGACCAAGCTTGCATGACTCGTTGAATAGCTCGTTGAACGGTTTTTCGGCTTTGACCAAGCAATAATCGCACCCCAAAGTGACAATGTCACTACCCAAAATAGCATCGAGCCTTGGTGTCCACCCCAAGTGGCGGCGAGTTTGTAACCTAAATGGAGTTGTTGATTGGAGTTGTCTGAAACGTAACGAATAGAGAAATCGTCAACTGCGAATGCGTAAGCCAATACTAGAATAGAGCTTAACGAGAACAAGAAAGATATTGTGCTGAAGAATCGGCTTAGGCTAATTTCACTCGCAGCGAAACGCTGAGGCTTAGCGTAACAAATCAGGCCATGCAAAACTGCGCATGAGCTCGTCACTGCAACTGTGATTAATGTAAATAATCCTATGTAGCCGATCATGTAATGATTTGGTTCCTATTAAAAGCGTGCACCAAGCCTCCAGTAGATTCCTGTCTGCACAGGAATGACGGTTGTTGAGAGTCTTGTACTCTCTACTCATTCCTACTAAAGAAGCCGTCACCCCTGCGTAGGCAGGGGGCTACTCAAAGCGTGCACCAAGCCTCCGGTAGATTCCTGTCTGCACAGGAGTGACGGTTGTTGAGAGTCTTGTGCTCTCTACTCATTCCTATTAAAGAAGCCGTCACCCCTGCGTAGGCAGGGGGCTACTCAAAGCGTGCACCAAGCCTCCAGTAGATTCCTGTCTGCACAGGAATGACGGTTGTTGAAAGTCTTGTACTCTCTACTCATTCGTATTAAAGAAGTCGTCACCCCTGCGTAGGCAGGGGTCTACTCAAAGCGTGCACCAAGCCTCCAGAAAATTCCTGTCTGCACAGGAATGACGGTTGTTGAGAGTCTTGTGCTCTCTACTCATTCCTATTAAAGAAGCCGTCACCCCTGCGTAGGCAGGGGGCTACTCAAAGCGTGCACCAAGCCCTCAGAAGATTCCTGTCTGCACAGGAATGACGGTTGTTGAGAGTCATGTGCTCTCTACTCATTCGTATTAAAGAACCCGTCACCCCTGCGTAGGCAGGGGTCTACTTAAAGCATGCACCAAGCCTCCAGTAGATTCCTGTCTGCACAGGAATGACGGTTGTTGAGAGTCTTGTGCTCTCTACTCATTCCTATTAAAGAAGCCGTCACCCCTGCGTAGGCAGGGGTCTACTCAAAGCGTGCACCATGCCTCCAGAAGATTCCTGTCTGCACAGGAATGACGGTTGTTGAGAGTCTTGTGCTCTCTACTCATTCCTATTAAAGAAGCCGTCACCCCTGCGTAGGCAGGGGTCTACTCAAAGCGTGCACCAAGCCTCCAGAAGATTCCTGCCTGCGCAGGAATGACGGGGGTTAGGAGTCCGCATTAAACATCCCCCCCTAAACCACCGTCATCTGCCCCGCATACAAAACAAACGTACGCAGCATCAACACCCCAATCAAACTCAAAGTAGTGACCACAAGAATAAATCCGTGATTCAACTTCACTTCTCCTGGGCTAAAGTAGTTTAGCGCCAATGGCAACAACATCCCGATACCAATCACGCCATACCAGAACCAGCTAGACCAAAAACCACCGCCGATGGCACTCCATGCAGCGACTTCGTTTTGACCACCGCTGAAGATAAGGCCAGTAAAGAAGGTCACTATCACAAACAGCTCAAACAACACCACTGGACGCTCAAAGCTGTGCACCCACTTCACGCTTGGGCTATGTGAATCTTCTTTGAACACTAGAATGCCGAACAGCAAACTCGCTGCAGCACCCGAAGACAAGCTCGAGAACAAGAACAAGATTGGCAGTACTGGGTTATTTAGCATCGGGTACGTTTTTAGTGCGGACAGTAAGAAGCCCGTATACGCCGCCAATACGATAGCCAGAAAACCCAAAAACAGCTCTAGTCCGTTTTCAATTTTCTCAAGCTTGAGCAAAATGGTTTCAACAAAATCGAATTTGCTTCCCAACACATCCATGATTGGCTTTCTGAAGATCATACCAATCCAGACAAACAACACCGCCATATAAACTTGGAATAAGATGACACCCATCGACATCACCGAGGATGGGTTGTAGTAAATCATGATTTTCCAGAACTCTAACGGTTTGGTCAGGTGGAATACCAAAATAAGCAAACCAACAATGATGCCAAAAGGCGCGAGCCAAGCCATCGCCTTCATAATGCCGTTTTGCGCTGGGTCGCCTTCGATAACCTTACGCTTGAGG
This sequence comes from Vibrio wakamikoensis, assembly GCF_050337275.1. Lineage (NCBI taxonomy): Bacteria > Pseudomonadati > Pseudomonadota > Gammaproteobacteria > Vibrionales > Vibrionaceae > Vibrio > Vibrio wakamikoensis. The sequence goes on along the minus strand of NZ_JAKJST010000012.1, from coordinate 436,198 downwards.
TAAATGGCAATTAGAGCGGAGCCTGCAGACATGCCTGCCAAGAAAAGATAGATCGCAATGATCCAGTCCCAAACAAGGGAGTCGAAATGAAAGGCTGTTTCCCACGTACTCATACTACACCTCCCTTATGGAATGCGGCTTTGAACAACTTAGGTTTCGTGCCTAGATGCTCCTTATCGCGATAAATCACTTTAATGCTCAGCATTTTGTTGATATCGCTATTGGGATCATTCAAATCACCGAACACCAATGCCTTGGTTGGACAGCTCTCTACACATGCCGGCAGTTTGCCCTGCGCCAAATTAGTATCACGGCAGAAATTACATTTGTCTGCAGAGTGATCCTCAGGGTGGAAAAAGCGCACTTGATAAGGGCAAGCTGCTAAACAGTAACCACAACCCACGCACTTCTCTTTGTGTACGTCGATAATGCCTGTCTTCTCATCTTTGTATGCAGCGCCCGTTGGACACACATAAACACAAGGAGGGTTCTCACAATGCTGGCAGGACTCACGAGTGAATCGGTACTCCACATCAGGGTACTCGCCGATAGGCTCTGAGCGGTGGATTTCCAGTCTGGATACCCCTTCAGGCACTTTATTGACCTCACGACAGGCATCGGTACAAGCAGTACAGCCAATACAAGCATTTTCGTCATGAAGCATGCCATAACGCACTGCTTTCTCAGTTTCTTCACTTGCCACTGAACTACGTGCAGTGATGACTGAAGTTGTTGCCACACCCGTGGTGAATATCACTGCGCCCGTGCCGGCAAGGAAATTTCGTCTTGAACAACTCATATTACTTGCCCTCCTCTTCACGTTTTTCGTTGAAGTCTTTATGGCAATCGACACACATCTTAATTTTTGCTTTGTGGTCGTAAGAGAGCACTTTGGCTTTCTCAGCATGAACTGAATGACAATTGGTACAGGTTAGATTCTTTGCGTGAACGTCATGCGTCCAACTATCTTTTTGTAGATATTGCGGTTGATGACAATCCGTACATCGACTGTTTGCTTTGAGAATGGCTTCTGGATCTAACCAGGTTTTATCTGTGCCAGGTTGAGACTGTGCAGCATGATATTTAATCACCGTCGACGCGCCATCACGATGGTCTGGGCCGATATTACTATGACAGTCTGTACAGCTTGGCGCCGTACCTCTGATCTCGATAACATTCTCTCCATGAGAGCCTGCCAGAGTTTGTTTCGAGTCTTTGTGACATTGGATACATTTGTAATCCTTATCACGTATCAACTCCACCTTATGCCGTGTAGAGTCCCCTTCTTGCACGAGGGCTGCATCGTCGGCAAAGGCATTGAGTGAATAACCACAGAGAGTAAATGCTAGGAGAGCCTGAAGCATTATCACCATGGTCAATTTAACATTGCCCATTTTATCCTTTCCTTAAACCCAATATTGCGAACCTAAACATTCACTTATCGGATTAATAACCAATGACTTTTCCTTTCAATCAGCGAACTATTTAAAATAAGTCCGAAATTACTCAGAAATGAAATCAATTCTTATTTAGGATGAGCCACAACGCTTCACGAATATATAATAGTACGACTATCTGTATTCCCCTAACAGCCAACGTTTAATTAGTGAGCAATATCACTATTATTGCTGTGTGAATTTTTACATAACCCATTGTTTTTAATGGATATGAAATTCATCCCCGAACCAAAAAACACTAACCCTTTAGGGTTAGATGGATATAGATGTGAGCTTCATCACCTAGTTAAATTGATCTAAAACAGTAAATAGGTCGAGCTGTAATAAAATATTTCTATCTATGAGTTAATATGAATACGTCTATCATTAGACATCTCCAAATCTTGTTTAGGAAATTTGCCCCACAACGCATTTCAAAAATTAGAATATGGAGATACCATCGTGAACAAGCACTGGATTATAAGTTCCGTTGCTGCATTAGCAATATTAGGCACCGCAAGTGTGCCCGCTTTTGCTGCCTCTGAAAAAGAGTTAATGGATCCAAGAAATCAGGCCTACGAACAAGACCATCCTGACCAATACCATTCTTGGAAACAAACGAGCGAGAGTGTCGAAATCGAAGACGCCCTTGCCCACGATCCTAACATGGTGATCTTATGGGCAGGCTACGGCTTTGCCAAAGATTACAACAAAGCTCGTGGACACTTCTATGCACTTGATGATGTACGTCAAACACTTAGAACGGGTGGCCCAACCGACCCTAAATCAGGCCCAATGCCAATGGCCTGTTGGAGCTGTAAAAGCCCGGATGTTGCGCGTGTTATCGATGAGCGCGGCGAAGACGGATACTTTGAAGGAAAATGGGCACGTTTAGGCGCTGAAATTTCAAACCCTATCGGCTGTGCAGATTGCCACGACACCCGCAGTGAAAAATTCAAGAACGGCGAACCTGAACTCGCGCTGACCCGCCCTTACGTTGAACGCGCCTTTGAAGCAATTGGTAAAAAATTTGATGAGCAATCGCGTTTAGATAAACAAGCTTCGGTTTGTGCTCAGTGCCACGTTGAGTATTACTTCACAGGGCCAACGAAAGCCGTGAAATTCCCTTGGGATATGGGCACCACCGTTGGAGAGATGGAACAGTACTACGACGCGCTCAACTTTAAAGACTGGCAACACGCCGTCTCTAAAGCGCCTATGCTAAAAGCTCAGCACCCGGGCTATGAAACTTGGCGTGACGGCATCCATGGCAAAAACGGCGTTGTTTGTGTCGACTGCCATATGCCGAAAGTAACCAAAGAAGATGGTACTGTTTATACTGATCATAAAGTTGGTAACCCGTTTGACCGCTTCGAAGACACCTGTGCAAACTGCCATACTCAGAGCAAAGATCAGCTACAAGGCATCGTATCGACTCGCAAAGCACAAGTACTGAACATGAAACTCACAGCAGAAAAGCAAATCGTAGCCGCTCACTTTGAAGCTGGAGCTGCATGGGATGCAGGTGCAACCGAGGAAGAAATGAAGCCAATCCTAACGGATATTCGTCATGCGCAGTGGCGTTGGGACTACGCAATCGCATCTCACGGCGTGCACATGCATGCACCGGAAATGGCGCTAGAAATTCTAGGTACATCAGTCGACAAAGCGGCTGACGCTCGTGCAAAACTGATTCGCTTACTCGCGAAAAAAGGCATCACCGACCCTGTCGAGATCCCAGACATTTCCACTAAAGAGAAAGCGCAAGCGGCGTTAGGGATGGATATGGATAAGATGAACGCAGAGAAAAAGCACTTCTTAGAAACAGTAGTGCCAGAATGGGATAAAGAAGCGGCTGAGCGTGAGGCGAACTACTAGGTTTACTCACTATTGAATGTGTGATCCATTCGAGATTAACGTAAGCCCCAACCCATCGGTTGGGGCTTTTTGCTAGAATCGTAAGTAGCTGAAACTACATTGTGTTTCCAAAAAACACAAACGGCACACATACACAAAAGGGATCTCATGAAAAAACGTCTTCTGCTTGGTCTATGTTTAGCCTCTACTTTCTCATTCGCCGGTACCTACAATAGTGTTTCGGTCGGTACCACCAGCGAAGGTGGCTTTGGTGTGGGCCTGTATTACGATAGAAATCTTAGTTATGGTTTCTACGCTAACTTGGCTGGAGGGACTGGGCCGAATAATGATGATTTTGGCCTTAATGTTGGATTGGTTAAATCGCTCAGCGATAACTTTGTTGGTTATGCTGGTATAGGCTTAGCGAATCGAAGTGAAGAAAAAATTACAGACGCGCCATTTAGAACCTATGAATCGGATTTGCGATTCAACGGTAATGTAGGCTTGCTGTTTAAAACTGGCGTTACAGGCTTCACCGCAGATATCGGTTACAACACCGGCTTAGAAGCGGCCTACTTTGGCCTTGGTTATACCTACTAGTTGTCACCAACAATTAATTATCACCAATAGTTTTCACTTGAAAAATGCCCTGGTTTTCTTCGCAAATGTTTTGTTAAACCAAGCTCTGTTAGCGCAGAGCTTGTGTCTTTTACCATGGCAGGGTTACCACACATAAAGACAAAGCTATGAGGTGCATTAAGTTCCATCTCCACATGCTTTTGTAACCGACCTTCCAGCAACAATTGAGGAATGCGCCCAGACAAGCTGGTTTGGTGATTTTCTCTGGAAACTACCGAGACAAACTCAAACTGCTTTCCCATCCGAGCCTGTGCACCTTGAACGGTCTTAGCATAAACAAGCTCTTCCGCTCGTCTCACTGCATGAACCAATACAATCTTATCAAACCGATCTACCAAACTGTCATCATCTAACATCGATAGAAATGGGCCAACGGCAGTGCCCGTCGACAACATCCACAAGTCACGCGCGTGCTCCGGTACCTCTTCGAGTGTCATAAAGCCGGAAGGTTGTTTACCTACATAAATAGTGTCTCCTGAAACAAGCTGATTAAGCTTCGGTGATAACTGACCATCACTATCTGCAATAATCAAAAACTCCAAATGTTGATGACCATAATCATGATTGGGATGATTGACCATCGAATAGGCTCGGCGTACCCACTCCCCGTTAGCATTGAGCAAACCGAGTTTAGTAAATTGCCCAGCCACGTACTCCTCAATTGGAGCGGTTACTTCAAGACTGAACAAGTTCTGAGTCCACTGCTTCTTTGCCAAAACTCGTCCTTCTACCAATCCATTTGGAACGTCTGTCATGTCTCATCTCCGATAAGTAATGCAATTTGACACTTTCAGCATAGAAGTAAATTCATCAGGATATAAACTAAGATTTAGATAAGAAGAATATGAATTTCGTAAAAAACTTTACGTAAAAGAAAGGAATTCGGCTTTACCTCGGTCTTGGTATGGTGTGTGTTGTAAAAGGATTTTGAGAGTGCCCATGAAACCATGTTTTCCCGCTGTTCCTTTTGAAGGTGTCAGTGAAAGTCCGGTTAAATACTGGCTTCACGAATATCGAAATACGATATTCGAATTTACACAGCCACAGAAAATTGCGCTATCTAGACTACTCCCTTTATTGGTGTGTGGAGAACAAAGCTCGCAATGGGTGTTCTACAACGAGTCACAACGTGAACTTCCACAAACACTCTCGTCAGCCCAAAGTGACTTTGAACGCATTGTCGCTGATGAGCAATACCATGAAGATGCACTTGAGTTTGTGCAATCTCAGCTAGAGCAACCTTCTGATGTCGTTGCGATAAAACGCCGCAGTCAGCGCTTTTTTGCTTCACTGGGTTCCAGAAACACTTTCGAAGAGCATTTTGCTCAAATCGCATGTCTTGACGCTTTGGTTTGTAAAATCATGCTGAACCTGGAGAAAGGTCGACTTGACCCGCATCATCCGTTTGTTTTGTTATGCCGCTCCATCAAACAAGACGAAGCACGTCATGTTACTGCCGCAAAAAAGCATGCTCTCGCTCTAGGATACGACCGTGCAAGATGGCAAGCACTCAACACACTGATTTCACAAAAGCTGTTTAAATTACTCAATACTGAACGAGAAGCGTTTGAAACGCTTGGTATTACGCTTGAGCACATCTTTGAAGCCAGGGAGAGCTAGTATGAGTGCAACGTTTCTGCCCGGTAGCGTATCACTGCTCGCCGCACACCATTTATTCCCAGAACAACATCTGAACAACGCACAACTGTTAGATGCGTTGGAAAGATTAGCAGGAAAACGCTACGCAAAAATCGCGTCTCGAATCGCACCATTTTTAGGTATTGAGGGACGCCATTTCTCGCGCAGCATCTATTCCCATACCAGCGCACCGACGCCAAGTAACTCTGATCTTGTGGTTAGTGTGGCGACACAACTGCTTGAACAATCGAACACTAGTTTAGACGCCGTCGACTACTTAATTGGCCACACCACGACACCGGACACTCAACTCCCCCCTAGCATCGCTTGGGTAGCAGAGAAGCTTCGCTATCACGGTCCTTTCATGGAGTTAAGACAAGCCTGTACTGGGTTTTCAAGCGGCTTACAAATCGCCATCCCACGAATGGCGATGCTAAACAAGCCTGTAATGATTGTCGGCAGTGAAACAGGGTCCGTGTACTTTGATTATCACCCAGAGTTTCTCGACCAATCACAGTTGGTCAATTACATGCAAATGGGTGATGGTGCCGGCGGGGTCATCATCGCTCCAGAAGACGTACCGGGAGTAGGTAAGATTTCAGACTGTTTTACAGGTCAAATTGGGGTTGAACAGTCACCGGGGTTATCGCTAGATGGCGGCTCAATGTCAGTATATACCCAAGACGGTAAAGCACGTTTTCACCATGATGCCAGCAACGTCAGAAAAAGCGGCGAAGCGTTATTTCAAGCCAGTATTCTAACTTTGAGAAGCCGTGGCTATGAGCTCAACGACTTTGACTACATCATTCCCCATCAAGCAAGCGGCCACATCGACACCATGCTGGCCGAAGCACTAGACATTGATCCAGCCAAGATCATTAACGACGCCAAACACTGGGGAAACCTAGGTTCTGCTGCTATTTGGTGCAGTTTTTCTAAACTCGTTAATAGCGGAGCGCTATCAAAAGGAAGCAAGGTGGTAATTCTCGGCGCCGAAGCAACCAAGTACATGTATGGTGGGTTTGTATATACGCACGCTTAGAAACGAAACCAACTTTATTAGCCGCTAGCGCCTTTAGCGGCTGTCGTTTATGGCCTTAAGTGATGAACTATCACATGCCTTTAGCTTGGTTAATTTTTTCAATAATCGCCGCTCTATCTATCCCCACTCTATTCGAATCTAAGATTTGAGTCCAAACGCGAATCGCCTCATCGTATTCTGCATTTAAAAAGTAGTCCGAAGCGATAAGTTGCAATGCCGTGTCATTGTCACTGTCGAGCTCTAGCGCTTTGTCTAGGTAACGCTGAATGTCAGGCGTTATCGTTTGTGAGGATTGATAGTAAAGCGCCGTAGCCAAAGCGGCATACTGCCCAGCATAAGGCATGCTAGAGAGGCGAATCGAGTAATTGAAACACGTTGCGGCGGAATCAAACTCCAGACTCTGCATATACAGCTGACCTAGCTTAAACCAAGACTCGGCATCGTTTGGAGATTCTGCTAGTGAATTTTGAAGATCAAGCATGACGCTTTGATGGTCTTGTACATTACTGAGAGGGGCTGGCTCTGGTAACGGTGTGCGAAACTGGCTCCATAGCAATAATGATATGCCAACAATGCTCGCACTCAACGCCGTGGAGTATCCAACTCTTTTTTTAAGTTCAGATACTTTGTTCAAACTCGCATAAGCGACAACAAAAACGACAGTGATGCTTAGCAACACGAAAATCAACATAGTAGGGCTGGGTTCTTATTCGAATGAGGTTAAGCACTATTGTAGCGGCTAGCCGCAAACAGCGCTGTGAGTCAGAGCGCTGTTTGAAGTCTTGTCATCGGTAACTTTTGGGGTTGGAAATGGGTCCTCTATTCCTAGAACACCCGGCGCTTCAATCCCGCTCGCTCTAATACCCGTGTTGAGATCTCCTCCACCGACAGTGACGTCGTATTGATATAAGGGATCGCTTCGCGTCTAAACAGCGCTTCTACACTCGCAAGTTCCTGCAAGCACTGTTCAGTACTAGCGTATTCACTGCCTGCTAAACGGTTTTCACGAATCTCAGTTAGGCGCTCTGGGTTGATAGTCAGGCCAAACAACTTATGACGGTGGATTTCAAACTCCGGCATTAGACGCAAGCGTTTAATATCGTCATCGATAAATGGATAGTTCACGACTCGCAAACCAAACTGCATAGCGAGATATAGGCTGGTTGGCGTTTTTCCACTGCGAGACACGCCGAGTAAAATTAGGTCGGCTTCCTCAAGGTTTTTGAGCGAGACGCCATCATCATGCGCAAGGGTATATTCAACCGCCGCGATACGATCAAAGTACTTCGCAGAATCTTTGCCAACACTGTGTGATCGCTGAAGTTTTGGCTTAGGTTCCAATTGTAAATCCGTTTTAACCTGAGCCACTAAACTTTCTAACACATCGTAACAAAACGCTTGTGACTCCAGTAATCCTGCACGAATTTCAGGCACAACAATGGAGAAAAAAACCAAAGGTTTTACTCCATTACGTTCATAGGATTGATTAATTTCCCTAATGAGTTCATCGAGCTTATGAGCGCTCTCTACAAAGGGAAATGTCTTTTCTTTGGCTTTGAATGGAAATTGACCGAGCACCACGTGCCCCAATGTCTCACAAGTAATCGCTGTACCGTCAGAAACGTAGAATACGTCACGACTTTGACCTAAAATATTCATTTTCTATTTAATTTTTCAAATTAATTTAAGTAGGATGCTTTACATAATATCGATAACAAACCCTAGCATTCAATCACGTTCCCCCACAGTTTGTAAAAATAGTTAAATATTTTTTCACTGAATACGTAATCGTTTGCTATATCCTACAGCTGCAATGTTTCTGGAGAAAGACATGCAAAACAACACCCTTTGGTTCAATGGTCTGTCAATGGACGATGTCGATAAGGTCGGCGGCAAAAATGCTTCGCTTGGCGAGATGGTATCTAATCTTGCTAACGCGGGTGTTTCCGTGCCAAACGGCTTTGCGACAACATCCCATGCCTTCAACCAATTCCTCGATTTCGAAGGATTGGATGAGCGCATTCACGGGCTATTAGACGAACTTGATGTTGATGATGTTGACGCACTGCGTAAGACAGGCGCGACCATCCGTCAATGGGTATTACAAGCCCCCTTCCCTGCTGATTTAGAGCAGGACATTCGAACTAACTATCTAGAACTCATTGAAGGCAATGAAGAGCTTTCTGTGGCAGTGCGCTCCTCCGCAACTGCTGAAGATCTTCCTGATGCCTCCTTTGCGGGTCAACAAGAAACCTTTTTGAACGTAAAAGGCATCGATGCGGTTCTAGAAGCTACTAAGCATGTCTACGCGTCTCTGTTCAATGACAGAGCGATTTCCTATCGTGTGCACCAAGGGTTTGACCATCGCGGTATCTCGCTATCTGCGGGCATTCAACGTATGGTTCGATCGGACAAAGCGTCTTCAGGCGTTATGTTTACTCTGGACACGGAATCTGGCTTCGACCAAGTGGTATTTATCACTTCGGCTTGGGGTCTAGGTGAGATGGTAGTACAAGGTGCCGTGAACCCAGACGAGTTCTATGTTCACAAGCCACTACTAGAACAAGGTCAAGCGCCTATCGTTAAGAAGACGTTTGGTTCTAAGCAAATCAAGATGGTTTACTCTGACAACCAAGAGATTGGCAAACAGGTAGATATCATTGATACGTCTGATGAGGAGCGCAACCAGTTCTCTCTAAACGACGAAGAAATCAAAGAGCTTGCGAAACAGGCGATGATCATCGAGAAGCACTATCAACGTCCAATGGACATTGAGTGGGCAAAAGATGGCATCGACGGCAAGCTGTACATTGTTCAGGCTCGTCCTGAAACCGTGTGCTCTCAAAGCGAACAAAACGTCATTGAACGCTTCCAACTGAACAACAAAGCAGATGTGTTGGTTGAAGGCCGTGCTATCGGTCAACGCATTGGTACTGGTAAAGTGCGTCTTGTTGATTCATTGGATCAAATGTCGCTTGTTCAAGAAGGTGACGTACTGGTTACTGATATGACTGACCCAGATTGGGAACCAGTAATGAAGAAAGCGGCGGCGATTGTTACCAATCGTGGCGGCCGTACTTGTCACGCAGCGATCATCGCTCGTGAACTTGGTATTCCAGCTATTGTAGGCTGTGGTAACGCAACCGACAGCTTGGAAGATGGCGCTGTTGTTACTGTGTCGTGTTCTGAAGGTGAAACGGGCTATGTGTATCAAGGTGAGTTAGACTTTGAGATCCGCCGCTCTGCTGTCGATGAACTGCCACTGTTACCAACGAAAGTGATGATGAACGTGGGTAACCCAGATCGTGCGTTCGACTTTGCTCAAATTCCTAACGAAGGTGTGGGTCTTGCACGTCTTGAGTTCATCATTAACAAGATGATTGGTATTCACCCGAAAGCGCTACTGAACTTTGACCAGCAGTCTCCGGAGCTGCAAGCCGAAATCACTCAGCGTATTCGTGGCTATAAAGATCCAATCGACTTCTATGTGAGCAAGCTTACTGAAGGTATTTCAACCATCGCTGCAGCATTCTGGCCTAAGCGTGTAATTGTTCGTATGTCGGACTTTAAATCAAACGAGTACAGTAACCTAGTGGGCGGTAAAGAGTTTGAACCACACGAGGAAAACCCAATGCTTGGTTTCCGTGGTGCGTCTCGTTACATCTCACCGGTGTTTGAAGACTGTTTTGAACTTGAAACGCAAGCGATTAAGCGCGTTCGTGATGAAATGGGTCTGAAAAACGTTGAAATTATGATCCCGTTTGTTCGTACGCCAAGCGAAGCGGCACAAGTTATCGACCTACTTGCTAAGTTCGACCTTCGTCGTGGTGAGCAAGGCCTTAAGGTCATCATGATGTGTGAACTGCCATCAAACGCCGTTCTTGCCGAAGAGTTCTTGAAGTACTTCGATGGATTCTCGATTGGCTCAAACGACATGACTCAGCTAACGCTTGGTCTTGACCGTGACTCTGGCGACGTAGCTCACCTATTTGATGAGCGTAACCCTGCTGTGAAAGCGATGCTGAAAATGGCGATAGACGCTGCAACCAAAGCCGGCAAATACGTTGGTATATGTGGTCAAGGACCATCGGATCACGATGATCTAGCAGAATGGCTGATGGAGCAAGGCATTAGCTCTGTATCACTTAACCCAGACACAGTGATCGATACATGGCTGAAGCTTGGTAACGTCGCTAAGTAACGACTGAATATCACCACTGTGGTAAAGAAAATGCCAGAGCACTCGCTCTGGCATTTTTATATTCATTTATTGGAATGACATCCCGTGTCCACTTTTATTAACCTTTATGGCTAATAAGCCAAGCTTCTTCTGCAAAACGAGTTAACCCTTGCTGAATTCGGCGGTGATTGCTGTCTGCATCATCACGCTCTAACAGGGTTACATCAAAGTCCTCTCCAAAATACTTTATCACTTCTGTGCTCGGAACGCTGTATGGTGGTCCAGTCATCTCACTTTGAACGTAATCCAACGTGATAAGAAGAATACGGCCGCCCGGTTTCAGCGTTTGTTTTAGCTTTTCAACGTAGAGCTCTCTCACCTCTTTAGGCATGGCAATCATCGCCGCGCGATCGTAAATCAACTCTACGGGCTGAATTGGCGCGGTAAAATAGTCACCGACATAAATGTTCAGCTCATCAAATTGATACAACTCAAACTGACCATTGATTGGAGTGACCATTGGCGTGTAAAAATGCTCTGAGAAAAATGAACGCACCGCGATTTGACTAAGCTCGACGCCTTGTACGTCATCGTGACGCTGCGCCAACCAAACTAGATCTTCTGACTTACCACAAAGGGGCACAAAGACCTTCTCGTCACGGCTTGGAGATATTCGCTCCCAATACTTAATAAGCAACGGGTTCACATCTTCCAAGTGAAAACCTATTTTGTTTGCAGCCCACTTATCGTGCCAAAGTTCAAAATCGTTCATTTATCGTTCATATTCGCTGTGGATAATGGTTAACGTAGAGTTTACAGAGTGCAGACAAAATGTCACACCTATTCACGTAGATTTTATTACGCGATAGGTATCACAGTTTACAAACTCTGTTACACAGTTTTTGTTGGGTTTTCCATAAGGAACCCCATATCATTGTTAGCAACACTCCTGCGCGTTAACGCCTTTTTTGTACCCGTTTTTATAACGTAACTAGGAGAGAGAATGAGCACGTTTCTTCGTACTGCAGCACTAATGCTATTGGTACTCAGCCGCGCACCTGCATTTGCGGCCACGCTTAATCAATCCGATTCCACCCCAACAAAAGGAAAGCAAGAGCAAAACGAAGTTTGTCCATCTGTATTCAAACACAGTCTTAGTGGCTTGTACGGTATTGATGCTGTTCAAGGCGCTGCCTTCCAACCCCATAACGATTTTGACATCTTGTACAGCAAAGCCCACCAGGCTCAACATGAGCTAGAAGCGCTTTGTAAAACCACCACCCTACTGACTGACACCGATGCGTACTTTGCAGGCGTAAAATCTGCTGAGCGAGCGAAAGTGAAGATTGACACCGAGCTCAACGGTCAGGTTAATCAGATCACAGACCTAGCTCGAGGCACTATCGTCGCCAAGGACGTAGAGAGCCTTGTAGGCGCTTATGAAGCGCTTAGCCGTGAAGCTCAGGTAGTAAGGGTTAAAAACCGCTTTAAAAGCCCAGCAGCGTCTGGATATCGTGACCTAAACATCTTGGTTAAATTACCTAAGACCGGAATTATCGCTGAAGTACAACTGCACCTTAAAGACATCGCAGATGTTAAGAGTGGACCTGAACACGATTTGTATGAAATTGTTCAGGGAATTGAGCGCAGAGCAGCCGCTGAAAACCGTGCTCTTAACGAGTTTGAGACAGCACAAATTGCCAGTCTGCGACGTCAGTCAATGGAGCTGTATCAAAACGCTTGGCAACCTTACATTACCACCAACATTCGAGCGGCCTAGGTCGCTCTATAAGGACAATGGCTTAGCATTCGATACCCTCTAACACCTAGCCCCTAAAACACAAAAAGACCACACTAGGTGGTCTTTTTGTTTAACAGTAGGACATTAATCCACTTTGATATTTTCGACTCGAGCCTTCAGTTTCTGACCCGGACGGAATGTCACTACGCGTCGAGCGGAAATGGGAATGTCTTCACCAGTTTTGGGGTTTCGACCCGGGCGTTCATTTTTGTCACGCAAGTCAAAATTACCAAAACCCGACAGTTTTACCTGTTCGCCACTTTCAAGTGATTTTCTAATTTCTTCGAAAAACACTTCTACCGTTTCCTTGGCATCCCTTTTACTGAATCCGAGTTTCTCAAATAGGTTCTCAGCCAGATCGGCTTTTGTGAGCGCCATAAAACTCCCCTCAAAGCTAATTCATACCTTGTTATCACAGTGATAACGCTTAAGATTTCGTTCGACCAATCAACAACATAACAGGCCAACTTTGAAAAGTGTAAGCCAACCTTCTGATTTTCGCCAACTTTTTTATTTCAGAACTATGTCAGGATTTTGCTTTAAGTTTTAGCAAGTTATCGTGTTTTTAGCATAATTTAGAGATATAGATTACCCAAAAACGATCGAGTAGAGTATTATTCTAAAAATTAAAACAAAAGCAGGTTTTAATAAAATTACAAACAAAATTGAAAATAGTGACCTTGATGCAGATGAGTTGTAATTTATTGTGTAAAAACAGAGAGTTGCAATATACATTCGATATGAAACTGGGTTTTTCTTCCCCATTATATCGAGGTATAAAAAAAGCGAGTTACTTTTCAGCAACTCGCTTTTTCAGGTAATTCACGTTGATACGCTAATCGCGATTAGTCACGCAGTGATGCACCAAATTTCTCAGAAATATGAGCAACAATTGCATCTACCGCACCTGCGATATCAGCATCTTCAAGCGTGCGCTCTAGAGACTGTAGAGTCAGAGCAATTGCTAGGCTCTTCTTGCCTTCTTCAACGCCCTTACCAACGTATACGTCGAATAGCTTCGCGTCTTTTAGGAACTCGCCCCCTTGCTCTAGGCAAGCAGCAACGATGTCACCAGAAGCTACCGCTTCATCAACAACAACGGCGATGTCACGACGGTTTGCAGGGAACTTAGAAAGCCCTGCCGCTTCTGGAATCACTTTCGTGTTGATCGCAGACCATTCAACTTCGAATACGATAGTACGACCGTTTAGACCGAACTTACGCTCTAGCTCTGGGTGAATAGTACCAATGACACCAACCTCTTTGCCATCTACAACGATTGCTGCAGATTGACCTGGGTGAAGTGCTGGATGTTTCGCCGCAGCAAATGAGTATGCTTTCTCGTTTGCAGACAGTTCTAGAATTGCTTCTAGGTCGCCTTTAAGGTCAAAGAAGTCAACCGTATTGGTTTCAATATCCCAATGCTCTTCGCTGCGAGTACCCGCAATCACACCAGCAAGCATAGGGTCTTGGCGCATGCCATTTTCAGCGCTCTCGCATGGAATGAAACGCAAACCGTATTCGAATAAACGAACGCGTGGTTGCTGACGCTTCTGGTTGTGAACAACCGTGTTTAGAAGACCTTGGATAAGACCAAGACGCATTGCTGACATGTCCGCAGAGATTGGGAATGGCAGAATCAGCGGCTCAACGTCTGGCACAACAAGCTTTTGCTGTTCTGGCTCAACGAAGCTGTATGTAATCGCTTCATGGTAGCCACGATCAACAAGTAGGTCACGTACGCGTTTAAGCGGAAGATTCGCTTCAACGTGGTTGTGCATCTTAAGTGTTGCGGCAGGGTGTTGATTTGGAATGTTGTCGTAACCGTAGATACGACCCACTTCTTCAATCAGGTCTTGTTCGATTGCGATGTCAAAACGCCATGTTGGTGCAACACCAGTCCAGCCAGTATCAGTCGTCGTTACTGTTAGACCTAAGCGTTCTAGGATCTCAACAACTTCAGCATCAGCGATGTGGTGACCAAGAAGTGAATCTAGCTTAGTACGGCGCAGTTCAACAGTGTTTGGCTTAGGAAGATCAGCGTCAGATTCAACAGCAACAACAGGTGCTACTTCACCGCCACAGATTTCAACCAGAAGCTCCGTTGCACGTTCCATTGCGCTTACTTGCAGTGCATAGTCCACACCACGCTCGAAGCGCATTGAAGAATCAGTGTGCAGACCGTAGCTACGAGCACGACCACGGATATGATCAGGTGCGAAGAACGCACACTCTAGAAGTACATCTTTGGTCTCAGTAGTTACACCAGACTTTTCACCACCAAAGATACCCGCGATAGCGAGTGCTTTGTTGTGGTCTGCAACAACCAGTGTATCTGCGTTTAGTTCAGCTTCAGTACCGTCTAGAAGAGTCAGTTTCTCGCCCTGCTCTGCCATACGAACAACGATGCCACCTTCAATCTTAGCAAGATCGAACGCGTGCATTGGCTGGCCTTGCTCTAGAAGTACATAGTTAGTAATGTCTACAACAGGGTCGATAGAGCGAATTCCACAACGACGCAATTTCTCTTGCATCCATAGTGGCGTTTCCGCTTGAACGTTCACGTTCTTAACGATACGACCTAGGTAACGTGGACACGCTTCCGTTGCTTTAACTTCAATAGAAGCTACATCAGCAATAGATGCTTCAACAGGGTTAACCGCTGGTGCTGTTACATCAGCACGGTTTAGAACGCCAACTTCACGAGCAAGACCACGGATGCTGAAACAGTCAGCGCGGTTTGCTGTTAGGTCTACGTCAACAGTCACGTCATCAAGACCTAGGAAGTCACGGAAATCAGTACCGATTACTGCGTCTTCAGCCAGTTCCATGATGCCGTCAGATTCAACATCGATACCTAGCTCAGTAAATGAGCACAGCATACCGTGTGAAGGTTGACCGCGTAGTTTTGCTTTCTTGATTTTGAAATCGCCCGGAAGAACAGCACCAACTGTTGCTACTGCTACTTTCAAACCTTCACGGCAGTTAGGCGCGCCACAAACGATGTCTAGCAGTTGCTTTTCGCCATTTTCGTCTTGGGCGCCAACATCAACTTTAGTTACGCGTAGTTTGTCTGCGTCTGGGTGCTGACCGCACTCAACCACTTTACCTACTTTAACGCCAGTGAAAGAACCAGCCACAGGTAGTACGTCGTCTACCTCTAGACCAGCCATTGTAATTTGGTGCGTAAGTTCGTCAGTAGATACTGAAGGGTTTACCCACTCACGAAGCCATGATTCGCTGAATTTCATTGTGATGAACCCTCTGGATTACTTGAACTGTTTTAGGAAACGTAGGTCGTTCTCGAAGAACGAACGTAGGTCATTTACGCCGTAACGAAGCATCGCTAGACGCTCGATACCGATGCCGAATGCAAAACCAGAGTATTTTTCAGGGTCGATGCCTACGCTGCGAAGTACATTTGGGTGCACCATGCCACAGCCTAAGATTTCTAACCATTTGCCGTCTTTACGCTTAACGTCCACTTCCATTGAAGGTTCAGTGAATGGGAAATATGACGGACGGTAACGAACTTCAAGATCTTCTTCGAAGAAGTTTGTTAGGAAGTCGTGCAGGATACCTTTCAGCTGTGCGAAGTTAACATTCTCGTCAACAAGCATGCCTTCCACTTGGTGGAACATCGGCGTGTGTGTTTGGTCGTAGTCGTTACGGTATACACGGCCAGGTGCGATGAAACGGAATGGTGGTTTGCCATTTTCCATCGTACGGATCTGTACACCAGACGTGTGGGTACGTAGCATCAGATCTGGATTGAAGAAAAAGGTGTCGTGGTCAGTACGAGCTGGGTGATCTTCTGCAATGTTCAGTGCATCAAAGTTATGAAATGCATCTTCAATTTCAGGACCAGACTCAGTGCTAAAGCCTAACTCACCAAAGAACTTTTCAATACGCTCAACAGTACGAGTAACTGGGTGTAAACCGCCGTTCTCGATACGACGACCTGGTAGGGTTACGTCGATAGTTTCTGCCGCTAGCTTCGCTTCAAGCTCTGCACGTTGTAGTGCATCTTTACGTGCCGCGATAGCTTGCTGAACCACGCCTTTTGCTTTGTTGATCTCTTGACCAGCACTGCGGCGCTCTTCTGGTGGTAGTTTACCTAGGCTTTGAAGTTGAGCCGTTAGCTCACCTTTCTTTCCTAGATACTGAACACGCACTTCGTCAAGTGCGACTAGCGAGTCTGCAGCGTCAATCGCTGTGCCCGCGTTAGCAATGATCTCTTCTAGATGTTGCATCGTTTCCTCGTCTACCGTCCGGTAGTATCCATAAGGGTGTTTTTTGATAGCTGTACATACTAATAAAACCCGCCGCTAATGCCAAATTGATTTGTAAATTGAACGGGTTATTGGGCAAAAAAAACACGTTTTTTGCCCTTTTGATGAAAAACTAGCAGGAAACGATGAGTAATCGCGGTTTTCTAGAGGCGATTATTTGGCTTGAGCTCGGATGAAGATGAAGTTTGGACGACGAGATAGTCGCTCAAATGTCTCAGGTGCCACCGCTTGCATCTCCGGTGCCGGTTTACCTTCAGAAAACTTATCTAAAATAAAACCAGTTTCAGATAAGCTATCAAATAAGTTAGTCAATGAACGTCTAAAAAACGAAACCTCCACTGGCTCACCGACGGTATCCCAGTGCTCAGTAATACGTTCTACATCAAAATAGTTATTGAAGGCATCATCTTCAAAATCAATGATCGGATGGTGAGTTGAAAACACAAAGGTTCCCCCCGTTTTCAGAACACGCTGAACTTCTGTAAACAAAGGTACCAAATCTTCTAAGTAATGAATCATCAGGGGGCAGACAACGATGTCGTACTGATCGCTGGATTCTTTGGGTAAGCCTTCTGTTAAATCTTGCGAATAACATGTGACAGCGTCACCCAGACGACGTTGAGTCAACTCTACCATTTCCTCTGATATATCAATCGCTGTGACAGTTGCGCCTTGCTTGACGAAGTGTTCCGCGTACACGCCTGGGCCACAGCCTAAGTCAAGCACCCGTTTATTGTTCACATCACCAACGAGCGCAAGCGTAGATGGGCGTTCATAGAGTGCATTATATGCATTGTTTTCAATCGCTTCGGCATATTTGTCCGCATGCTTGGTGTACATTTCACCCATCAGAGCCTCCTACTTTCATATTTATAAACTATGGCAATCGCGGGCAATTTCTGGATCCGCAATCAGAAGCAGATCTAACGGTAACTCATCATGTGTTAGTGATTTAACTTCAAACATTGAGTCCATTATCATCCAATCTCTTTTTCCATCAAAAAGTTTTTTAACCCTACACCACGAACATTTGCTTCATTTTCTCTAACGATATCAAACCCAAAATGAAGATAAAACGGCTTGGCCGTGATGCTTACAAAAGAGTAAAGCTTGGGTAAGGCCATCTCATTTGCCTTTTCATGAATGACATTCATCAAAGCACGGCCAACACCTTGCCCTTGAGATTTATGATGACAATAAAAATGATCAATAAGACCATCCGGCTGTACATCGCTGTAACCAAGGATACGTTCACCGTCAGTAGCGACAAATGGCTGCTTTAAATCAATATAGCGCTCAAACACCTCTATTTCCATGTCTAACGGAGCCCAGCAATCAACCTGCATCTTATTGTAATCTTTGCGATTTACAGTGCGAATTGTTTGTTGATAAAGTTTCAGTAGCCACCGAGCATCATGGGTTGTTGCTGGTCGGATAGTAATTTTGCTCAAAACAACTCCTTATCACCTAAACTGTCATGAATACATCCAGCCATTGATAGGTAAAAGTATTACCGTGGTCACTAGATGGTAACCAATTGAAAAATAGCTTGTTGTGTACTAAATATTAAGACTCATAGAAAACGTCAAGCGGAAGCTATTATGCCCGAAGATAACAAAAAAGTTCTTGTGCTTTACGCTCATCCTTCACAACGCCGATCTGAAGTCAACGCTCCCATGTTTCGAGACGCAACATCCGTCAAGGGCGTGACTGCAGTGGATCTCTATTACGAGTACCCTACGTACAACATCAACATTGATAAAGAGCAACAACGACTCATTGATCATGACATCATCATCTTCCAATTTCCTCTCTACTGGTATTCAACACCCTCTATTCTGAAAGAATGGCAAGACTTAGTCCTAGAATATGGATTTGCTTATGGTCAAGACGGTACTGCCCTGCATGGAAAGACATTTTTCTGTGCTATCTCCGCAGGCGGTAGAGCGGAAGCGTATCAAACTGACGGCTATAACCATTTCACAATCAGAGAGTTGCTCCAACCATTAGAACAGACTGCAACGTTGACGGGCATGATCTACCTTCCTCCATTTTGTCTGTTTGGCTCTCGTACGGCACAAGAAGAGCGACGCATACCAGAGCATCGGGAACGCTGGCGTGAGTTACTCACCCTACTCGTCGAAGATAAATTCGATATCCAACAAGCTATGCCAATGGAAAAACTCAATCACTATTGGCCTCAAGAGCAAACCGCTAAATCTGATGAGGGTACATCATGACCGAGTATTTTTTACAAGCATTCGTCTATTTGGTTGCCGCCGTCATTGCCGTACCTATTGCTAAACGACTTGGCCTTGGCTCTGTTCTCGGCTACTTGATTGCAGGCGTTGTCATAGGGCCGATTATCGGACTGGTTGGCGAAGAAACGACGACAATTCAACACTTTGCTGAATTTGGTGTCGTGATGATGCTATTTTTAGTTGGCCTTGAGTTAGAACCCAAAATGCTATGGGGGATGCGCCACAAGCTTATTGGCCTAGGAGGCATTCAAGTGGGTGGTACGGCCGCTGCTGTCATGGGTATTGCATTGGCACTTGGACAAACATGGAGTGTTTCATTAACCATTGGTCTTATTTTTGCGCTCTCTTCCACCGCTATTGTGCTGCAAACCTTTAATGAAAAGGGGTTAGCAAAAACGGAAGGCGGCCAAAGCTCATTTTCTGTGTTGCTGTTCCAAGACATTGCCGTCATTCCAATGCTCGCCTTCATTCCACTTTTAGCTATCCCGGAGTTGGTTGAGCAAGCCCAAAATGCAGTTGATCAAGCCGCAGAACATCATGAGCAGATTAGTTTGGTCGCAGGCTTGCCCGGCTGGGTCTATGGCCTAGTGATTACTGCGTCTATCGCCGTGGTTGTGGTTGGTGGGCACTTCTTAAGTCGGCCGCTATTCCGCTTTGTTGCGTCTTCAGGTCTTAGAGAGATCTTTACCGCTACAGCGTTAATGTTAGTGATTGGGATTGCCGCATTAATGAGCTTAGTGGGGCTATCTCCTGCTCTGGGTACGTTCCTTGCGGGTGTTGTTCTAGCAAACAGTGAGTTCAGGCACGAGCTTGAGTCTAATATCGACCCATTTAAAGGATTATTGTTGGGGCTTTTCTTCATCACTGTTGGTGCAGGCATCAGCTTCGAAATATTGTTTAACGACTTCTTTGTTATCATTGGTTTAACTCTCGGTGTCATGATGTTGAAAGCAGCAGTGCTCTACATTCTGGCCATGATATTCAAAATACAAAACAGCGCTCGCTGGTTATTTACATTAAGTTTGGCGCAGGCGGGGGAGTTTGGTTTTGTACTATTGAGCTTCTCGGTTCAAAACCATGTATTGCCAAATGACATTGCACAAACGCTTTCGCTGGTCGTCGCGCTCTCCATGTTCCTAACACCTGGCCTATTTATCTTATTTGACAAAGTCATCTTACCCCGCTTTGAGAAAGAGAGTAACGATAGAGAAGCAGACACCGTTGACGAACGTGGTAGCGTGCTAATTGCGGGTATGGGTCGCTTCGGACAAATCGTTAACCGACTGCTGGTCGCCAATCATGTAAGGACGGTGGCATTAGATGTCCGAGCTGACCAGGTGGATAACATGCGCCAAATTGGTACCAAAGCCTTCTTTGGTGATGCCTCCAAACCTGACATTCTTCATACCGCGGGGATCGAGGAAGTAAAACTGCTCGTCGTCGCCATTGACAATCAAGAAGCCAGTATCGAGCTTGTAAAGTATGTTAAACATACGTACCCTCACGTGAAAATTCTCGCAAGAGCATTCGACCGTGGACATGGCTACCAGCTCAGACAAGCTGGTGCGGACTACATTGAATCAGAAACCTATCATTCGGCACTAGAGCTTGGTGCTAAAACGATGAATTGTTTAGGCTTCCATCCTTTCTTTGTGGAACAACAAAAGACCACTTACAAAGTTATTGAAGACAAGCAATCAGACCGTCTCTATGAAGGTTGGAAAGGTGGCGCTGAGGGTGAGCGCTTTGATAATAACTACCGTGATCTATTTATAGAACTAGAGGGTTTTATTAAGGACGCGATGCAAATTGATCGCAACGACAAACACTCTCGTGAGCGTGGCTGGACACCACCTCCAAAAGGCTACGCCGACAAGTTTGAAGAATAGTAATTAAAGGTCTGTTCAATACAAAGACGGGCACACTGCCCGTCTTTGTTGTTTTATTTGCCCTACCCTTTACTAGCAGCATTAGAAACAAAACAAAGAGAACAACGTGGATAAAGATTCAAAACAGCTAGCTAAACAACTGTTTAATATGACATTACCTATGGTACTAGGTGTCCTATCACTCATGAGCTTTCAACTGGTAGACAGTGCATTTATTGGCCAGCTAGGTGTACTGCCACTCGCGGCACAAGGTTTTACCCTGCCGATGCAAATGGTGATCATTGGTATACAGGTGGGTCTTGGCATTGCAACGACAGCCATCATTTCCAGAGCACTTGGCGGGAACAATGATGAATACGCAAAGCAGTTAGGTGGGTTGATATTGGTGTTTGGCAGTGCTGGCGTGGCAATCATCGGCGTGCTGATCTGGTTTATCCGCCACCCAATTCTTGCCCTGTTAAGCGCCCCTGAAAGCGTTTATCCGGTCATTGATAGCTATTGGCCATATTGGCTATTGAGCTCATGGGTAGGTGCGGTACTTTACTTTTACTACAGTGTCTGCCGCGCCAACGGCAATACTGTGTTGCCGGGAATGATGATGGTCATTACCAGCATTATCAACCTTGCGCTTGACCCTCTATTTATTTTTACTTTTGACATGGGCATCAACGGTGCTGCCATTGCAACTATCGTTGCCTTTGGTATTGGCATTGCAGTCGTCGCCCCGAAAGTAGTGTCAAAAAACTGGGCATCATTTAATTGGTCTAATGTGGATATCGGCGAGAGTTTGCGCTCGATTTGGAAAATCATGGCACCCGCCATGGTCAGCCAACTACTACCACCGCTATCCTCTATGCTGGCAACAAAGTTGCTCGCGACTTTCGGCACTGCAGCCGTTGCAGCTTGGGCTCTTGGCTCACGTTACGAGTTTTTTGCCATTGTGACCGTGCTTGCCTTAACCATGTCGATGCCGCCTATGGTGGGCAAACTGCTTGGCGCAAAAAATCTCGAGGACATCAAAAAGCTGGTTAACATCGCCGTAGGCTACATTTTAGGATTTCAGTTGTTAGTCGCCGTCATTACTTGGCTATTTGCCACTCAGCTTTCCTCTCTCATGACCAGTGAAGACTATGTCTTTCAGATCTTGAACTATCACCTGATATTAGTGCCATTTAGTTTAGGCCCACTTGGCGTATGTATGCTTATGGTGTCTATCTCAAATGCTCTAGGCAAAGCCAAAACCGCTCTAACCATTTCGACTCTTCGATTGTTTGCATTTTTCTTGCCTTGTTTGTGGCTCGGTGCACAGTTTGGGGGAATTCAAGGGCTCTTTTATGGTGCGCTAATTGGCAACGTTCTAGCAGGAATAAGTGCTTGGTTCACATACAGTTATTCGGTTAAGCAGCTAGAGAAAACACTGTCTCAGTAACCCCTTGCACTCAAAGTGGTAACGGTAACGACTTTGTCAAACGCCCTCTCCTTTGCTAGGTTTAAAATACGTAGTGAAAGGAGAGGTGCAATTAATGAAAATAAACATTCAGACCCATCACGTATCGATCGGCGACGACTCAAGAGAAGAAATAGAAAGCAAGTTCGAAAAAATTGCGGATCACTTCCCACAGCTCATTAGTAGCGACATCATCATTAGAAAAGAGCATGACCAACATGAGGTGGAAGTATTCACCAACTATGAAGGCGTACGAGTCTCAGCCAAAGCCACCCACGACATCATGTACCCCGCTATCGCGGCATCGTTAAAAAAATTGGAAGCAGGACTTCGCACCCGCAAGGGTCAGCTTAAATCGGACATCCACTCTTAAATAAATTACCACGACATCATTGACGTGGTTTCTGCCTAACCAAGATTCCAAAGCCGACAAAATGTCGGCTTTTTTTGGTACTAAACCTTCCTACTGAAATCCAAGCTTAGTACTTAATCAGACAATTCCCGTTAACATTCTCTTACTCTGATATTGAGCAATAAAATACCTGCTTTATTGCCTTAACTATCGCTCGTCATTTCCCGCTCAGATAGTCTTTTCGGCTTTTCAAAGCCTGTGGCACAAAATGGCAACTTTACAATTTATATCTCGCTACTATGTGCTCCAGACAACGTGGAGCAGACATGATGACCTATAGAGAATTTCAACATACCGACGCATACAAACTTATGGTGGGCACGGGTGACCTGATCACTTCCATCGCCAACTTTAGCTTTACAGTAATCAAAGCCGTAGCCCAAGCCGGTTATTGGATTGCACGAAAAACTTACTTATGGATCGCCCAGCGATAAATCTGAAACTTATTAACTTCTGAGAAAGCGAATGAAAAGCAAACTAACCCTTGTTTTAGCATTGGTAATTGGAACTGCCCTACCCATTACGACTTTGGCTTCGGATAGCGTATCGTCAACCAACCAGACTTTAATGTCTCAGTCTGAAGCACTTATTCTCGACGTTGAACGTCTCAGTAACTACGCTGAGCTGAATCGATTTGAAGAGAGCATCGTCGATCGCAAGAACGATACCCTTCGACAATCATTGTCCGAGCGCTTAGTGAACAGCAAAGATGCGGAAACTAACAAACAAATTGTCGCTAGCCAGATAACGTTAATGCAAAACCTTCTTGCAGTAAATGAACAAGACCTAGAGCGACTCTTGAAAGAGTCAAAAAAGGCCATAGATGCAGCTAAAGACGAAGTTCAGTTCGCAATGCAAAAACGCATTACGACAATGGACGAATACTATGCGGATCTGTCCACGACTCTAAAATGGGCGTCTGACTTAGGGATAGATACAACTGAAGCACGCAACACATTGGAGCGTGATTTAAAAAAGCGTGCGGATTTTCTCTATAATTCTGTTTTGTATCTAGACAGTCAGTTAAGTGATGTTAATGACAGGCTGGCTTATCTTCCGGAAGAAGAAAAAGCCTCCCTGCAAAAAGATGCGATTCGAATTACAGGTCAAATCAACCTATTGATCTTAAGCCTAGAATCAAGCATTACTTTACTTGAGCAGTA
Source organism: Vibrio wakamikoensis (assembly GCF_050337275.1). NCBI lineage: Bacteria > Pseudomonadati > Pseudomonadota > Gammaproteobacteria > Vibrionales > Vibrionaceae > Vibrio > Vibrio wakamikoensis. Next base: position 412,141 of record NZ_JAKJST010000012.1, on the reverse strand, counting down.
TGGTGTTGACACAACCGATTACAAGCAACTGCTGTTTACGATTACCGGAGATATTAGCACTGATATTCTTGATGTCAGCGTGATGATGGGGCTACTCACAGAGTGGCTGGGCGCTTTCAAAGACTGGGCAATGGAACACACTCCGTCACTTATCGTGAAGATCTTTGTCTTTGGTATCATCCTATGGTTATCGCGCTCATTCGCAAAAATTGTCGGTAAAGCAGTACGCAAGAGTGTTAGTCACTCAACCATGAAATTCAGTGTACTGATGCAAGACTTCTTTGTCTCGATGGCACAAAAAGGCGTCACAACCCTTGGTCTGCTTATCGCATTATCACAATTAGGGATAGAGCTCGGCCCGCTACTGACTGGTTTCGGTGTCGCAGGTGTGATCATCGGTTTTGCTCTACAAGATACATTATCTAACTTTGCATCAGGCATGATGATTCTTATCTATCGTCCTTTTGATGTGGGTGACCTTGTTAAAGTGGCTGGGATTTCAGGCACGGTGAATCATATGAGCCTGGTTTCTACCACAATAAGAACCGTTGATAACCAGCGCTTGGTGATCCCAAACAACAAGATTTGGGGTGACACCATTAACAACATTACGGCTGAGAAAACTCGACGTGTAGACATGACGTTTGGTATTGGTTATGGCGATGACATAGACAAGGCAAAACAGGTATTTTCTGACATTCTTGCGGCGCACCCAAAAGTGCTTAAATCACCAGAGCCGATAATCTATGTTCATACCTTAAACGAGAGTTCTGTGGATTTCATTGTAAGGCCATGGGTGAGAACAGAACACTACTGGGACGTTTATTGGGACGTTACTGAAGACGTGAAGAAACAGCTCGATAGTAACGGCATCAGTATTCCATTCCCACAACGCGATGTTCACGTATATCAGCATGCTGCAACATCAGAAGCCGACTTATTGGCTGTTGCTCAAGCCACAGCAAAATAACCAACCCGCGAGTATCCAAGCCCGCGGACACTCGCATTATTTTTTCTAATCAATAGATGAAATATTTATCGTGATTAACATCACGCTTTGTTATTGATGAAAGCCCAAACTGACACTAATATCTGCGCCCTAACACTGACAGGGCAAATCCTAGGCAGGTTTCATCACTCCCTATTGTTTACGAGATATTTGAGAAATGTCATCCAAATTTCCATTAGCAAAGCTGACCTTTTTGATCGCTATTCTGACCGCCGTAGGTCAAATGACTCAAACCATGTATGTCCCATCTATTGGGCAAATGGCGCAAGAGTTTCGCGTTAACCCCGCCATGCTACAAGCTGTAATGGCGTGTTATTTGATCCCTTACGGTTTATCCCAGTTCGTATATGGTCCTGTATCAGATAAATTAGGTCGTAAGCCTATCATTCTAGTTGGATTGGCTATCTACCTTGTCGGTGCTGTTATTAGTCTGTTCGCTCACTCATTCGAGCTATTTTTGTTGGGCAGCTTCATTCAAGGCGCTGGCATCGGTAGCGGCGGAGCGATGTCTCGTACACTCTCTCGTGACTGTTTCTCCGGGGAAGAACTGCACCGCGCAAACAGCATCATTAGTATGTGCGTGATTTTTTCACCACTGCTTGCACCCGTGCTTGGTGGCGTGTTTACAGAAACACTGGGCTGGCGCTCAAGCTACCTGTTCTTAACTTTGTTTGCCGTTGCCGTGGTGATTGTAATGGCATCGAAGCTGATGGAAACGCTACCTCAAGAACTTAGAAGTAAAAGCTCAGCAATGGACAACTACCGCTTTGTGCTGGCCGATCGTCGCTTTCAAGGTTACGTGATTTGTCTTGTAGCGACTTTCGCTGGAGTTGCTGTATTCGAAGCAGCGGCCGGCGTACTGTTTGGTGGTGTACTTAAACTATCCGCGCTGACTGTTAGCATTCTGTTTGTAATGCCAATCCCAGGCTATTTGCTGGGTGCTGGTTTCTCCTCCATGCTGGCCAGACGTTACGGAACACAAGCAGCATTCAAGTTTGGCTTGGCTGCTATTGTACTTGGCTCTGTGGTGGTGTTACTTCCAGGTCTACAAGGCGCAACCGACGCTTGGACACTGACATTTGGATCCACAGTCTATTTTCTAGGTGCTGGTGTCTTATTCCCAGCGGCGACAACAGGCGCGTTAACGCCATTCCCAAATCATGCGGGTACAGGTGGCGCAGTATTGGGTGGCATGCAGAACCTTGGAGCTGGACTTGCCACACTTGGGGCCTCAGTTATCCCTGCTAGCAGCCAACTTCCGCTCGGGGTAATTATGCTTATCATGGCACTGTTGGCGATGTGGGGACTTCATATTGCTAATCGTGATCGAGGTCATGACAACAGCAATGATGCCGTCATGGTCTAAAACAATCATTGACAGAATTACCTCACAAGGCGACGTTTCACGTCGCCTTTTTGCCGCAAAAAATTAGACTCAACTCGACATATCATTGCGTTTCAATACCATTTCTAGACTTCTATTTTGTTTTCAGTTGGTTAACATTGCAATATGGCATACAGCGGCTAGAATAGTGACTTACCTCTACCCAAAAATGCCATGGAAGGAGTCACTGGAGTTGAGAGTTCGCTGTATGCATCACCTTGTTGTCATTGTTTTCTCTACTGCTCTAGTCGTCATTAATGCCTTTCCAAGCGCACATGCCGCCAGCACGGAAAATAAAACCTTTCTAGTCTCCGCCCACGAGCGGGACTTCTTAGCGAGATTTATTTTTTCGACCATTGAGAGTCAATCAAACTTTCATTTTAAATATGTTGCGGTATCAGATTTTACTGAGCGACTAAATGCTGTTGAAAATCGCAAACTCGATTTTATCTCTAACATCACTTTTACTAAAGCTCGCTCCAAGCGATTTATTTTTTCGCCGCCGATCAATATAGAACCCACCTATTTGTTTACCCAATCAGGGCAAAGCTTTGACGAGCTGTCTGTGATTGGCACCACAATGGGGACAGCGTTTAACGATATTATTCAACGCTACTACCCCGAAAAACGGGTCTTAAGCTTTAACGACAATGACGTGGTGTTTGAAAGCATGCGCAGCGGAGATATCGATGGCTTCATTGGTACATTTTTGCAGCTAGAATGGTTTTTGAATGCTGGATTTAAAGCGGCTCTAATTAATGATAGAGTCTCAATACCGCCAGTTTCTATCATTACGAATAAACCAGAAAATGCACCGCTACTAGCGAAGTTCAGTCAAATAATCTCACAAGATACTGTTCAGAAGCAGATACGCAGCTATATCGAAAGCTACATCACCAACATAGCAATCAAACAGCTTAAAAGTGACATTGAATCTTCAGGCCTAGACCTGAGTGCACCGCTTGAGGTTCATCTAAATCACAGAAAGCCCTATGTCTATCAATCCCAAGATGGCCGTGTTCAAGGTGTTGCCGTTGAATTAGTTAAAGAAGTTTGTCGTCTTGGTTCATTACAATGTGAGCTTGTATATGAGCCAAACAAAGCCTGGGCGGCGTCACTGCAAAAACTAATGCTTGCCGAACACGACGTAATGACCCCTATTGCCGATCTCAAGCATCGTAAAAAACATATGATATTCAGTCGGCCTTTTGCTTCCATCGATGGAGTGATTGCAAAACGTGTTGGGTTTAAAGAAGAAGTCTATAGACATATCTCTGAGCTTTTTGCTGAGCGCGTAGGTGTTGTAGAAAATGATGTTTTTGCCACCATCACCAGACGATTGCTACCAAATAAAGAACTGGTTTATTTCAAAGACACCGAAGCTATGGTGCGAGGTCTAATTGCCGGTACCATTGACTACGCCGTCACTAACCGCGTCACACTCAATACCCTACTCTACGAGCAAGTTCTGTCAGAAATTACCGAAGACCACTACTTCAAACCCTTTTATCAGTCTCAGCTTAGTTTTGGTTTTCCGAAATCAGAGCGTGGTGAAACTCTGGCAAAATTGTTCAACCGTACGTTGGACTTTGTCGATACAGAAGCGATTCACCAGAAATATCAACCACCAGCAAACTGGCGAGAGCTCAATAAAAAAGAGCTAGATAAAAAGCGGCTGAATATAATCAATGTTCTGCTTGGATTGTTTATTTTAGTGACCATCGTGTTTGGCTATCTCACCAACCATAGAGCAAACCACGACGCCCTAACTAAGCTAAAGAATCGCTATGCTTTGAACCGTATTCGTAAACAATCATTGGGCAAAGGAAACGGACTTATTTATATTGACCTTAATGGGTTCAAACAAATAAACGACACTTACGGCCATACTGTCGGCGACCAAGTGCTTAGATGCTACGCCAAGCTACTGCGCCAAACGGTCAAAGGGACGAGCTATCGAATTGGTGGTGATGAGTTTGTTGCTATTACGTCTCTGAATAGAGATAAATTGTCGGAATTGCTACCACGATTAGAGAGTTTTGATTTTAAACTTCGTGGCCAAGATGAAACACTGCAGCTTCACGCAGCGGTAGGCGTGTTCTTACCAGACAGCAGCGAGCTAAGTATTAAGCAGCTACTCATCTATACTGACTTTGCCATGTATGAAGCGAAGAGAAACCAGGATCTTCGAAGTGTTATCGTAGACAAGGCTAAGTTGGCGGAGCTAATAGAAGCTAATGGTATTAATAAAGCGGCTTAAAGAGCGTTAAAACAGAAAGGAGGCTTGCACCTCCTTTGTTGTGGTAACTACACTTCAAATCGGCCAACCAATTGATCTAGCCTTGAGATGGAGTTTTGCATAAGTGATGTACGACGCGCCAACTGCTTAGACTGATATTGCAGTGAACTTGTCGACTCAGCAGCATGCTCCGCCGTCTGCGAGTTGGTGTTACTCATCTCCGCAAGCCCAGTGATTGCAGCAAACAACGAGTTCACAGATTGTTGTAGCTGTTCATTTTGCTTCGATGTATCCGCTAAATACGCATTGCTTTCAACATTTTCAATTCCCGCTCGCATGGTATTCACCGCCTTTTCAGACTGAAGCCTTAATTGCTCCATCAAATCACCAATATCCTTCGCTGCCGCAGCCGTTCTGTCTGCCAACGTTCGCACCTCATCTGCGACCACAGAAAAGCCTCTACCGTGCTCACCTGCCCTCGCCGCTTCAATGGCCGCATTCAGCGCGAGTAAATTGGTCTGTGCAGTAATGTCTGTTATCAATGTGACGATGTCACTTATCTTTTCCATTTCATTATTCACGTCATTTACACTGGTAGACGAGGATTGAACAATATCTTTAATGTTATCGGCGCTACTACGAGCCGTTTCATACTCCTGATGCGCACGTTCAACAGACTCCGTCATCAACACATGCATTTCTCTCGCATTATCATTAGCAGAACGGATTTCTTCAACTTGCTGCTCGGAAAGATCAATAAGCTGAGAGATGGATCCAGACGTATCCTCACTGGACTTGGACAATCGCTGACTACAACGAAACATAGATTCAGAGACATTGTTCACTTCACGACTCGCAAACACCAACTCTGATACAACTGTTTCTAAGTTATCAATGAAGCTGTTTGTCCACCTGCCTAAATCCCCTGTCTCGTCCGCTTTAAACTTGGAGGCATCAAGCCGCTGCTTTAGATTTCCATCTCCTTCGGCCAATACTTTCATCACACCTGTCATCTGTTCAAGGCTTCGCGACAAAGGTTTCGCTGTCCGTGATCGAAACAGTAGCGTTAATGCACCAGCACTTAGCAGTGATATGCCCGCACTCGAATACGGATCCCAACCCAAAAAGTGCTGAAGCGCCACTGGCAATAGTGTGACCAACATGGCTGAAGCCATAAAGCGACGAGTTAAGCGCCCCACCAGCGACCGATGGCGGTGCACTTCTTCCAAATCCGACTCACACATCATGCCCCATCGATCAATGGAGCCAGGCAACTGAAATGTCACGCCCTTACCAATCACCGGAATATGGCGATAGTCCGAGTATCCAGGATAATCAACATATACATTGCTGCCATTTTTGATCGTTTCGCGCACACCCGGGTGGAGTTGATTGGTCGCGGGATCATTAAACACCACTTCAAATTCGGTGTGATGACGAATTTGCACCGTTCCCCAATCCGTTTGAACCCCTTGCTTTAAGTTCTCTCCATGGGAAAAGGTATTATCTTCAAATCTAGAACGCGACAGTGCAACACCTTGTGTGATGGTTGGATCGAACTTCGACTCAACCATAAATAAGTAGTTATCCCCTGACTCACTATAGATATGCCCCGCCTCTCGCTGTATCAAATCTCCTAGTACATCATTTGGCACACGCCCGCAGAGCACTGGAGAGTTGGGTTGACTCGCATCAAGGGGTTGATAGAACATCAGGGTAACAACATCATGAAACTTGGATGATGACGCCCCTATCGTTAGCGTTCTCTGGTCAACGTAAGGGCCATGTAAAAATGGCCTCACTTGACCCAGTTCTAATGCTTTCGGAGCGGTAAGTTTTTGTCCATTATGCTCACGATAACTTGAGCAGGTCGTTACACCGGTGCTATCAACCAAAAAAAGCTCTGTGAAGTCTTTGCTGCGTTTAAGCAATAAATCGAGCGCCTCAGCTTGTTCATCTTGCGTCTTCGAGGAGAGATAGAAAGCGGCATCTTCTAAGAACCGCCATTGATTAAGCGTCCATGTTTCTAAGAGCTTCACCCGAGTTTGAGCAATGCTCTCGAACGTTTGCTCAAGCTCATTAATGCGACTGCGATTGGCAAAACAAGCCAGACGCATCGCGATTTTCCCCGTGCTCCCAAACCATGGTAGCCAGCGTTTTTCTGTTGTTGTTAAGTTCATGTTCAATCCCTTGAATCTAGTTTATTGATAATAAAGCAATTTATATACCCGTATTCTGTAGGGTTTAAACACTCGCAATTACAGGGAATGGGAAAATGAAAACAGTCCTCATCGCACCAAATGGCTTTGATTAGCACCAAGTCTGTGCATTACTAGCACCAAATGAGTGAATTGCCTTTTCGAGGGGCAAGACATATCTACTAACAATAAAGTTGCCAAGTTAACACTATGATCTTGATAACAAATAGCCCATTTCCGGACGTAAATAGTACACTGTAAGCATTACTTCAATGCCTTGTTGGGAGACCACATGACTGAAAATCGTAAAGCCAGCCAAATTGTTTCCATTCTCTCTACTGTCCTTGCCATCGGCTTAGCCATTTATCTTGGGTCACTGATCAAATCAGTCGATACCATTGAAGAAAAGCTGAGCCATCAAGCACAGCAAATCGAACGAACAACCATTGCTGCAAGTGGCAATGCAGATCGCAGTAGTTACGTCCCTGCTTACTCTCATATCTACACCGATGGAGGTAAACCCGTACTGCTAGAGACCACGTTAGTTGTGAGAAACACAGATCCAAAGCAGAGCATTCAAATCCATAGCATTGATTACTTTGACACGGAAGGAAAACTGGTTAGAAAATTCCTAGACAAAGGTTATGTACTCGAACCACTTTCAAGCTCTGAGTATCTAGTAGAAAAACGAGAAGTGAGCGGTGGGGTCGGTGCCAATTTTATTGTTAATTGGTCAAATCCGAATGACGCATCGGAGCCGATATTTGAGGCAGTGATGATAGGCTCCGGCCACGGAAAAGACATCTCGTTTACCAGTCGAGCCACGAACTAATACAAAACGGCCCATTTCAACCAGTGAAATAGGCCGTTTTTAATGCGTAATTAGATACGCTTCAATCAGACTTAATTTGTTTGCTCGTTCAAGTAAGCTTGCAGTGAGATGGTCGTCCATTCACGCATTTTATTTAAATATGACGCTTGTGAATCCAAGATTTCTTTTGCCAGTTCATCGTTCGCCGCTTGTTGCTTAAGCAGTTCACCGTTCGCTTGTTTTAGAGCATTAATCACTTCAGGTGGGAAGCTACGAACTTTAATGTCTGGGTACTCTGAACTCATCTTAGACCAGCTATTCGCATTTTCATGGAGCGCTTGAGTATACATATCAAACGCCGCGACGCGGAACGAGGTTTCTAGAATGATTTTTAGATCGTCAGGTAGCTCTTGCCAGACTTTTTTGTTTACTAGGAACTGTGTCTCGGATCCTGGCTCATGCCATGCGGTGTAGTAATATGGCGCAATTTTCTGAAAGCCCATTCGTAAATCAAACGCAGGTCCAACCCACTCTAGAGCATCAATAGTGCCACGCTCTAACGATGTATAAAGCTCTCCTGGAGCGATGTTCGTAGGTTTAGCACCAACCTGAGCCAACACTTCACCAGCGAAACCCGGGATACGCATTTTTAACCCTTTCAAATCATCGATGGTGTTGATTTCTTTTTTAAACCAACCACCCATCTGGATATCAGAGTTACCGCCCGGAAATGACAATAGGTTATGCGGTGAATACACCTGTTGCATCAACTCTAAACCGCCACCGTGATAAAACCACGAATACTGCTCCATGGTTGTCATACCAAATGGCATCGATGAGAAATACAGCGTGTTTGGAACCTTGCCTTTCCAGTAGTAAGAGCTGGAATGGCCAAGATCGTATTGTCCCGATTTCACCATATCAAAGACGCCAAGTGGTGCTTTGTGCTTGTTGGCCGAATCGATACGAATGATCAAACGTCCGTTCGACATTTCTTTCGCAAGCTTAGCCATATTCTTACTCGCATCCCCTAAGATGGGCGTGTTAGGCCCCCAGGTTTCTGCAAGTTTTAGACGATACACTTTGTCATCTGCTTGAACATGAGTTGCGGCAAGAGTGGTTAGAGATGCGACGATAAGAGTACTGACTCGACGAATGGTTTTTTTGAAGTCCATTTCTTAGATTCCTGTGTACGTTATTGGGTAGCTCACCAACAATGAATGTAAACACCTTGTATGTCAAAGTGTTATCATTTGACTTCATTCTGATCGTACAGGCAATCTGTCTATTATTTAACCACCGAGCCTTATTTTATCCTTTACGCCGCACTAACCCTTTATTTATCTCCAAGCCGGAGGCCGCTAAAAATATTCCATTCTGTTTAACAAAGTGATAGTTCTGTCACGGATTCTCTGATATTAATAGCCGAATTGTTCAATATTTTGAAAAGTAACACTATGGACTGGGCTACACTGACAATATTCATCCCCACCTTTTTCTTTGTATCTATTACTCCAGGTATGTGCATGACGCTCGCCCTTACTATGGGTATGAGCATCGGTTATCGTCGCACCTTGTGGATGATGATTGGTGAGCTTTTGGGCGTTGCGGTTGTTGCTTTAGCGGCTATTTTAGGTATCGCGGCAGTAATGCTGAGATATCCAGAAGTGTTCACTATTTTCAAAGCAGTAGGTGCGACTTACCTCTTCTATCTAGGCATTCAAATGTGGCGTTCACGCGGCAAACTCGCCATCACATCCGAAGTTGAGCAATCGTCACGTCACAACGATTGGGATCTTGTTGTACAAGGCTTTGTCACGGCCATCGCCAACCCTAAAGGCTGGGCTTTCATGATTTCACTGCTTCCACCCTTTATCGATCAATCCAAGTCAATGTTTGGCCAGGTCTCCATGATGCTTGCGATTATCTTAGTCAGCGAATTCGTTTGCATGACAATATATGCAACCGGAGGCAAAGGTTTAAAACGCACCCTGGGTAACGCCAACAATGTGCGAACCATGAATCGCATCGCAGGCACACTCATGTGTGGCGTTGGTGTTTGGTTGTTTTTTGGCTAAGTTGTTTTTAGATGAAAGAATGGGCTCTTTTTTGGAGCCCATTTAGTTTATTGCGTTAAACCGACACCAACCGCCAGCTCTCTTCTCACTTTGGTAAGCTCTCCCTGCTTCCTCCTTTCACCGCTCAGTCGAAACCAATGACTCTCCAAGTCTCAATAATGTTGGCAATTATTTTACTCAGTGAATTTATTTGTATGACTATTTAAGCAACCAGAGGTAAAGGTCTGAAACGTACACTGGGTCAGGCTTAACATGTCAAAACTATGAATCGTATTGCGGGCACTTTAATGTGTGGCGTAGATATTTAGCTGTTTATTAGTTAATTATATCAATATCAGGCCACTTATCACCATCATCCCCTGCTATTAACATTTATTCATAGTTAGAACACTTCAAGTGGTCTAAACTTTCAATTTCGTAATTAACTTGATTTTGTACTACAAATGAAACGATACACAACAAGTCTAAGTTACAAATCACCTCCTAAAAAATAACCATAATGACACGCGCCATTAACCCATCATTGTATTTTCCGATAGGTCATGTCGGTAAATATATCAACGCACGATATCTAACCACCCTACCTACCCCTTTAGGATAGTTTAATTCTGTAATTGATTTACATCATATTTTAATTTTCTTTCACATTTAACAATGCGCGTAGATTCGATAATAACCCTTAGGTACTAATAATGAGCAAGATGAAGCTTGTGGTTGTAGGAAACGGCATGGTTGGTCATCGCTATCTCGAAGACCTAGTCGAGAAAGCGGATATGGCAAACTATGAAGTGACTGTTTTCTGCGAAGAACCCCGCGTAGCGTACGACCGTGTGCACCTTTCCTCTTATTTTTCGCACCACACTGCTGACGAGCTCTCTCTCGTTAAAGAAGGTTTTTACCAAAAGCACGGCATTAACGTATTGATTGGCGAGCGCGCTATCAATATCAACCGTGAAAACCACATCGTTTACTCCAGCACTGGTCGTGAAATCAAATACGACAAACTCATCCTCGCTACTGGCTCTTTCCCATTTGTTCCGTCTATCAAAGGCAACGAAAGCAAAGACTGCTTTGTTTACCGCACTATCGAAGATCTGAAAGCTATCGAAGCGACCGCGAAGAAAAGCAAGAGCGGTGTTGTCATCGGTGGTGGTCTGCTAGGTCTTGAAGCTGCCGGTGCACTTAAAGCACTAGGTGTAGAAACTCACGTTGTTGAGTTCGCACCAAAGCTAATGGCAGAGCAGCTTGATCAAGCTGGCGGTAATCAGCTTCGTTCAAAAATTGAAAGCATGGGCGTGAATGTACACACCAGCAAGAACACCCTAGAAATCGCTCCTGAAGGCAAAACAGCACGTAACGTGATGCGCTTTGCCGACGGTACTGAGCTAGAAACTGACTTCATCGTGTTCTCTGCAGGTATCCGCCCTCAAGACAAACTTGCGCGTGAAATGAAGCTAGATATTGCACATCGTGGCGGTATTGCTATCAACGACTTCTGCCAAACCTCAGATGAAAACATCTACGCAATTGGTGAGTGTGCGTCTTGGAACGAAACGTTCTACGGCCTAGTAGCGCCTGGCTACAAGATGGCAACGGTTGCGGTTGACCACGTAGTAGGTAACGACAGCAAATTTGAAGGCGCTGATATGTCTGCGAAGCTTAAGCTTCTTGGCGTGAAAGTAGGCTCAATTGGTGACGCTAACGGTCGCACTCCTGGCTGTAAGAGCTACGTTTACCAAAACGAAGAGCAAGAAGTTTACAAGCGTCTTATCGTTTCTGAAGACAACAAGAAACTTCTTGGTGCGGTAATGGTTGGTGATACCTCCGACTACGGCGACCTACTTCAGCTAATGCTGAACGAAATCGACCTACCAGAGCACCCGGATGCACTTATCCTTCCAGCACACGCTGGTGCAGAAAAGCCGACACTAGGTGCAGATTCGCTTCCTGAGTCCGCGGTTATCTGTTCTTGTTTCGACGTAACAAAAGGCAAGATTGCAGAGGCGGTTGCTCAAGGTCACCACACAATTGGCGACATCAAAGCGGTGACTGGTGCAGGCACTGGCTGTGGTGGTTGTATCCCTCTTGTAACTTCGGTTCTGAATGCTGAACTTGCTAAATCTGGTATCGAAGTTAAGAACGATGTATGTGAGCACTTTGCTTATTCTCGTCAAGAGCTGTTCCACCTAGTACGTATTGGCGAGATCAAGACGTTCGAAGAACTACTTGAGAAACACGGTACAGGCTACGGCTGTGAAGTGTGTAAGCCACTAGCAGGCTCTCTCTTAGCGTCTTGCTGGGGTGACCACATTCTTAAGCCTGAGCTAGTGAAGCTGCACGATACCAACGATAACTTCCTAGGTAACATCCAAAAAGACGGTACTTACTCAGTTATCCCACGTATGGCTGGCGGTGAAGTCACACCTCAAGCACTAAAAGTGCTGGCTGAAGTGGCTGCAGAATACAACCTTTACACTAAGGTGACGGGTGCACAACGTATTGGTCTGTTCGGGGCGCAAAAAGACGACCTTCCTGCTATCTGGAAGAAACTGATTGAAGCGGGTTACGAGACAGGTCAAGCGTATGCAAAAGCACTTCGCATGGCGAAAACGTGTGTGGGCTCTACTTGGTGTCGTTACGGCGTTCAAGACTCTGTCGGTTTGGGCTCTCGCATCGAGAACCGTTACAAAGGCATCCGTACTCCTCATAAGATGAAGTTTGGTGTGTCTGGCTGTACTCGTGAGTGTGCGGAAGCGCAAGGTAAAGACCTTGGCATCATCGCGACTGACGCAGGTTGGAACATGTACGTATGTGGTAACGGTGGTATGAAACCTCGTCACGCAGACCTACTGGCTTCTGACCTAGATGAAGCGACACTAATCCAGTACATCGACCGCTTTATGATGTTCTATATCCGTACTGCTGCGCCACTACAACGCACCTCAGTTTGGATGGAAAACATGGAAGGTGGTGTGGACTACCTACGTGAAGTTATCGTGGATAACAAGCTTGGCATCAACGAACAACTTGAGGCTGACGTACAGCGTCTAGTGGGCGATTACAGCTGTGAATGGAAAAACACGATTGAAGACGAGTCTCAGCTTACACGCTTTGCTCACTTCATTAACAGTGACCTGCGTGATGACAATGTGGTTTTCGTTCAAGAGCGTGATCAACACCGTCCAGCGACATTCACAGAGAAACACCCTGAAGCGAAAGGCGACATCCTACACGTTGAGCTGGAGAAGTAATCATGGCATTTCAAAAAGTATGTGACATCCAAGATATCGTCCCTGGCACAGGTGTTTGTGCGTTGATTGACGGTCAGCAGGTCGCGGTTTTCCGCCCAAGTGCTGCAGAAGAAGTTCGCGCTATCAGCAACTTGGATCCGTTCTATCAATCTAACGTGCTATCACGTGGCTTGATTGTTGAACACCAAGGTGAGCTTTGGGTTGCAAGCCCACTCAAGAAGCAGCGCTTTAACCTAGCAACAGGCGCGTGCATGGAAGATGAGCGCTTTAGCGTGAAGGCTTACAAAGCTCGCGTGACTAAAGGTGCGGTAGAGATTTCTGCATAAGCCTACTCTAGGCCAAATATGAACTAGAGAATGAATAGCCTATAGGGGTTAGCCACCCTAGCCTCTATCACTATTCAATCTTAACTTTTTTATTTTTACACTTTGTTGGAGAGACATGATGTCTACTGATTTTAAACCTGCACAATTCGTTCAAACTATGATCGACGTTGGTGAAGCGAAGACCAAAACCAGCACTCGCGATCTACTTTTGCGCGGTACTATGGCAGGTATCATTCTGTCATTGGCGGTTGTTGTAGCGATCACGACCATTGTTCAAACTGGTATGGGCGTTGTGGGCGCGCTCGTGTTCCCTGTTGGTTTCGTTATTCTGAGCGTAATGGGCTATGACCTAGTTACAGGTGTTTTCGGTCTTGCGCCTTTGGCAAAATTTGAAAACCGCCCTGGTATCACTTGGGGTCGTATCATGCGCTGCTGGGGTCTAGTAGGTCTTGGTAACCTTATCGGTTCATTGATTGTTGCTTACCTTGTGGCTGTATCACTAACGGGTAACTTCTCTCTTGAGCTAAACGCGGTAGCGAAGAAGTTTGTTGCGGTTTCTACTGCTCGTAGCCTTGGTTTTGAAAACATGGGCATAGACGGTTGGATCACGTGTTTCGTGCGTGGCATCTTCTGTAACCTAATGGTTTGTCTGGGCGTAATCGGTAACATGACAGCACGTACTGTTGCAGGTCGTGTAGCTATGATGTGGTTCCCAATCTTCATCTTCTTCGCACTTGTGTTTGAACACACAGTCGTAAACATGTTCCTATTCCCACTAGGCATGATTCTAGGTGCTGATTTTGGTATCGCGACTTGGTTGAACTTCAACCTTATCCCAACAATCCTAGGTAACATCGTTGGCGGTCTAATCATGACTTGTATCCCGCTTTACCTAACTCACGCTAAAACTGCACCTTCAATCTCTGCTGAAGCAGAACAACAAGTGCAAGCTGAACCAGCGCTAAGCGCGAAATAATCTCGATAAGACCTCACCTTCGTGGTGAGGTCTTTTCACTCTTTGGTTATAAAAAGTCACATTGCCGAGTGTCACTCTTTATACCCAAATTTTGATTTGATAGGCGTAGCTTATGACCACCAATCACACATCTTTAAATGCCGGCTTTGTTTCATTAGTCGGTGCGGGGCCTGGAGACCCTGATCTTTTGACAGTGAAAGGATATCGCGTGATTCAGTCTGCGGATGTAGTCGTTTTCGATAGACTCGTCTCCAGAGATATCCTTTCGCTGGCAAAACCAGATGCAGAGATGATTTATGTGGGTAAGAAGCTCGACTATCACTGCGTTCCACAAGATCAGATCAACCAAATCTTGGTAGAAAAGGCGAAAGAGGGCCACAAAGTCGTTCGCCTTAAAGGTGGAGATTCATTTATCTTTGGCCGTGGCGGTGAAGAATTAGAAACGCTGGCAGAAAACGGCATCAGCTTTGAGGTTGTACCGGGAATCACAGCAGCCGCAGGAGCGACTGCGTATGCAGGCATTCCTCTTACCCACCGCGACCACGCGCAGAGCGTGCAGTTTATTACCGGTCATGTGCAAAAAGATGGACGTGAGATTGAATGGAGCTCGCTTGCTCAGTCCAACAATACACTCGTGTTCTACATGGGTCTGAAGCAAAGTGGTCGTATTACTGACAAGCTTATTACTCACGGTCTTGATGAAAACACGCCGTGTGCGGTCATAGAGAATGGAACGCGCAAAGAACAACGTGTTTTCCAAGGTGCGCTAAACACGCTACCTCAAATGGCTAGCGAAGCAGAAAGCCCTGCTTTAATTGTTGTTGGTAGCGTCACGCAGTTACACGACAAGCTAAATTGGTTTAGCTAAGCTTCCAACAATATGTTGTTGGGCAAAAGCATCGATGAAACACTCAAGCCAGCAAACGATGCTGGCTTTTTTATGCATCTTATCCCACAAGCCTTCATCCATATTCTGACAGCGTGTCTCACTTCTGCTATCCGCTGACAGAATGCTTTCCAAGCATAGAATAGCTCTGACATATTGTGACTAAACTTAACTAACCTGTACACGCTTGACGTGTCCCTCAACTTGCAAAGGTAGGTTAGTAATGAAAGCACTTATCTCATTAGCTCTTGGAGCTTTGCTTCCCCTTTCTGCGGCACAAGCAGATGTTACAATCAAAGGCGATCGCATGGAAATCAGTGACGATTGCCGAAAAATCGAAGGTGACGTGATGACACTACGTTCAGAGGATTGTGAAGACGGTTCGAAAGGTGGCAATAAAAACAAGGGTGATAACCGCAGCATCCATGGCGACGATAACCCAGGTAAAGGGCACGGCAAGGACAAAAACAACAAAGGTAAAGACCGCGACAAAAATGATGATTGATCACCGCGCTTTGCTAGAAGTGTAAATAAGGATTGAGTTATGAAGTATTTAAAACTTACCGCCGTTGCAGGTGTCGTGTCACTTGCACTCGTTGGGTGTGGTGGAGATTCAAGTTCTCCAGCAGCAACGACGCCTGTTACGCTTAGCGTTACAGACGCTCCAGTAGATGAGGTCAAAGAGGTCGTAGTGACCTTCGGCACAGTGGCGCTATTGCCGCAAGATGGAGGCTCACCACTCATCTATGACGTGTACTTAACGGACGATGAAGGTAACCCGGTTGATGAGAATGGTGACCCTATTCCTGACGGTGAAGACCCAGTACCACTGAGCATCAACCTACTCGACTATCAAGGCAGTAAGGTCATGCCGCTGATTAAAGATGAAGTCGTAACTGTAGGCAACTACAAACTGTGCGTGTTTGCTAACGATGGCGATCACCCGACCCACCCTTCCTACGTTATTGAAGACGACGATACCGAGCGCGAGTTATCAGTTAAAGGTAACGGCGCTTGCCCACAAGGCGTGGGCAAAATAGACAATACGGGCGTCCTGTACTTCAATGATTCGGTTGCGGTAAATCCGCAAAACAACGACTTTGCAGTAGAGTTTGATCTTCGACGAGGTCTAAAAAATACGTCAACATTCCCAGATTACAGCATTCAGCGTACCTCGGTAACTCTGATCAATACAGCTGTGACTGGCAATATCGAAGGCACAGTAGCAACCGCGACGTTCAACGCTTGTAACGACCCAGCGGATGCCAATGTAGCGCAAGCGGTCTACTTGTATGAAACCGGCACTACACAAGAAAACATGGCGCCTATTGGCGGAACCGATACCGTTAAGCCTTTGACCTCTGCTAACGTTAGTTATAATGAAACGCAGCAATTCTACGAGTTCTCATTCGGTTTCCTAGACCCAGGAAACTATAACCTTGGGTACACTTGTACCGCTCAACATGATGATGGCGAAGAAGGCTCAGATCCCGTGGCGGCTGGTTTTAACATCTTCAGTATTCAACCAAATGTATCAGTAGTAGGTGATCAAAACACCAGTGTCGAATTCTAAGTAACACTAGAGTTCTACTTATGTTCGAAACGCCCTTTGATTAAAGGGCGTTTCTTTTTGCCTGTAATTCTTTTTTACTTAAAAGAAAAACGGCCACCCTTCCATGGACGCGCCGCTTTGTGCTACGAGTTATAATTTAAAAGTAAGGCTAGTTGTTGGTAATGATAATTTCTTTGTTGCGTACCTCCGAAAGAGCACGATCAAGATTCTCGTTTGCCAACTTGTAGTAAGACGGTTTCGCGTCTATTGCCTGTTGGAAATAAGGAATAGCGCGCTCGGGTTTGCCTTTCAACATCAAGAAATAGCCCACGTTGTTAAGGGCTTCAGGTCTTTCTAGGTGACGGCTAAACATGTTCAAAGCTCGATTTTCATAACCTTGAGCTAAGTAGATAAGCGCCATGTTGTTTTGTGCTTTTTCACTATCAGGCTCTCGGTTCAGTGCTCGCTGGGTAAACGTACTGGCTTTAGTGTAATCTCCAGACATGTAGTAGGAGTAACCCATATTGAGAAGAACCTTGTTCTCAAACGGCAAGATTGAGCCCGCTTTATCATAAAAGGCACGTGCAATGTCGTATTCATTATCAACATCTGAAAGCACCCCTAACCCCATATATGCATAGCCAGGTGATGTTCGATCTGTGTTTAGCGACTCAATGAGACCGATGCTTACATCCTCTCGCTGAATCGTATGTTGCGACGAGAATCTCAGCTGGTCTGCATTTACCGCTCTTAAGAAGAAACTCTCACTCTCAGACACACGGCCTGTACTAGCGTAAAACATACCTAACTGCTCCAACGACTTACTGTTATTTGGGTTCGCATTTATTGACATATTCAGTGCGCGCTCAGCTAAGTCATTGTTGCCTCGAGACAGATGAATCTTACCGATCGTATATAGGGTCTGATCCTTGTATGCTAGGTTGTCAAAAGAAAGGGAGCGAATATATTCATATAGCGCTAGGTCAATGTTACCCGCATTGAGCGCCGCATCCCCCCTCTGAATTGCCTCAACCTCTGATTGAGGTGGAGGATCTTGAGTCAGGGTGTCAATAGGTCTTCCTTGGTATAAAGAAGTGTCATATTTGGAACCCGTATCGGTAGACGAGCAACCAAAAATAACGAACGTTAAAGCTAACATCAAAAGTGAGGTAAGTCGTTTCATCGTATTTTCCTTATTCGAATGCCGACACTATCGTTATAACCGCAGGTCCTATTGCCACGATAAAGAAGCAAGGCCAGATAAATAGCAACATTGGGAACAGCATTTTAGTCGGTATTTTGGCTGCAATTTCCTCTGCAGCTTGGTTTCTTCTATCTCGATAATCTTCATTATAGTCTCTTAAAGTATCGGATAGGCTGCCACCAATCCTAGAAGCGTGTGACAACATACTCACAAGCCCTTTAAGCTCGCTCAAACCGGTTCTAATTACCAACTCGTCGAAAGCTCTGGGTAACTCAACACCAGCTTTCACTTTGGCACAAATCGTTTCGAGCTCATCAGCTAACTCAGGGTGCGAGATAAATGTCTCACTCGCGACTCGTTTCATCGCAGCCAAAAAACCTAGACCGGACTCTGTACATACCACCAACAAATCCAAAGTGTCGGGTATTCCGGCTCTAATTCTTCTTTGTCTTTTAGATGCTATACGCGCCAATATAAAGTTGGGCGCGAATAATCCAATAAATACCAACAGTGCCGCAAATAGGATGCTTTGACTGCCGTTAGAGCTCAAAACAAACACAGCCACGGCTAAAACTGCACCTATCGTGAATGACAGCATTTTCAACGCGTAGAAGTTAGCAATAGCATTTTTATTGTGGAAACCAGCATGCATCAGCTTTAGCCGAACATTTTGCTGCTCTTTTTCGGAACTTGGTACATAGAAAGGAGCCAAAGACTCGAGTGTATCAATCACTTTGCTCTTTTCCTGTTTTTGCTCAGGAGAGGCAAGGTTATGAACTCTCCTATCTAACGCAGATTTGGCACCAACAAATAAGAAACCGATACCAAACACGAGTATTGTCACCGCCAACATTAGCACGGCTAAAAATACCCATTCACGCGGTATATCTAGAGTTGCAAGCACGTCCATGTTACACCTCGATGTTCACTACTTTCTTAATCCAAATAGCGCCAATCAGTAAACTTACCATTCCAAAAATCACTGATTTTATGCCTCGTGGATCCGTCCACAATGGCTCCACAAACTCTCTATTACCCAAGTAAAGAGCCATAAATAGCACAAACGGAGCCAAGACCAATATCCATGCGCCCATACGACTTTCTGCGGATAGTGTTTTGATTTTCCTTGCGAGTTTAAATCTGGCTCGTAAAACCACTGACACCTTCTGTAAGTTCTCCGCTAAGTTACCACCAGTGTCTTTTTGCAATAACACAGCTGATGAAAAAGCCAACATGGAGACAGTGGGAACTCTATCTGCCATTGAAAGAATGGCAATCTTCAGGTCATAACCAAAATTGAGAAGGTTGAAGGTATGTTTAAACTCTTCCCCTGCTGGGTTTGGCAGTTCATATCCCACCTCTCGAAAAGCCTGAGTCAAAGGTTGCCCTGCTTGCAACATTCGGCGCATGATATCTAGGGCTTCAGGAAGTTGCTCCTCAAATTTCTCTAATCGACTGTTTATCTTCCAGTTTATATAAAAGATCACACCAGAAATAATAATAACACTTGCTACTAGGCCTAAATACCAAGGGTAGTCCATCAACAACAAAGCAACCGTTATCAACAAGCAGATCAATATTGTGCGTGCCAATATATCTCCTAGCCCCATTTTTACACCTGCCAACTCAAGCATTTTCTTCATGTTTGCAAAATACTTGATTGATACTAGCCTTCTATCAATAGGCGATAGGGATTTATTGTAATAATCATTAAGCAGTGTGATGCTTTCACTATCAAGCTGGCCTTTTGCTTTATTTAGCCGCTTCGTGAGCTCTATATGTTTTACTTTTTTACCAGCCGCAGGAAGGATGAGTGCCTGTGAAATAATAAATACAGCCGTAAAAATCAGTACAAAAAACAGTGTCATACTCATCTTCAGTTCTCCCTAACACTCACTTTAAATCATTAAAAAGTTCAAACGGTACATCGATGCCCCGCTTCGTTAGGTGAGAATGGCAATCGGGTACCACTCCTGTCGCTACATACTTCCCTTTTACGTTACCTTCACTATCGACACCCTCTCGCTCAAACCTAAAGATCTCCGACATGGTTATAACTTCTCCCTCCATGCCATTGATTTCTTGAATTGACACCATTCTTCGTTTGCCATCTTCCTGACGTTCCATTTGAACGACAATGTGAATTGCTGAAGCAATTTGTGACCTCAAGTTTTTAGCCGATATCGTCCAACCTGCCATAGCAAACATGTTTTCAACCCGGCTCAATGCATCGCGAGGTGTATTGGCGTGAATAGTAGCGAGTGAGCCATCATGACCTGTGTTCATCGCAGACAACATATCGACCGCCTCACTGCCCCTCACCTCACCAACAACAATACGGTCAGGTCGCATACGTAGTGAGTTTTTAACTAACTCGCGCTGCGTGATTTCACCTTTGCCTTCTAAGTTGGCTGGTCTGGTTTCCAAGCGAATGACATGGGGTTGTTGGAGCTGAAGTTCTGCTGAGTCTTCAATTGTAATAATGCGTTGATCTGATGGGATGAAGCCAGAAAAAATATTAAGAGTCGTTGTCTTACCAGAGCCTGTACCTCCGGAAATCAATACGTTGAGCTCTCCTTTTACTGCTCCTTCTACGAACATTGCCATTTCAGGTGATACCGAATCCAGCTCCAACAAGTTGTCCATGGTGAGCCTATCAACGGCAAATCGACGTATCGACACTGATGGACCATCAATAGCAAGAGGTGGGATAATCGCATTGACCCTCGAACCATCGGTCAATCGAGCGTCGACCATAGGTGACGCTTCATCGATCCTGCGGCCCACAAGGCTTACAATCCGATCAATAATATTACGTAAATGCCGGTCGTCTAGAAACGTATACGGTGTTTTCTCAAGTCGACCGAAGCGTTCGACATAAACATTTTTGGCACCATTGACCAAGATATCCGACACCGAGGTATCTTTTAGCAGTGGTTCTAGAGGACCTAAGCCAAATACTTCATCTTCGATCTGAGATAAGACGCGCTGTCTACCCTCCAAACTCAAGGGATGCTCGTTATCGTCGTCCATCAATTGGCAAACAGCATTTTGAAGCTCAGTTCTCGCCGTTTTCTCTTCCAAAGACGCCAATAAACCCAAGTCCAGCGTGTCCATTAATTTTCTATGGAAGTAGTGCTTAACAGCAAGATCTTGTTCCAACTGCTTTCTTGTGTCTTCAATTGCTTTTTGTTTAAGGCTGACAACATCATGAACATCTTCAGTGTCTGACGTTGTCTCGACCTCGCTGATGGTTTTAACACTATCGATGGATTTAGAGTCTCGACTACCTTTTACATGACTTTCTAACTCATTGTTTGGACTGCTATTCTTCCTAAAAAACATACCATCCCTCCTTGGACTAGCTGAATAAGCGCGCTAGCCACCCTTTCTGTTTAGACTCTTCAGGCATCAGGTCTGAGCAGAGCTTATTTATCGCTTTACCAATAGCACTTTTTCTACGGTATTCGACGACTGGCTTGCCTAAGTTGGCACTCTCATTTGCGTTCTTGAAGTCATTAGGGATAACATCCACTTTAATGTTAGGAACGGTCGCTTCTACATCCTTGATGGAGATAGACTGACCTTGATCAAAACGGTTAATTACAATATTCAAACTATCGGTAACAACACCAAACTCTAGCTTTAGGCTCTTGACAAGATGACTGGTATTTTTAAGTGACATATAGTTTTGCTGCAGTACCAAAAATATCTTAGTTGCAGGCGTTACTAGTGGTGAAAAAATCGGATCAATGCCTCTCGAAAAGTCAATAATCACGTATTTGTAGTACTGCCTAAGCATAGGTATTAACTTTTGAACATCGGTTGATTTCGCGATAGCGATACTACTTTGTCCTCTTGTGAAACCGATGGTGTGCAGCTTACCGCCATACTTAGTCACAAGACTGCTTATAGAGGCTTCATCCATATCCTGGAGTGTCTCAATCGCTTCAACCAAACCATATTTGGGCGAGATATCTAAGTACTCATTGAGTAGCCCAAACTGAGTGTCAATATCGATTAGGAGCACTTGATTAGGAAATTTCTCTGCGAGCGCGACAGCGGAGTTTAATGCTAAAGTAGAAGCCCCATTACCACCTTTCGCATTCATAAACAGAAAAAGCTCTCCCATCTTCCTGTTTGCGATTTTACGCTCTGCTATCTCTCTTAGAAATGGGACGAATACCTCTATCTCAGCATGGCGGGAGTAATAGTCGGCGGCACCGAGCTTGAGTGCTAACTTGAGATTTCCACTGTCATTGTCATCACCGAAGACTAACAACGAGACCTCATTTTCACCGAAAGGTAGATTGTATTTTTGCAGATCCGCAATCTTCTCAGCCCAGTCCTCGCTCGCTTCTACAATGATGATGTCTGGTTCGTGAAAACTAGATAACCCTTCCTCGCTCACAGCTGAAAGTGAAATATACTCAACCACTGTGTTCTTGCTGCGAGCAAGTTCACTACGAATGTGACTTTTGAACTCATTCGAACTGTGTAAAGTCCAAATATGAAGGTTGGTCTTTAATGAAAATTGAACCCCAACACCTATATTGTTTTTGATCGGCACCGCTTCTCCCATGATCGCCTCCTAGCAGTCTTCAGTAGCACCGGATGGGGAGCTTTGGGTTGGTCTCACAACACCAAGGCTTTCCGCCGGTATAACCGTCTGGTAATTAGGTACTTTTATGCTTCCTGCATCCCCTAAAAATGATAGAAATCGGACAAACTGAAATTTATAATCGTCCGATACGAACGCTTGTACATATCTTACTTGTGCGAGCACATCATCTTTGTCATCAGTTGACATCGAACTAAACCCATCAACCGCAACTGCACTTCCATCTCGATCTAGGTAGGCAATTTCCAGATCACTGGCTGTGAAACCATAAGGACGGTTTTCGACAATCTCTGCGAGATCTTTAATATCGTCACGATCACCGATAGAGCACACCGCCGCTAATCGTGCCGCTTTTCTCGTCATTTCGTTTAGCATTTGCATTGAATATACATAGCGTCCAAATTCAAATGCAGAAAGAACCAGAAGCATTGAAACTAACACTGTCAAGGTGAACTCAAGAATCGTTAACCCTCTGGAAGAGTTTCTTCCACGCCCTTTTATATGCCTAGTCATCTCTCTTCTCCATTATTGCAGAAGCTGACATGGTGACGCTCAATGCCTGCGTCAAGAACGGTATCGTCGAATAGAGCGGAGAGTAGGTGTAGTTTGCACTGACCGTGATTAGACTTCCGGCTTCTACGACTGTTACATCGTCCACTGTTACACCATCGAGCAACGATTCCGTTCCGCCTGATCTCACTCCATAAACGACTAAATTCTTTATCTCATCTGTGTCTGCAATACCGCCCCCTACCGTACCGTACACCTCTGTAACCGCATGACGGGCACCATTGCGAACCATCTTATTGAGTGTCTGGTGGTCAATAAAGAAGCTACCTACTTCTAAAAACAGAGCCATAAAGATGATGATAAGTGGCGTCACTAACACTAACTCTATGACCGCGAGTCCACGCTGATTATCAGGTGCTTTATATCTCATGATTCACCACTCCCAGGATCTTTATAGAGCTGAATCTTAAACAAACCTTCAGTGCTTGGAACAGACCCAAAGCTACCGTTCTCGACTGTGCAGTCTTCTAAAAACTCACCAAACACCCCTTGTTTTGCCCCATTATTGTTCGGTGCTTTTTGCAGTAAGAAGAAGCAACCAATCGAGGTAATAGGTAGCGTCGTCGCCCCACCACCAGAACCGGTACAATCAACCATAGGTATTGGTAAAATGCGTCTACCTTTGTTTCCTGAGGTACAATCACCACTTGCCGAGCCGTCACATCCGGCCGCGCCTGCTAAATAATCGGAGTATAGGAATGAATTGTCATATACCACGTTACCATCGTTGTCAGTTGTCGCTTCTGTAGTGGGCTCTCTAACGTATACGTCAGGTGGGAAATCTACAGCATTTACCCCGCCACCAGAGTAATCCCCAAATCGCGTATTGAGACCCTGACCTACTGGACCGATGGTGTTACCCGGTTTCGTTGTTGCATTTTCAGTAATATCAATACAACCATCAAAACCACCTGCTAAGGCATCACGCACAGTACTAGCACCTGAACCAAAATCTAATAGTTGAAAGTTACCCGGGCCCATTTGAGATGCGTTGTGGTCTGCGACTTTCAGTTCATACACTTCATGGAAATTAAACCCCAAAAAGTCGTTGCTACCACTTATGGTCGCAGCACAGACAGCAATCGGGACAATGTTACAAGCAAAATTCAGGGATGAACTTGGCCCCGCAACAGCGCTGGCTGCACCCTGTTTGGAAGAACCAAAAAAGCCGATAAAAAAGCTGGTTAGTGGTACGTCCGCTACGGAGACTCTGACAAAGGTCACCAGCGTTGAGTCATAACTTCCCGAAAAATTTTGAGGGTCATTGGAGTATTGAACGGCAATGGACGCATCCGGAACCGTCACTTCGGTGTTTCCTGTAGAAGAAAATAGGGTTGCTATTGCCGTTTTAGCTGCTGCCGTTGCTACCGTCGTGTCAAAGCCATCACTGACCTTGACCGCAGCAGCGAGCGCCGCCGCATCAACACTGTTTTGTAATCGCGTTTTGTTCAAAGTGGCATGATTAAAATCGAATGCCAAACCAGCGAAAAACATAAAAACAATAAACACCAACGTAAAGAGGATCAGAGTTAATCCTTTTTGCCGTTTTGTTGATTTCGTCATTTTCCGAGCGCGATTCATACATCACCTCTATCTAGAACTTCTTCTTTGCTGGACTAAGTCTTTTCCAAGAACTTTTTCCGCTTTGCCATCGTAAGCGGACTGACCTGCGTACTCGTCATAGGCCACTTGCATCCTAGCCCCAGTGCCAGTTGGTACAACGCCTAAGTTGTTGGCTGTAGCGTTGTGATCGTAAGTTTGTTCATACTTGAGCCTGGCTACCGATTGTCCCAGTGGCGCATCATTTGCACATCCGAAAAGAACAAATGTCGCTAGCATAATTCCTAATGTTTGTCTGTTCATTGCATGTCCCTTATAGCGAGTGTCCAAATGAACCTTCAGAGCCACCTTGATTAGATGGAACTGTCGTAGTCGTTTGACTTTGTTGGTTAGGGTTGCTTGCGTCATCCATCTCTGCGATGTATGCCCCTTGCCCAAGCAGATAAAATTCAACATCATTGGGTTTAACAAAAGCATCCGTTGGCAAAAGCAATTTTGAACGATCCACAGGCGTCGCCAGTCTTGGTGTAACAAGGATGACCAACTCAGTTTCACCCGATATAAATTCTTGACTGTTGAAAAGCTGCCCTAGTACGGGTACATCGCCAACTCCCGGTAGCTTGCTAGAGACATCTCTTACGTTTTCACTAAGTAGCCCTGCAATCCCGATCGTTTGCCCGTCAGCCAGTTCCAATGTTGAAGCAGCTGTGCGCTTAGTAATGGGAGGAATAATGTAGGTTGCATTGGTCTCTATGGGGTCTAGAGTGAGTGAACCTGAGTTGGCTATTTCACTAACATCGACAGATAAAACCAGATTGATCTTTTGATCAGAAAGAATGGTTGGGACGAACTTGAGACCGACACCATACTCTTTATACTCGACTGTGATACCATCTCTGTTGGGAACCGGAATAGGAAACTCACCACCAGCCAAAAATTCAGCCTTAGAACCACTCAATGCTGTTAAGTTTGGCTCTGCTAATACCTTGGCCACACCATTCTCTTTCGCGATATCTAGTGCTAGCGTAAACAAAGTATTTCCGTCTAGGAAAGTCGCCAACAAGCCCGTTTCTTCGATACTAGGAACATTAAAGATTGGCCCGACACCGCCACCAATTGCATCGATGACACCACCACCACTAGTGGCACCCCAACCGAAGTTGCCATTTTGGTTGAAGAAGTGGAAATCAGAATCAAATCGTCGAACCAAACTGCGTTGCACCTCAGCTACCGTCACTTCGAGCATGACTTGCTGAGCGCCCCCTATCGACATTAAATTAATCACCTTGGTATCAGCTACCGTTTCATCTTTAGATTCCGTACCCTCGTCAGCCGGTGCACCAGCGGTGAAGGTTTCGGCTACTTTAACGGCCATGTTCATAACCGCTTGGTTGCTAACCTGCCCGCTGAGTATCAGCTTGTCTTGCGAACTGTGAACTTCAATGGTTTCGTTTGGTAAGAATTCATAGAGTTTGGACTTCACTCCATTGAGATCGTGAGTCACTTCGATATTGATGGACTCAATCAATCGTCCTCTAGAATCCCATGCCATCAGATTTGTTGAACCAAGCTTTTTGCCGATCAGAAACACTTCATTAGAGCGGAGCATTACAATATCAAGTACATCTGGATCTCCCAGAGAGACACGCTTCGCCTTGCCTGCAAGGATGACGTTCTTAGACTTGTGATGAGGAACACTAACTAACTTTCCAGCTTGAGTTGCTGCCAACGAAACTGTGCTAAAAAGATAAGCGATGAGTATACTGACAATCCATTTCATAGTATTACCTTAATCCCTTACTCTTATATTTGAGGATTGAGTCCCTTTAATGATCGTTACACTTGGTTGTGGAACGTAAGTCCTTTTCGCGACTGGCTTGTCTTTTTGGTGAGGATTTCGCAGCGCGAGTTGTATTTCGCCATTGCTTTTTGCGGTTAAAAGCTTTTCAGCTTCTTTTGGTGTCACTTCCAGCGTCACCGCTCTTACAATGACAGGCTTGTTGTCGTTGGTTCTGGCTGTTTGGTCTACTGCTAACACTTTAATGTTTTTCAACACGGTATTTGTCTTAGACCGAGTTTGATTAAACTTAACAGTGCTAAGAACATCTACTTTGTTCCCCGGAAGCAAAAAGCCTGCTACACCTATGACATCATTGACTCGAATCGTCACGGCTCGCTTATCATCTTCTATCACAGCCGCAAGTGTAGAGCCCTCCCCTGGAACAGAGAGTCGATAAGAATGAACAATTTCACCCGGAAACAACGATGTGCTGGCAACTTTTCCGACAACATCATCGACAGCAGAGAAATGGTCTTCATCGTCGACCCAATCAGTTTCTAATAACTTAACCGACAGATGTTTGCTCTCTATTATCGTACCTGCGATGATCTCCTGTTCGACAAAGACCACTGGCTCTCTTTCAACCGTCTCTGTGACAACCTGCGGCTGGTTCTGTTCTTCCATCCATTGCTTGGCGATATATACAGCAGCCAAGCCTAATACAGCAGATATCAACATCAACAAAAAGACTTGTGATTTACTCATTATTTCCTCCCATTCCATCGGAAGTGCAATATAGTCGCCATGCTGACTCCAATATAGATGGCGTAATTACGTGCGATTCTTGATTAAATTTTATAATATCACTACATATCCCAATAATGTCTTTAGGGATACAAGGGTAAAATGGTGTTCTATCTGTGCTATGTAGTCGCAATACCATTTCCCTAAACTCCGAATTTATAGTTAGCCCTCTACTTTCTGATACTTCTTCTATAAGAGTCATGTAATCTTCTTGGTTTAAAGGGAAGAACTCTATTTTGTATCCTAAACGACGTAAAAAAGCAGGGTCACCTATATCTAGGGGATTTAAATTCGTTGAGAAAGCTAAATTAAGCGTGAACGGAATAGCCGCTTGTTGTCCATTCGGCAACTGCAGATAATCCACGTAATATTCCATCGGCACAATCCAGCGATTGAGCAATGCTCCCACTGATATTTTTTGTCTACCTAAGTCATCAATAATAAGCAGTCCATTATTAGCCAGCATCTGAAGTGGTGCTAACCAAACACGGTTGTGTTGAGAGTGATTTACCTCCAGCATCTCCATCGTAAGTTCGCCACCTACTTGAATATTTGGCCGCTCACACAGCGCCCATCGTTTATCGTACTGCTCATTGAAGTGAATACGATTGGCCGTTGAGTTGTTGTCCAACATCTTATGGTGTGCGTCTGAAAAGACTCTAATAATGCTACCAGATGTGTATACTGCGAATGGTATATAGATCGACGATTCAAATGAGTTAATAAGTTGCGCTGCTACGAAGCTTTTACCTGTACCAGAGTTTCCATACAACAAAAGCGCTCGACCAGAATTGAGCGCCGGCCCGAGGATCTCGATCATTTTGTCTGCGCCAAAAACTCCTCGAAGAGCCCCAGCAATTTGCTCATGTCCGATACTGTTTACTCTAACATCTTGCAGAGCCACAACTCTTCGATAGTCATCCAACGACACTGGAGCTGGACCGACGTAAGCGTCTTTCATAAATGCTAAATCAGCCTCTTGCTCGCCAGAGGCTGACAACCCATAGCGCACATGATTGTTACTATAATCAGCTGAGCCACTAAGTCCCATAGGTTGGAACACTTCCAACAGCGAGCGCTTTCTAAGATAATTGAGTAACTCGTCGACAATATGTGTACTCACTCCCATTGCATCTGCCAGCTCAAGAACCGTAGCTTTGGTAAGGTGTGCAATATGCTTCAATACTAAGTTTTCCAGCACAACCACCGGTATATCAAGCTCCTTCAATGCAGAAGGCATTGGAGGCGGATCAATTTGAGGTGAAAGCAAAGGTTTGTTTGCTAAAGACGTAATGGCATTCATAAACTGTCCTTAAACCCACATCGGGTATAGCGCAAATCCAGTAATGATCGCTGGAGCGAATGGAAGGCGGAGCTTGTTGGAAATTCTGGTCGCTAAATGACGCCTCAAAACGATCTGCTCCCTAACGTACTTAAGAGCTTGATCCTTTACAGTTAGATGAGAACGTGAGATGTAACTGAAAAGATAGAAAAGACCATATACCGCGCCACACAGCACGGTTGCCATTAAAAACGTTGCCAAGTGTTCAAGCCCGGTTCCGAGAGCTAACACGGCCATGAGCTTAACGTCACCGCCAGCCATTACCCTCATACTAAACAAAACAAAACCCAACGCTAACATCAGGAAAAAAGCGATAAGATTAGATGCTGGTATGTTTGTTAACCCGTTATATTTTAAGGCAAGAGCCGCTACCATTGTAATTAGAGAAAGAATTACCCAATTGTTTGGAATTCGATTATCTCTAATATCAAACACTGCTACCGTTAGAAGTGGAAGCCATAACGCATACTCGATAAAATCCATTTTACCCCTCCAAGCCGTATGACCACGACCTAAAAATGAGGTCATGGTCACTCGCTTCAGACTTATAACGCCTCAACTTTGTCAATTTGTGAATCAAGTTCTGTTTTCAAGTCTCCCCAAATACCGCCGCCTGCGATAACGAAGACTGTGATAATTAAAGCTGCGCCAATGACATACTCTAATATTGT
Organism: Vibrio wakamikoensis; assembly: GCF_050337275.1. Lineage (NCBI taxonomy): Bacteria > Pseudomonadati > Pseudomonadota > Gammaproteobacteria > Vibrionales > Vibrionaceae > Vibrio > Vibrio wakamikoensis. The sequence continues at coordinate 382,879 of NZ_JAKJST010000012.1, read as the reverse complement.
TAAACCTTCTTCATCTTTGATGAAATCCTTACACAATTTAGTTAGCGTCGACATAACAATCTCCTTTTGGTCTCTGTTTGCTTAACGCTCTTTCAAATTAGGAGAATATATGCTGTTTAGTTAGGACTTTCTTATTCAATTTGTGTAACTATTTTGACATCTACTACGATAAAACAATTCTGATTTTTTAAACATAAGTTAATTCACGGGTAAACTTATGTTTTAGCTATAGCATAAAATAGTCAACTCAGACTTAGAAATTAAAGCAATTGGTTGACTAATAAACATCACTTTCATAGTGTCCTACTGCTAGAACTCTAAATATAGAGGCCGTTTAAAATGCGCCAGTCAAAGAAAAATCATGCCTTTAACTGTATTGAGTGTATTAACAATGAGATTGTTTTAAGTTTAGGTGTCACTTTTATGATGTTTTTTGGTAAAAAAATCCTGTGCTACTAAGCTAATAATATAGTTTAAGCGGATTGTCGCACTTTTGAGAGAGAAAAATGGCGTATTGGATGGGGAAGCCGACTATTTTGCTTCCAAAGGTTATACGAGACTATTTAAGCGAAAAGATCACTGTGATTGAAGTTGGGGACGATGTTTCTGTAATCACCCAGCCCTCTCAACGGTTTTGTTTTTACTTTTCAGAAAGTTATGATAATGACACTACACTATTAACACTTTTGAAAATCTGCCAGAATCTCTCCAAAACCCTCGTACTGTTTCACGACTCGAGTATTCCTGAGGCTTATTTAAAGAGTGGGCTCGTCAAAGCACATGTAGATATCACATCCCCTCATGCACTTAAGAAAACCGCACTCGCGTTTGAACATGTTACGTCTTTGCTGGAAAAAAACGGAGACACCCAACCTACTGTATCAAGCGTAAGTGAAACACAAATAAGAAAGGAAGTTAATCAGCAACAAACGAGACCAGAACTCAACACCATTGATGCAGCGTTAGACTACATAGAGAAGCACTATAACGAAAACCTAAGAGAGGTTGATGTGGCAGCACACTGTCATCTATCTACCCAGCACTTCTCCCGCGTCTTCCATAAAAAAGTCGGTCGAAGCTTCAGAGATCATGTAAGCCAGTTGAGACTCGAACATGCCAAGCGTTTATTGCTCGCAAATGAAGTTAAACAAATCTCTGCTATCGCTTATCAAAGTGGTTTTAAAGATGTCTCTTACTTCTCGAGATTTTTTAAGAAGAAAACAGGCATGAGCCCTGGAACTTTTCGAAATTTTAAAGGGATACTTAAGATTAGCTGAGCGAATGCTAAACAGGCCTACACGAACCAAGAAACACCAATAGAGAAAGCCGTCAACTAAAAAGCCCAACTCCGATGAAATATCGAAATCAGGCCTCGAGAGTCACACAACCGTTGTGACCACTCTTGTGTTCGCTTCTCAAACAGGGAATATCAAGCTCGATAAAAAAACCGCTAATTCATGCTCACCATACAAATAAAGCGGTTAGTATCAAACGTCTTGTCAAATACATCTTTCTTCTGCGAAGAGTAAACGCGCCCTTCTGCTGTCCAATAATCACCCGGCTTTAGATCTGTATACAGCTCTAGGTACTTGTAAGCGGCTTTAGTTGGCAACTTAGACGACAGTTTTTGCTCACAATATTGTGTCGCGTCAGCGCGGCTTAAGAACACTTCTGCTGATTTATTATTACCGCGATACACTGGGTACAAATAGGTAAAGACTTCGTCTTTGTATACGACGGTATTAGAAAACGTGCCAACTTCCTGCTTTGGTAGTTTTTTCATTTCGGCCGATTTAGGATCATTTAGCACTTTCTTCGTGATTTGTGCCGCCTGGTTGTTTTTTGCACTATTGGCAGCAGGAGTAGCCTTTTTTACCGCAGGTGCTGATGATTTAGCGACAGATTTTTTCTGAGTTTTCTTTGCAAACGGGAAGAAATAATCCCCGTCGTTTTTCAAATTCAGACGCAGTGATTGTGTCTTACCATTATTCACGGCTTTGACACTATAAACACCGACGTAGTTACCGGACAGCTCAATCACGTCACCGCTGCCCACTTTTTCATCATTAATGTAATAATCTGTTTTTGCAGAGTTAGAGCGAAATACAAATCTGATTTTATCAAGATTCAGAGCCTTACGAATTTCACCTTCTAAGTTCGAGTTAAAGGCATTTTTATACTCAGCTGAGACAGTATAAGTCAGGTCACCATTCAACTTTTGCGTTGCATCGACCACTTTGTATGACGTCAGGTTAATACGCTCAGAACCGCCCTTTTCAAGTGCAAAAGCGTTTTTCATATAAGGCAGGTTGCGGTTCACACACGCAGACAAACTTTCAGTCACTTTACACTCAAGTTTGCCTGAGTAATTTTCTTGATGAACCACATTGGCTTCTTTTAAATGACGGTCTTTGATACTGCGATAAAGTGCCAATAATTGATCATTTTTATCACGCTCAATTTGCGTCACGCTAGCTTGATTAGAAGCGATGGTTTTATTGAGTTCTTTAAGCTTGGTTTCAGCATCCGCTAGCTCAGTGTTGAGCTTATTGATGGAGGTCGATACGCCACGTAATGCTAAAGCAATACCTTCATCGTATTCACCTTGCAGAAGCTTCTCTTGGAATACTTGAGAGTCCGCTTTGACGATATCAATACTGTTCAGCAGCTTAATTTTATTTGCTTCGATGCTTGAAGAAGTCTTGTTGTAAAGAGAGATGGTATCATCTAGGCCAACTTCGCCGTAACGAGACGAATATTCACTGTTAATAGTGTCTAATTCCGACTGCTCACTGCTATTAACCAGTTCAGAAGCCCAAGCGCCTGACATCATCGTCACGCCTGCTAACGTGATCAATGTTTTCGCTCTAAAATGTGGTAATAATTTTTCTAGATTCACAACAACCTCATAATCCTTCTTAACCGCCTGAACATTTCCATATTCCGCTTATTTTTATAAAATGAAGGGTTTCTTACTGATATAATTTTCTATTCTATCAAAGCCCCAAAGCAGTGTCGCTACAATGAAGCGCAATTGTGTGATCTTATTCATCAATTAAGAGGGAGTTCACCAAAGTAAAGATCAATCGCTCTCGTGTTGAGATGAAATATACACCTCAGAACGGCGGTTTAACGAACGATTTTGAGAACTATCGTTTGGGACTAAGGGTTGCGTCTCACCATAAGTACGCACTGTGATGTTATTTTTATCGACACCTATTTCTGTCAGTAAGTCATACACTGACAAAGCCCTTTTAAGTCCCAATTCCTGATTATACCCTTGTGAACCAACACTATCAGTGTGCCCCTCGATTGACAGGGTTTTATCGCTAAGTACCTGCTGGGTCGACAAAGTGTCAATGGCGCGTTTGGCCATCGGCGTAATAGCATACTTATCAAAATCAAAGTGAAGTCGCGCTATAGGTTCCCCGACAATCAAATTTGCAGTACCACTCACAATACGAGTTTGACACGGCGCCGATGCAGCAAAAACAGCAGCGTCATCAGCAAGACGACTCGCCAAACTTCTATCTTCGCTTAACTGCTCAATCGCCAGGAAGCCTCGTCGATGTTTACCTGTTCCTACCACATTGTCAACCGAAACACTATATTGAATCTCGCTATCTTTACTGTCACAGTAAACGCTTGGTGCCGCATAGACTTGAGAAACCGTCCAAGTCAGTGTCACGACTACAGTTAAAGTTTTATATGTCATTAGATCCCCTTAATACAGCTTGGTCGTTCCACTGCCTTTCGCTCCTTTGCGAATCAGTTCTTTGATTGTTTCAGTTAACAAATCTAAATTGTCCACACTAACAATCTTGTCGAGTGAGTCTTCGGAGTTTTGCCCCTCTTCCGTCACGCAAATCCAAAATGGATCACTGTCTCCACTACCCAAAGTGTACTGAATTCTGACAAAGCCGATGAATAAACCTGGAATAAACTCCCTCGCTCTATCACAGAGCCCTTTATCAACCAAGTTTTGAAAAATCTCTGGGTAAGGATCTTCTTTTCCATCACTCAAGATAATAATCATAGGGATAGTGTTATTACCTATCTCTATTTCTTCTTCCGTTGCATCTGGTTTGGGGAGCTCTTCGTAGAGCATTTGCATCGCTCTGAGTAAACCTTGATACACGGCAGTGCCACCATTTGGACTCATACTATCTATACGTTCTAATTCTGAGTATTTACTGGTAAACGGAATGGTTTCAAAGTTACCTTTGGCAATTGTTAAGTAAAGGTTGTTATTGTTCTGATCAAATGAAAAGTTACGAATCTTCCGCTTATCCACTGCGAAATCATCAATAGTTTTCTTAAAACGAATATAATCAGGATGCTCTAGGAGACTAAAACTCCGATGACTATCTATCACATGCTTTACTCGCTTTGCTTGTTCGAGCCTATCCGCTACTCCAACGTTATCAACCTGACAAGACTCCCAGTTTTCCTCAAGACAAGACTCTAAACCGGAATATGTCAAGGAACTCCACTTACCCCAGTCAACCTTCTCATACTTTACTGAAAACTCATCTTTTGGGTAGTTCCCTTTATATCTCAATTGACTATCAGAGTTACACGAACCTATCCCACCTGATAGACATCCGCTTCCGCTCACTGATGATTGAGTTCGAATATTAAACGGTACAAGCGCGATACGATTTTCAATTGAAGCCTCTCCTTCTCGCGCTACCAGTACTTCTTGACCGATACTCTTCACAGCCTTTTTAAGGCTATCGACTTTATTACCTTTCATGGAACCAGAAAAGTCCGCAACCAAAGCAAGATTGACCAGCTTGTCTCCTAAATATTCTGGGTACTTTCTAGCAACAGAGCTTGCTGTTATCTTCTGTTTTTCGTCAAAAGAAGGAATAAAATGGCTCTTGAACCAAGAGGCATGAGTGGTGGTTACGTCAACTGTATATTGAATATACTCTGTATCGTTTTCACTCTCTTCGTGATAGTAGCGCTCTGTTTCCACTTTACTACTCTCGATATCACGAATGTAACTATTGAAATAGCGGAGTGCCAAATCAGGTGCATTGGCCGATTGATCCTGAACAGTAATAGCGATGGCAGCGGCTTCAGCAGCATCACGAGCGCGACTGTGTTCTTGAACGTAACGAGTGCCCTCAACAGCCCAAAAACTAAAACCCATTATCGGTACCAAAGTCATACCCAGCCAAATAAAGGCGACACCCTTTTGACGACAAATTCTCTTAGAGTACGTTACTTTTTTCACAGGCTACCTCCCCGCGATAATGGAAGATGAAACAATGGTCGAACTGGGCTTCGCCCCAACGACAAACGAGCTAAACCAGGAGTCATGCTGCTCGCAAAGCGTTACGCGATAAAGTGGGTAAACCGTGCCCTTATCTTCAGGCGCTAAGTCGGCATAATCAACAATATCATCGGCTGCGCAACTCAGTATTTTAAACTCTTCAGTACTGTATTCTGCGGTAATACCTTTACCCTCTAGTGACTCGATTCGCAACGCCACTTTGTCAGCTGGCATCGCTAACATTCGACTCGCCACAGCCTTGAAGTCATTCAGTTCAGTGCTTGACACTGAAATATTTCGCTCTTCGGAAATATCGCCTTCAAAATATCTACTACGTTCTTTTAAAATATTAACCAGCGCAAAACTGGAACGATCTAATTTTGCTCGCACCAAAAGCTGATAGCTCAAATCGGTAGAAAAAAGATAGATCGCGCATAGACATACCAATACAAATGCAAGCTCGATGGCAAATGTGCCTCGCTGCGCATTTTCGGGGGCTAGCCTTCTAGAGCGTATCTGCATCATCCCAGCCCTCATGTTCTAAATTTAGTACCATAGTGCGTGATATCTGCTGCTCAGAAACACTCCAAATAGCTAAAATTGGCGTGTAACGATAATTAACCGTAATTTCAGCTAAATCGTATGTAAAAGTAAGATTTTGGCTGTCGTGACCACGATTTTGGACGAAGTCTTGATACGTCGCGAAGTAAGTTCCATCGATTGAGAAACGTTCATTATCAATCAAGAAGTTCCACAAGTTACTCTCATTTTCGATCAACTCCTTAAACTTACTCTCATACTGGTCATGTAGGCCACTTCCTTGATAAATCTTTGTGTTTCTGATGGTTTCTCTGAGCGCATATTCCGTCATATTGACGACGTATACTTGATAACAGGTTTCAAAAATGGCGAAGGTGGAAAACAGCAGCACCACTGCGCCAAGCGCGAACTCTATGCTAGTTGTCCCTAACACCTTCAGTCGTCTAGTCATGACTTAGCCCTCTAAAACTGCCAAATCGTGAACGATTTCTGCAAACTCTAGATCATCAAAGTCATCACTTAGGAGCTTTTTGGCTGCCTCAATACGGTCACTTTTAAGCAAAGCAATGGCAAGGTTGGTACGGACGGTCTTGTCCTTGGGATGGTTTTCAAGCACATGAGAAAGCGTTGTAACGGCTGCTTGATAGTCGCCTTTCGCCATGTGTATCATTGCAATGTTGTTTTTGACGACCTTATCATCATACCCACGCAACCTTGCAGTATTGAACTGAGTTTTTGCTTCGTCAAAACGAGTCTCATTAGCGTATGCAACACCAAGTAAAAGGTGTACTTTACCACTACTATTGCCACTTTTAATGGCGGCTAAATAATAGGTTATTGCTTGTTCGGTATTTTCCTGTGCCTCTGCCACTTGTCCAGCTAGTTGATACAGTGTAGGGCCTTTAAAGCCACTCTCAATAAGGTGCTGGACGTAAAAGTCTGCGGATTCAATATCGCCTTTATTAAAATATGCCCAAGCCAAGCTTTCCAAAACCTGCGGAGAAGAATTACCTTGCTCTAACATGCCTTGATATATGCGCACTAACCCATCATGATTGCCAACTCTTTCCATACTATTAATTTCTTGTTGTTGAGCGGTAATATCTTCGTGAGTTGTCTGGCAGCCTGAAATTGAAATACAAGACACAACCAACAATCTCAAAAACAATGGGTACACATTGTTGTTAACAGCCATCGCCATTACCCTCCCATATTAATTGACATTTGCATGATCCCGGGTGCAAGTATCAAAATGACGATCGGAAACATAATAAGCAAGATCAAGGGGACACTCATTTTTGCAGACAACTTACCGACTTTTTCTTCGACGGTAAGAAGCTGGATCTTGCGCATATCCTCAGCAAGCTGACTCAATGTTTGAGCAACCGAAGTACCGTATTGCAAATTCTGAATCAGCGTGAGAACGAAACTTCTCATGGCTGGCGTTGGAATACGCTCACTCAAGTTGTCGAGCGCTTTCTCAAGTCCATGTATTCTTGCTGAATCTGAGGTGCGCTTTACTTGATGGCACAAGTCAGCATCAAATTCTTTCAGCTCATCTCCCAAATACGCAAGACTTGCCTCTATAGTCATTCCCGTTTGAACACAAACTGACATCATATCGAGCAAATAAGGCAACTGAGATGAGGTTTTGCCGACTAAATATTTTTTGCGCATTGCCAATAAAAAATCGGGCCCCACTATAACGAGCACGACGGCAAAGAGGACTGCCAAAATAGCGTTCGTCATTGACAAATCTGCAAAGATAACCAGAGAGACTAGCCCCCCCAACAAAGCCAATTTGAAAGGGAAATAAAACTTCGCCCATTCTCTGTTGTAGTACCCTGCTTCAATTAACTTTTGCTCCAACTCATGTCGATGTTCCTTGCCAAACCGAACGAACAAACGTCCTACCTTAGAAGGACCGTTTTGGGTTGAGTGCGAAATAAGGCCATCGATACGCTTCTTACGCTGCTCTGCTTTCACAGATTCGAATATGAAATATATCGCAGCGAGAATGACGATTAACGTAGAGCCGAGAATAATCATGCTCTTACCCCTCGCACCAAGAACCATATAATGAACAAACCAATAAATTCACTCGTAACGACATAATAAAGAATGTACTGACCACTCGAGTCATTAAGTATAAAGTCTACGTTTTTAGGATTGATGTAGTTCAGAATGACAGCAAAGATAGCTGGTATGGCAGCGACTATTTTGGCAGAAATACGTGCTTCAGAAGTCATCGCCATTTTTTTCTTTTCCAATGTTCGCGCGTCAACTAGAACCCTAATTAATCGTGCAAGCACACCTTTTAACTGACCACCTCGTGAGATATTCGCTCGTAGAGTAACAGTAAAAAATATAAACTCAGGGTAAGGGTAGCTTTTACATGCTCGCTGTAACACAACCTCCGGCGTCTCCCCTAGCATAAGTCTTTCACCCATATACTTAAATTCGCGTCCCACCGGCCCATCCATGGTATTTCCAACATAAGTGATCGCCTTCATTAAACTATCACCAGCGGTAACCGCACTCATTAAGATATTCAAAGCATCGGGGAATGTATTTTCAAAGTTGGATCGGCGTTTACTAATCAAAAATCGGTAACCGAATAAAATGGCCAAAGACGCAAGGCCTATGCTCCAACCGTACGGCTTTATTGCAAGAACTTCATGGACTATGTACCATGCACCTACTAAACAGCAAGTAATATACAAGGTTATGTATAGTGAAAATCTTGGTCCTAGCACTTGTAGCGTTGGAGATAATGTACTTGCAAAGCTTTGCCATTTTTTTTTCCCAGCCAACGACTGAATGTTAACCGCGTTGAGCGATTCAGAGCTCACCGTCTGATCATCATCGAAAAAACGCTTCACTTTATTTTGCTTTGATGTGTGCATCAATAATAAAGCGATAGCAAAAAGAATAAGTGACAGCCATACCATATCGTTACCCCTTAAACGACGCCATCAAGTCATCATAGAGACCAAAGAACTGAGATTTCTTGACAAGTTCAGAGCGCCGCATAATTCCATTGGTCATATAATGACCCTTTACCGTCTCTCCAAATTCAGAATCGTCGTACTGAAAACGATATATTTCTTCCATCACGACACTGTCGCCCTCTAGCCCAATTACCTCAGAAATGCTGGTTATTTTTCTAGAGCCATCTCTTAACCTGTTTACCTGGACGATCATCTGCACGGCACTTACGATTGTTCTGCGAATCGCGTCCAGTGGTTGATTGAGGTTCGCCATCATGACCATTGATTCCACACGAGCGATCGCATCTCTCGGAGTATTGGCGTGCAATGTAGACATCGACCCATCGTGACCGGTATTCATCGCTTGAAGCATCTCAAAAGCTTCTGAACCACGACACTCACCAAGAATGATTCGGTCGGGTCGCATACGAAGTGCATTGATGACTAGGTCACGCTGCGTAACCGCACCGGTCTGCTCTATACTTGCTGCGCGTGTCTCCATACGGACTAAGTTAGGTTGTTGTAGTCTAAGCTCAGCAGCATCCTCGATAGTCACTATGCGCTCATCCTCCGCGACATATTGTGACAAAGCATTAAGCAAGGTTGTTTTACCCGAACCTGTACCGCCCGAGATCAAGATGTTCATTCTGCAACGGGCAGCGATCATTAGAACTCTTGCCATTTCAACAGACATAGAGCCAAACTCTATCAAGTCTTCAAAATCGATGTTTTGCTCACGAAACTTACGAATTGAAATAGAGGTGCCATCGAGAGCAATAGGAGGGATTACGATGTTGACGCGGCTTCCATCTTCTAACCGTGCATCTACGGTCGGTGAGAGTTCATCGACTCTACGTCCTACTCTAGAAGCAATACGCTTGGCAATTGCGAGCAATTGTTCTTCATTTACAAATGCGACATCAGATTGTTGAACCTTACCATGACGCTCAAAGAAGATATTGCTCGGCCCGTTCACCATAATATCTGTAATTGATTGGTCATCAACAAGCGGCTGCAAAGGGCCAAGCCCAAACAGCTCGTCCATCAAGCTCTTTACTAAACCAGATTTCATCATCGACGTTAGAGGACGGTGATAATTAGTAGCGAGCAGATCAACGGCACTCTGTATTTGTCTTTCGAGTTCACCGCGTTCCATTTTCTGGACCGCTTCCGCGTCTAACGCCTCAAATATTTGCTGGCGAAAGTCGATGTAGAGACTCTTATTGGCGCTCATTTCATCGCTCCTTTACTACGGAGCCAGTTCTTAAGGCGTCCTGATTCAATAGGCTGACCATTAATTAGCTTAACTAGATGCATGATGGAGCGACTGATGTTTCTATCATGCTTGTGTGCACGTTTTCCATCTAAAATGATGTGTGACAGTGATTTGCAGTAACCTAACTTTAGATCTGGCTCTTGACCTAAGTACTTTTTCACTTCTGTAGTTTGCAACACAAACGAATTATCGGGACGGTGATAATTCATCACCAAAATGATCCGCGTGCGAGTCGACAAGGTCAGTTGTAAGTTAGATATCTTGTCATAGATTCGCTTTGTTGCTCTGACTGATGATACAGAAGGATCAAATACAAGTACTACAACATCGAAGTTATCGACCAAGAGTTGATTTTCCACATCAAAACTAACACTGCGTGAAAAGTCTTCAATGATAAAGTTGGTGTTGCGAGTCAGCAAATCACAGAGTGTTTGGCTGTAATTAAGAATGTCACTCTGACTCATCTCTCCTTGCAGAGACAAAAGCCTAAATCCTTTTCTAACCTCAAACAAAAAGCCTAAGGCACCTTCTTCATCCATCTCGTGCAGTGGAGCTGTAAACTCATCGATGGCACGTGGCTTGAAGTTATCTAGAGCCAGCAGCACATCTACATTAGTATCTGCATACTGATGGTCAACCAAAATCGTATCGGTTCCCTGAGTAGACAACAGAGAGCTTAACTCTGCAGAAATAACCGATGTTCCAACGCCGCCTTTACTGCCCACAATAGCCACTCGTTTTGCTTTGCGCTTTTGGCTAACACCGGAAAATGTTCTTAAGTTCTTGTTAACATGGGTCAAAAAGTCGGCAAACTCTTGCTTGTTAACCGGCCAGAAAACATAATAAAAGCCCATCTCTTTTAGAGCACGCAATGTAGAAATCGCATCCTCTTTACCAATCACTACTACACCTTTGTGTGTCGGCAGTGTACTGGCAAATGCCCTTGCGTCATCAATAACACTCGATGATTCATTAAGCTCAAGCAAAACGATGTGACCACTCTGCTGGCGAGATTGATTAAAAAAGCCGTTAGCAACCTTCACGCATTCTGGTTCATTCCACCCCTCAAAACGGAATAGCTCTTTTACCATGTCCTTACATTCGTTCGACTGATAGTAAAGCGTGCAACCTGCGACGCCGCTCGCTGCTGGCTTTTCCTGTTTAGCTTTACTTCTCAGTGCCTTGGTTAAATCAAGCATCATCACTCCCCGACCAATCGAGCTTTATAGGCAACTTGCTTAGCACGCATCGTTTCAACAAAGCAGTCTCGTATCGCGAGCTCTTTTTGAATTTGAGCACCTTGGCATGGTTCCGTCTTTATCTTTTTAACCGTGACGTCCATTTTTAGATCTGCCAACAGGTTCTTGTTGTGTAAATAAACGACACGCTGAGGATCTACCTCATGTGTTTGATAAGATGCAAACAAGGTTTGTAGCAATTTCCTGGCATCAGAGGTTCGGTACTCAACGTGGTAGATTGCGGCTCGATCGATCGATTCAAAGTTATCGATAATGTTCGCCAACTGTGCTCTAACCGCCGGCTTGTTTTTAATTCGCACTTCGTAGCTGTGATGTTCATCATAAACTAACGCTTCAGCGCCGTTGCCACCAAAATAGCGCTCTGAGGAGCAGGCCGATATCGCCAAACACGTAAGTGTAAATGCAAATAACCGAATCATTGGATAAAGCCTCCCTGTGACAACAGTCGAATAGTCGCATCGGAGTCGCGAGTGTGCTTTCCTTGATCTTCTAGATTAAACCAACGCATCAAGGTTGAGGTTTTGCGGATATAAGGTAACTGAACATCCGTCGGCTTAATTGGTTCCACTAGATTAACTGTCGCAATGATAATCAACTCAGTACGCCTGCGTTCGGTAATCGATTTTCTAAATGCAGCCCCTAAGACCGGGATGTCACCCAACAATGGGGTTTTCTGCAATTCTTCAAAGTCCGCGCTGCTCATCAATCCACCCAAGATGAAACTGTCGCCATCAGCAAGCTCTATGGTGGTCATTGCACGGCGAGAAGCAAGTTGAGGGACTTTGGTGTCACCGATAGCCACGTAACCTTCTATCTCACTCACTTCTGGAAATAGTTGCATGCGAATACGCTCTGGGCCTTGTACATGTGCAGTAAGGTCAAGCTTGATGCCATATTCTTTGAACGTAATATTGACATTGCTATTCGTAGAAACCACTACGGGCACTTCCCCACCGACAAGAAAACTCGCTGACTCCCCAGACAAAACAGTCAAGTTTGGCTCAGCAAGTACTTCAGCAATAGAATCGTTCGCCAGGGCTGTAATCACTGTGCTAATGCTGTCAGCATCAAATTGGTCCAGTAAGAACTGACCAACGCCAATGCCTGCCCAATCAACACCAACGGTTTCTCCGAACGACTCACTTACCTGAGCAACGGAGATTTTCACATTCACTTGCTTGACCGTAGTCACTTCGATGCGCTCGATAATGCCTTCCCAAGTCATGTTACGGGCAAAGATCATACTTTCTGGTTCTTGTAGACTAACGCCTTCGGTTTCAAAGCTGAGGCGTTGAGTGTTCTCATAGCGGGCGACCTTTCCTCTGCCTAACAATGCCGCAACCATTCGGTAGATATCATTACGTGTTTGCTCGGTTTTTACTGTACCACTGACCGCAACCTGATCGCCGATGGACTCTAGTTTGACATTAGCATCAGGGAAGTGAAAAGCGAGTTGACGCCTAACTTGCTTGAGATCTAAGTCAACAATGATACGGTCAGACATAAGTACGCTATCGTCCGTTCCATAAATAATCAGCCTTGTTTGACCAATGCCTGCAGCAAAGACAACTAAAGTTGTATCACTAATAATCTTATAATCAGCAACATTAGGGTCGCTAATAAACACCTTGCCGATCGCAGAAGATAACTGAACATGCTGGCTTTCACTTAAAGTGATATAGCGTTCAGCAGCGACGCTCCCAAAAGCCCAAATGGAGCCGAATAATAACGTCGCTACACACAGCCACAATTTTTTAATTTGAGTTCTGTAGCTAGCCATTACATCGCCTCTCTCAACTGACTCGACTTACCTCGAAACTCTTGAATTCCGACGTAGTTATCAATTACGTTTCTAACCTCTGCCATCGTCGGCTTTGTATATTGCTGACTGCGGTAAATTTCGATATGCATAGTTCGCTGGGCAAGCGCTAGCCGAGCAAGATCGTCCGGTTCAACCTCAATTACGACTGTAATAGTGTCGTTTTGCTGACTCGGTGAACGAGCTTTAATGGGTTGCTGCGTGTCTGACCCAATATTGAGAACTTTAATGTTTTTAAGAAACATTTTGGCTCTCACACCCTGAAAGTGCCTTGGTTTATCAATGTTTCCAGACAGATTATCTTGTGGCGAGCTTACAGTTAGAATGTCGACATACGAACCTGGTCGAATGTAATCATTAATAAGGTTCTTTTCACTCACTACAAGGGGGTACAGGGTTTTGCCCTCTGTGATGAGTAGATCTACATACCCCGGTGTATCTTTCTTAGTTTGATATTCAGACATAATGGCTTCACCACGTGCAATATCGCGGTTAGTCAACGTACTCGGATTAAAATCTAGTTCGACATCTTCTTTAATACCGAGTGAAAGTGCCTGAGATAACAGCATCTGTGTCTTTGTGACCATTGAAGTTGTCAGCGGTTGCCCTTTTACAACGCCTTCTTTAGCAAGCCAAACCGTAATGTACTCTTCTTTTTCAACTTCAACGATTGGTTCAGGTTTCGGTGTACTGCGGTTGAGCGACTGCACGCCACCAACGACACCCAATACGAGTGCAACAATCGCAATTAAAAGGACGATTCGTGATCTCATTTAAATACCAACTGAATGTAGGTGAAAGGTAAATATCGTTAGGTAGAAGCCTCCACAAATCGCAACTCCGTAGGGCAATGTTATCGACTCACGAACCGCTATCAATCGATTCTTAATTAGGTAGACCAATGCCAACAAACCACCCAATATCAATGTTAACCAAATTGCAAAAAGCCATTGACTCCAAGGAAGGGCAAATGAGAGCGCCATAACCAGCTTTATATCACCGAAACCAAACCAACGTCTGAGTAATAATGATGATATTAGCGTAGCCGCTACTCCAAATAGTACACCAAACCCTATATTGCTAATAATTGCTAGATTGATTGCTATTAAGCTTAGAAGTAATATGTAGCTATTAGGTATCCGCCTAAACCGAATGTCTGACAAACTCACTAGCACGCACATGCCTAAGAGCGCAGTTAACACAATTAGCATGTACGTACCTAGCTCAACGTTAGTTATTCCGATGGAGCTGGAGATGCAGTAGTCACATCTCCAATTGCAGTTGCTATCGCACTATATGCTCCGAGTAATTGGTCGATAAATGTTTTATCAGTTGTACTACCTGACGTATACAAGATAGCACCTAGCGCCGTCGCCATCGCCACACCAATCAATCCATATTCAATCGCTGTAACACCGCGCTCATCACGTTTGAACTCATTAAAAAAAGTTACTGCATTTACATAAAGCTTAGTCATCATAATCTTAATCCCTTTGAACGTTATTCAACAATAAGCATGGTTTATTCTAAATTATGCTCAAAATATCAAAAAAATAGCTGCTATCGATTTTATCGATAGCCTACTCAAAGAAACCCCCTGTTTACAACTCTAACAATGCACCAACCCTAGTGTCGCGTCAGATATCATAAGTGTTTACTTTTTCTACATTAAGTTGCAGGGAGCACAGTTTTCGTTCGTATATCGATCTCTAAAGTGTGGCACAAATCACATTTCAATCTCGATATATTGCACAGGTTGCCGGGCGTTATTCGATACATAACTGATTGAGCGCACGAAACACGTTGTAAATCGAACTCAATGCATTGGTTTAGGTGCCACTATTGTAAATTACTTGAGAGCAAGCTAATGTATGCCGAAAAGCTTAATTTTTATAATTATAAGTAGTCAAATGGCATAAAGGTTAGTCAATCTATGAAGCTGCAATTCGATAACATTGCTTCGTTTGTTGCAGTGGTTGAGGCGGGGTCTTTTAGTTCAGCTGCGCGTAAGCTGGGTAAATCTCAATCCACGGTAAGCACCGCAATTCAAAATTTAGAGTCTGATTTAGGGTTTAGCCTTTTTATTAGACAAAACGCTAAAGTGACGTTAACTGACAAGGGCAAACGTTTATTTCACCTTTCTACTCCGGTAGTCAGTAAATATCGAGATTTGCTTACAGCAGTGAGTAAAATGAGCCACTCAGAACAGATCGTTTTTCGCGTCGGCATTGATCCTTTGGTTTATAACAGCAATGTGAAACAAACCCTATTTCAATTTTCCGAAGCGTTTCCTGAAATCGACCTCGAAGTCGTCACCAAACCAAGCTTTGTACTGAGTAACTATATTAGCCAAGGAAAAATAGACCTAGCGCTAGGCAATCCATACCACAAAACCGATAACGACTTTAATATGGATGAGTTGTTCAACGTCAATTGTTGGTGGGTGGGACATGCATCACTGTTGGAACACAAACCTAGTCTACCTCGCGTTCTGTTGATGGATGGTTTTGATGAACTGCTTAACCTATCCGATTTGGCAACACATCAGATATGGCGGTTGGATGATCTGTCCACCATTGTCGAACTATGCAAAGCCCAAAAAGGCATAGCGTTTTTACCTGAGCATATTGTGGAACCTTCACTAACAACAAAAGAACTTGCCATTATGACCGACAACTTAGAATTTTTTGGCAAAAAGGTTACCGCATCACTATTTTGGTCGACCCACTCAGACTTTAGTCTCTACAATCAGTGGATACGAAGCCAATTAAAAACCGTCATCGATCAACAAAGTACCTTTGTCGCTGCACTCGCCAACTAACCGTCTTCATCTTTTACAAGTCTCATTCATCACGCTTGGTGTTATCATAATTACACCAAGCGTGATTGCGATCTCTCAGCCTTGTTACTCCTCCCTAACAAATTCATCACATGGATGATTCGCCTAATGCTCATCTAGTAAATAATCAAAGATGCCCTATTGAGCTACAAAAATATAATAAGGACATCGTGTGAAACTGGTTAAATCCCTTATCTCTCTTTCCGTTGGCGCAACCCTACTGTGGGGCTGCTCTGGCGATTCTACCTCGCCAACAGACCAAGGTGGCACCACAACTAGTTATGCGTGCCGCGCTGATAACACTGCGCAAACTGATGACTTACGAATCTATCAAGTAATGGTTGAAAGCTTTGTCGATGGCAATCCTTCTATCGGCCATGGGACTGGTTACGGTACCAGTCACCATATGGGTGACATCCAAGGCATTATTGACTCGCTCGACTATATTCAAGACTTAGGCATGAATGCGGTATGGCTAACACCGATATTCAATTCAGTACCCATTAACGGCCAAGATCATTGGGCAGATAGACTGGATGCGACCGGATACTTCGCTACAGACTACTTTGCCATAGATCCTCGTTTCGGCACCATGGACGATGCTAAAAAGTTAGTTGAAGAGGCGCACAAACGGGGTCTTTACGTCTTCTTTGATGGTGTGTTCGGTCATCATAAAGACAACGTAATGGCTTCACCCACTGGGAATCAGCCAGTCGGTGCAAGTAACCCTGTAAGCTATCCAGAGAGTCTACCTTTCTTCAAAGAGGTGGCGGAATATTGGGTTAAAGAACTAAAAATTGATGGTTGGCGACTCGACCAAGCTTACCAAGTTCCAACGGATGCATGGGCGGAAATTCGTAAGGCCGTTGACGATGCGTCGCAGCAAGTCACCTATACCAATGCTGATGGTGAACTCGTTAACCCACTTGGCTACATGGTGGCAGAGATATGGCGTGGTGAGAGTGATATTGCTCGTGATGGCTACGGCAGCAAAGAAAACCCTGCTCTGTGTTCGGCATTTGATTTCCCTATGCGATATCGCTTAGTACAAACCTTTGCCGTTGAAGAATCAGGCTATGGTTCTAATCAAGGTGGGTTGAAGCTCGCTGAAGGTATGCGAACTCATGACGCCTACCCTGCCCACGCAAAGCCTAACTTGATGCTTGGCAACCACGACTTAGTGCGTTTGGGCGATCTTATTCAACGAGGAAACCTGGCTGAGCCAGAGGATGCTGAATATTGGCAACGACATAAAGCGGCCATCTCATTTCTAGGTGCTTATACTGGCCCCATCACGCTGTATTACGGTGAAGAAATTGGTGATGAGTTAGAAGGTTTTGCTGATCAAGTAACCAATGACTGCGCGATCGCTGGAAAATGTGATGACCATGTAGCACGCATGAGTGGCAAAATTGAGGGTGTCACAGGCATCACCTTAACCACAGAGCAAGCAGATCTTAAGAGCTACGTCAAAGAGCTAATGACGCTTCGCTCCCAGCACCCATCGTTAGCTCAAGGTACTCGCAACAACGTTGTCGCAACAACAAATGCCTATGCAGATCTAAAAACATCAGGTGAAGAATCGATTCTATATATAGTGAATACTACAGCATCGAGTCAAACCATTGCTATTTCTGCAGATAAACTGTCATTTAGTGGCAACCTTAATGATTTGCAAACGAATGACAACGTAACATTGGCTTCTGGTTTCTATAACATCGACCTAGCTCCGTTCCAAGCTAGGTTCCTATCACTTGAATAATAAACAGCGATAAGCCTAAAAAAACAAACCGCCTTCAATAAGCATTGAAGGCGGCTTTTTTCTATCTCATTTCGTTACTATTCCTAGACACTAACAGTCGTAAACCCTAACGGCTAGATAGAAAGACGAATTGTTATGCTAGCGCTGGGTAGGTCTTATATTTCACACTCATCATTTGTTCCATACAGTGTACCACTTGGCAGCTGTAACCAAACTCATTGTCATACCAGATATAAAGTACGCAGCGATTATCTTGTGCGATGGTTGCTTGGCCATCAACAATACCCGGATGACGTGCCCCTACTAGATCGGTAGACACCACTTCCGTCGAATCGGTATAGTCAATCTGAGCTGAAAGTGGAGATGTTAACGACACTTCGCGAAGGTAAGCGTTTAGCTCTTCTTTAGTAGTGTTGCTTTCCAGATTCAAATTCGCAACCGCCATTGAAACATTAGGGGTCGGAACACGAATAGCGTTACCACTCAACTTACCCGCAAGTTCAGGCAGCGCCTTGGCCACTGCTTTTGCTGCACCTGTCGAGGTCAGTACCATATTGAGTGATGCAGAACGTCCGCGACGATCGCCACTGTGGTAGTTATCGATCAGGTTTTGATCGTTGGTGTAAGAGTGCACCGTTTCGATATGACCAGACACAATGCCATATTTATCATTCACCGCTTTAAGCGTTGGTGTAATGGCGTTCGTGGTGCAGCTCGCTGCAGATACAATCGTATCTTCAGCCAAGATACTTTCGTGGTTGACACCAAATACGATGTTTTTGATGTCCCCTTTGCCTGGTGCTGTCAGCAGCACTTTCTCTGCACCATTACACGCGACGTGTTGACCCAGGCCTTCTGCATCTCGCCAAACACCTGTGTTGTCGACGACAAGTGCGTTGTCAATTCCGTAATGGGTGTAATCTACATCCTTCGGGCTGTTCGCGTAGATGATTTGGATGTAATTACCATTCACAATCAGGGCTTTGTTGTCTTCGTCAACTAAAATGCTGCCATTGAATTGACCGTGAACCGAGTCACGACGCAACAAGCTCGCACGTTTTTGAAGGTCACCATCTCGACCACCACGCACAACGATGGCGCGCAGACGTAGCGGATAGCCTGAGCCGCTCTTCTCAACCAAAATACGCGTAAGCAAACGGCCAATGCGTCCAAAACCGTACAGCACAACATCACGTGCTGCTAGTGAGCCATTGCTCTCAATGCTTTCGTTCAGAGTCGTCAATAAGAAGTCATCGATGTTTTGATGACTGTCATTGAGAGACCAGTATTGAGTCGCCAACTGACCTACGTCGATACAGCAAGGAGAAAGGTCAAGTTCAATTAGACGTTCAATGATTGGGGCAGTTTGAGAAATAGAGACGGAAGTAGAACTGTAATGGCGGGAAACACGGTGAGTTTTAATAATATCGATGGTGGTTGCGTTGACGAGTGTTTTACCAAATAAAAGCACTTCTACGCCTTTTTCTCGATATAGCCTGCCAAGAAGCGGCAAAATGGACTCGGCGAGTGTTTGATTTAATTGCCATTGATTTTGGTGGATTTCAGTTTGCGAGATGTTGCTATTACTCATAGTAACCGGGGGCCTCTCTAGGATTAAAGGCTCGCTATGTCTCGTATGTAGGGTACAAGAGATATTGAGCGACACAGGGATGTAATCGTGTTGTTATATTTTATGCCGCGCAGTGTAACAAACAGACACTTAATCTGCTAGTAAAAATAATTCAGCACAAGAGGACGGAAAAGTGTGACTTGAGTAGGATAATTTTTGGTTAAATCCTCGACCTTAGTCGTAGGAAATAGTCACCAAGATCGAGGTTATTTTATAGAAACAATCAAGAACGATGACAACTCTCTAATAGAATTATCATCGAATCGAATAAGTATATTAACAATAGTGGCTGCAAGTCACAATTTACTACTGAGATTCAAACTTATCATGGTCTTCTTTTTTAATAGCCTTGTGGCCGTCTTCAGCAACACCGCGTTTCCAATAACTACTAATATAAATCGCATCTCTCGGGATCGCTTTATCGTTTCTAAAATACTGGCGCAACGCTCTCATTTCATCGAATTCGCTAGCACACCATACAAAAGGTTCACCCGCAAGCCATGGTAAAGCTTTTGCTTCATTCGATAACGAACCCGTAGTCCAAATAATCTGCATGTCTTCAGGTACGTAAATCTCTTGTTTGTCTGCCATATCTTCTATCTGAACTACGGCATAGCCTTTCGCGCCTTGTGGCAGCATAGTGAGTTTTACTGACAGCGCCGGTAGGGCCGTCATATCTGCCGTAAAGAAGAACCAATCTTTTGTCACATTGACTTCTTGTAGAGCACCTGGACCAACAAGCGATACGTTGTCCCCTACTTCCGCGGCCATTGCCCAGCGCGCACCAAAGCCACAAAGCTTGTCTTCAGTGACATGAGTAACGAAATCAACATCAATTTCACCACGTAATGTGTCTAGGCGACGAATAGTATAAGTACGCATTTTCGGACGAGCATCAAATGGCTCATCATCAAGATCAGTACCGCCATGCTCGTTAAAAAGCAGCTTGATGTAACCGCCAAGGCTGTCCATAGGAAACTGTGTAAATGCCTCACTATGTAATGTGATGCGTATCATATTAGGAGACAAGGTCTGTTTGTGACTGACAGACGCCATTTTAGGAGTTGGCTTTTTCATTTGAATCTACTTAATGATTATTGTTTGCATTAAGTCTAACACAAGCTAAGGGTAACGAGGTGCTAACCAATGGCAAATTTTTTGATTTTACAGACTTTTACTGTATGGACAGTCAAAGAAAGCGAGTCATTCCCTGCTAACACAGCGCGCTCTTGAGTGTAGTACGCGAACTCCCCATATCACTCTTTAGTATATTTTTCTACAAAGCACTGTTCATAATTTGACCAAGGAAGAATTGACTTCTATGTTTGATAGACCGCTCACAACAACGGAGGTAAAACATGAAAAAAATGAGCAAGGCATACCGTATGCAAATCATCAAAGAAGTGGCAGAAAGAAAGCGGCGTGATCAGTTCGATGACCCGATGGCTGTTTATATTAATCACCTTTTGGATGAAAGCCCAAGCATCGACAATGTCGTTGAATACAAACAAGAATTTAGCGGAAGCTACTTTGATGAGAATATTGGGGGATGGATCAGTAAAACTTGGCAGAGCAAATAACAATTCAATTTAGTGTGACCACACAATAAAACCCGTCTAGATTTTGGGAATGAGCTGCGAGCTCACGATAAGGCGCCGCATTAGAGGCGCCCCCAAACACCAGCTAACCTCTTACAGCAATCACCTCAATTTCCACTTTGGCATCCATTGGCAGCCTTGCTACTTCTACACACGAACGCGCCGGAAATGGAGCATTCTGGCTGACAAAAAACTGCTCATACGCCTCGTTAACCTTAGCGAAATCATTAAGGTCTTTCACAAACACCGTGGTTTTGACAATATTGCTTGCCTCCAAGCCCCATGCAGAAATGATCGCGAGCGCATTTTGAAGAGACTGACTCGTTTGCTCAGCCACATCGTCTGGCATGACTTTAGTTTCAGGATTAATTGGCAACTGACCCGAGGTGATGACCATATCACCAAAGCTCACCCCTTGAACATACGAGCCGATAGCAAGCGACGCTTTATCTGTAGAAATTGCGTTCATTTTATTTTCCTAGTTGTCTATTGCGCTCAGAGTGAACCAGTAACACCGGGCTACTGGTCACAGTGAACATAAATAATGGCGGGTTTTAAAACTGGGAATAACGTTAGCCAGTAAAGTTAGGCAGCATTCCCAACATAGAAAGCACATGGAAGATTGCGGTCAATACCCCAAACCCGATGACGACAGAAATCATTGCATTGCCCCCAGGAGCCGTGAAGCCTCCTGCGCCTGCATGCACCAGACGTGTTTTGCGAGCTAATAATGCTGGGATAATACATGCCCACACCGTCGCAGCCGCGCCTGCATAACCAATGGCAATAACAAAGCCGAATGGGAACAGCAGTGACAGAACGAGCGGTGGCAAAAAGGTAACTAGCCACGTCTTAGTACGAGCTGATTTGTCATCGCTAAACTTGAAGAAGTCAGCTAAGAAATCAAATACACCTAGGCCAACACCAATAAACGATGACAATATCGCCGCCATAGAGAAGGTATTGATGGCGTTTGCAACCTGCTCCGATTCTATGACAGAGCCCAGCGCTTTGAGCAATGCATCAACATTCCCACCTTGTTCTATAACCGGGCCGAAATTCGCGCGCGGTAAGTTGCCGAAGATACTGAAAAGCCATAAGAAATAGAGGGTAAGCGCTATCACCGTGCCGCCCAAAATAGCGTATTTGGCTTTGGTTTCCTCACCGTAATAGGCACGCATAGATGATACCGAATGGTGATAACCAAACGATGTCAACGCGACTGGCAACATAGCCATAGCGTATGGCGCGTATGCATTTTCCTCACCGATGGTGTCAAACAGTACCGACATGTCGACCTTGACCGCCAGTCCCGACACGCCAAACACAAAGCTCAGTATCATGAAGGCGATCAAAACGACGGAGATTCTATCTACCGCTCGAGTGGAGTGCCAAACGAACGCTGAGAAAATGAGTACAAACAGTGCCGATGCCACTTTGGCATTCAGGCCTAACACATCCTGAAGGATTAAACCGGAAGAAGTAATGTAGGCGTACAGTAATATACCGCCAACAAAATAAACGGTAATGTTGTTCAGTAAGTTGACCTTGTTACCTAGTAAATCTTTGGTCACCGTATCGAAAGAGACCTTTAAATCATAATGTCTAAATGCTTCTAACAGCATCCATCCCGATATTGTCATAACAATCATGGTAATGGCGATCGCCAGCATTGACCACACGGTCCATGCGCCAGCTCCTGCACTGGGTAGCCCAAGCATGCCAGCGCCGACACAGACGCTAGCAATGATGCACGCGCCACCAATGAGCGACGGATTCTTTTTCATCATTCTGCTCTATTAAATTCACGTTATTGGATTAGGGTGATTTATCGTTATTATTTTGTTTTTTATTATGTTGTTTTTAGGAAAAAGAACGCAGCTCAAAGGCTGCGTTCTTTAGGTGTGACTAGGCTTCTTCGAGTTGCTTCTCTTCAGCCTTGTGAGCTTCGCCCTTTACGGCCACTTCCACCTCTTTCAGTCTGGCAGTAAAGTGACGCAACACCTCAGGCTCATAAGTAAAGTCGAGCCCTTTCACGTTGTGTGCGTTGGCTTTTACTTTCTCAAACGCTTCGATGACGTAATCCATGTGCGTTTGCGTGTAAGTTGCACGAGGAATCGTTAGTCGAAGTAGCTCTGCTGGACATGGGTGCTGCTTACCCGTTGCTGGATCGCGACCTAGCAATAGTGAACCAATCTCAACCGCGCGAATACCCGCCACTTTATACAGCTCACATGCCAGTGCGTGCGCAGGGAACTGATCCGCTGGGATATGTGGAAGAAGCTTACCGGCATCGACAAACGCTGCGTGACCACCAGCTTGCTGGCAAACCACACCAATCGCTTCCAATCCATCCACCAAGTATTGAACTTGATTGATGCGGTACTCTAGCCAGTCTTGACGCATACCGTCATAAAGACCAACAGCAAGGCGCTCCATCGCACCGCCTTCGAGACCACCATAAGTCGGGAAGCCCTCTTGAACCACACACAAGGTACGACAATCGGTATAGACATCCATAAATGAGTCGTCTTTAAAGCAAAGTAGACCGCCCATCTGCACCATAGCGTCTTTTTTCGCCGACATCGCTAGACCATCAGCATATTTGTACGACTCACGTGTGATTTGCTCGATCGTCCAGTCTTGATAACCAGGCTCACGTTGCTGAACAAAGTACGCATTCTCCGCGTAGCGCGCTGAATCCATAATCACTGGAATGTCATACTTCTGAGCTATCTCATATACCGCTTTCAGGTTAGCGATAGAGACTGGCTGGCCACCCGCAGAGTTACACGTAATAGTACTCACGATGTATGGTACGTTGGCAGGCCCCGCCTCTACAATCGCTTGCTCTAGCTTCTCAAGGTCAAAGTTGCCTTTAAAATCTGCATTCACAGCAGTATCGAACGCATCTTTTGTATAAACGTTTTTCGCCACACAACAGTTCACTTGAGTATGACCTTGAGTGGTATCGAAGAAGTAGTTAGACAACGCCACCATCTTACTGCGATCAAGACCTTTCTCTTTTTCACGCTTTTTAATTAGCACAGGAATATAGATTTGTTCTGCACCACGACCTTGGTGGGTAGGGATAGTGAGTTCATAACCGAAAATGTCTTTCACTGCATTTGACAATGCATAGTAGCTGCGGCTACCGCTATACGCTTCATCACCACGTAACATCGCCGCTTGCATTTCTTGTGTGATAGAACCAGTACCACTGTCGGTCAAAAGATCGATAAATACATCTTCACTATCTAATAAGAATGGGTTCATACCTGCTTTAATAATCGCCTGTTCGCGATATTCACGTGTAGTACGTTTTACAGGCTCAACAACACGAATGCGGAATGGTTCTGGTAGGTGTTTGAAGTTTTCCATTATTAATTACCCTATATATATTTATCTTCAAGCCTTTTATTTATAGTTAAGACTGAGATAAATTTTAATTGCAGATAACCCTATCTAGGAATATATCCAGATACGATTGAATTTGATTGTTTTATTTTATGACGCCGCTAGCACAGGCTACGATCATCAACACGGGTAAACTTTGGTTTGAGTACACAATGGTTTGAGTACACACTGGTGTAAGTATACCTAGTGTTGCAGTCAGCATGTTGCTGTCAGGCAGACGCACTGGACAGTGCGAGAGAGTTATCTCGAAGGGAAGAAGAAAGCGATTTTGTAGTCTAGTGTGAACCAGCTACTGATTGTGTTGAACTTATTCATTTATTTACCTACTTACAATACTCGACTTATCAAGCCTTGTTCGTTTTTTCAAACAAGACATTATCGAACTAACTAAGTGTATTATCTATAAGTTACCGTACATGTCATTACTATAGGATATAATTTGAGAACCTGCTAACAAAAAAGTTGAATGTTCTTTAATTGTAATTTGTTTATAAAAGAATATTTTGAAGCAGATCAATACAGCGTACTAGTTAATAAAGACACCAAGCATTGCCTTTATAAAATAATCAAGAGTTTATGCGGTCATTCAATTGCTAGTTTCTAGTTCGCCGTTTTCATAAACTTAACCACTCTTTCCATCATGGTATCGAAATAGGGATTCCAGCTTAGGCGAGCACTAATGCGATCTTCTTTAAGTAACCCCCAAGCGGTATAGGTCAATGTTGGCATACCAACACAATCTACCGTATAGACTTCTCCTTCCTCCGCTCCCCCACACTGTCGCATTAGCCCTCTTTCCCCATATAAAGGATTGTCGGCGCGATAGAGTACTGAGATATGCGAGCCACTCTCGATATTTTGCTTTGGAAGATCCATACTGAGCTTGATAACCCGTGCATCAGGATAGGACTTTTCGCCATACCACACCAAACGGCTGTTTGGGTTGACGAACTCGGTTCTAAACAGCGAATACACGCCTTCGGTATCAATCAGCTCGTCGTTTTCTGTCACCATCAACAAGGCGGGTACTTCTAGCTGATATTGCTGCAAATCCAACTCTACCTGAGTTGTCGTTTGGTAATAAAGCGCAGCACCATGCATGGCAAGTGAATCATAGCGGGTATAGTTTTGTTCCTTTGCGACGTTCACCCAGTCAACAAAGACGCTCGCTGTTCCAGCAAAACGCACGATGACATCATCAGGACTAAAGGCAGGTGAGAATAAAACCAACCCATTGACCGCTTTTGGATTTTGAGCAGCATAAGAAGTCACCAAATTAGTTCCGGTAGAAAACCCCGCTAACCACACTTCATCAACATCGCGCTTTAACAGCGTAACTTGATTGGCAACTGCTTCGTGCCAGTCTTTCACATTGGGCAGCATTAAATCTGCTGGCCTAGAACCATGTCCAGGCAGCAACATGACGTGCACTAAGTAACCTTGTTCAGCCAAGACAGGTGCGATATCAATAAATGAATAAGGCGAATCACCCAACCCATGTACCAATAGCACCCCCTGCCCGTTGGGATGATTTGGTATTAATCGATAAGGACTTACCGCTTTCATCTCAGCATCGTATCCAGCACCATGAAATACACGAGTCTCATCAAGCCACTTGGTGGTTTGTTCAATATATTGATTGAAGTTGGATTGCGAATAAGGGGCGAGTGAACCAGAGGTGGTATACATCTCTGGTTCTTGTTCAATGATAGGATTGGTGCAGCCTGTCATGCTTATCGTGAAAAAAACACTAACGCTCAGTAAAGCAAGATGGCTTAGGTAGCGACGAACAGCTGAAATTTGACTGTTGATCTTATCCACCAGCGCCACTCATTTGATGGTCACGAAAGTACTCTTCGGCATCCATGACTTTGCCATCTGGCAAAGCACACTGCTTCTTGTCTTCTATATAACCGCCACCCGTCGCTTCACAAAAACGTGCTGCGCTATCAGGGCCTTGCTGATGATGAGCTCGAAAATACTCCCATGCATCCACTTTTTCACCCGATTTTAAAGTACACATACCTGTTTCTAGATCGTAAACACCGTGTTTTTCACAGTAGACAGCGGCGGGATTTGCCATACCTACAGGCTCGGGATCGGATTTTGCGCACCCCATAAGCACTGTTGGCACTATCGCCGCCAAAGCAAAATAACGGATTAGATTTCCACCTTTCATAGGGATTCTCCTTTATTCGCCTCTTTCACCGACGCGCTATCTACACAAAGGGAAAGTGACTCACGTGTGTCTAATAAAGTTAGATGAAACTGTAAAATATGCAACAGATCAGATGGTTATTGTGGCCTGGTTGTTGTCAGCGGATGCTCTAGTTCGAATTTTTAATCCTTCAAGGTAACACGTCTTCGAATGTGAGAAGGTAACTCATAGTATGTTACTTGTATCTTGGTGCGGATACTTGAAAATTCATGAGTAAATTATTAGTAGAAGGTCACAACTTATGAAGGGTGTTCGTTTATGGCATTTTGCCCAAGCTTCACTTGGGATTGTCCAATGGGTAGGCATCGCAATTTTGCTCAATCCTATCATCATTGAAAGAACCGCCAGCGGTGCTTTGCTCGGCCAAGTCATGGCCTTGATTGGCGGAGCTGGATTACTCGCACCATTAATTGGCGGTCTGGCTGACAAACATTCTTGCCATCAGATCTTGCAACGCCTTGCTCTGTTGACTCACTTTATCGCACTGTTGACCCTCTACTTTGCCGATACCTCAACCACGACTTACTGGATTGTCGGTGCACTCATTGGCGTTGGGAGTGTCGCACTGCTCGTGCTTAATCCTACCTTTGTGATTGCCTCTAGCAAGAATCAAAAAGAAGAAGGTCGCGGATTGGCGAGTCTCTATCAATGTCAATTTTTCGGCATCGTTGTGACCGGACTCCTTGTCGCCCTCGCTGACTGGATGGCCGTTAGTAGCACCAATCAATTGCTGATTTTGATGGGTCTCGTCTTTGTTGTCCTCGTTATGGTAACCATTGCACCGCCTCCTCCAGTTGAAGCCAATCTGCAAGAAGCCCTATCGGGCGAGACACAAGAGCACAGCCCGAAGGCAACCAAAAAAGCAATGCCTTGGTTCCTATTTTTGCTTGCCGTGTTTTTCTCTATGTTTCTTTCCTCCAACCTCATGGAGCTCGGTCCACTGCTTATTAAAGAGGTGTACCACGTAGAGATTGGTAATTCTGCGCTTGGTATGGCGGTGTCTGCCGTGATCAGTATTTTCATGCTCGAATCTGCTGGGCGTTGGATGCAAAAAAGTGGACCATTTATGGTGTGGTATGCTGCTCAGGCAGTGTACTTGGTTGTCGGTTCATTATTCTGGTTAACGGCGGGTCATGATGTAAACACTATCTTAC
Organism: Vibrio wakamikoensis; assembly: GCF_050337275.1. Taxonomy (NCBI): domain Bacteria; kingdom Pseudomonadati; phylum Pseudomonadota; class Gammaproteobacteria; order Vibrionales; family Vibrionaceae; genus Vibrio; species Vibrio wakamikoensis. Next base: position 355,096 of record NZ_JAKJST010000012.1, on the reverse strand, counting down.
CCATCGCGCTGCTCGTTGTGCTTATGCAGGCTATGTCTTGGAATGACATGATTATTCCAGCAATTGCAGGAAGACTAAGCCCCAACTCGCCAGCCCTTACACAAGGTCTATTAATGCTTTGTATGGCTGGAGGCTTTGGCGTTGGGGCGATGCTAGCGGGTATGTCGATTGACAAGTTCGGTTATGCTTCTGTGTTTACACTGTCATTAGGCGGTATTGTTGTCGCCCTTGTGTGTATTGCCGCACTGGTTATGATTTCCAAGCCTAATACGTCTGAAGCCGCTTCAGCCTAACCCCATAGACTACGAGCACCATGGAGGCGGAACTCTCGCCTCCTTTCCCTTACTGCCACTCAAAATATCAAAATTGAGTACTGTGCCTCAAAGCACAAACGTCAAACCGACAATTCTAAGTAAAATCTACACTGGATGAACCAGTTAAACGATTTCTTAATATATAATCGCCAGCAATTGAGTTAATCCTAAGAGAATTATGTTTCTAACACCTTACGTATCAACAAGCGAAAGCCAATTTGAGTTCACCCGCAAGCAAGCGAGCCATTTCGCTAAAAAAGTCGCGGGCGATTTCAACCCTATCCATGACGAAGACAACAAGCGTTTTTGTGTACCGGGCGATCTGCTATTCGCAGTCCTACTTCAAAAAGAAGGCATTAGCCAAAAGATGCGCTTTAATTTCTCCGGCATGGTAGGTGACGGTGTTGCTCTGAACGTCGTCGAAAAAGGCGAGCACGAGAGTGCTGTTGTTGATACAGCGGGCAAAGAATACTTGCAAATGACTCACCAAGGTGAGGTTAGCCATGACCAAGCGTTCATCGAACATGTCGTGACCAACTATGTTCAATTCTCTGGCATGAACTTCCCTCACATCATGGTTCCATTAATGGAACAAGAGCAGATGATGATCAACTGCCAGCGTCCTCTGGTGATTTATGAGAGTATGGAAGTCGAGTTTGACCGCCTAGATCTTCAGCACCCAGAAGTTGAATTCACTGGAGCGACATTTGATGTTGAAGGCAAACGTGGTGTAGTCACACTTAACTTTGCATTTAAAGAAGACGGTGATGTCGTTGGTAAAGGCGTTAAACGTATGGTTGCAAGTGGTCTTAAGCCCTACGATACCAATGCGGTCGACGATCTTGTAGCTCGCTTCCATGAACGTAAGGATCTGTTTCTTGAGACGCTAAGCCAAAACGCTTAACAACTATCACAAGCCGTGTCACATTAACATGACACGGCTTGCTACTTTCTATTCAAATAAGCATCAAACCCAGCGCCTAACCTTATCTTTATATTGCTTGTAAGGCTCACCAAACATAGCCTCGAGCACTCGTTCTTCAGGTTTTATTTGGAATCGATTCATATAAGGAATAAACAGCCAACATAAGGTGAGCGCTAAGCCGTCTTCAAGCCAAAACCCCCAGCTGAGCAGCAGAACAAACAGTGCGAGATACATCGGATTTCGAGTTTTTGAAAAGATACCGCTATCCACTACGCAGCTGGCTTTGTCTGGCTTGGTCGGGTCGACCGTCGTTTGCGCCTTTCTAAACTCCAGCACACCGGACACACCAATAAAGCCACTAATGATAAACAGCCCCGCTGCCCAAACACTTTTCAGCGGAATATAGGTATACAGCCAACCATTGTCGTATCTAGCCACAAAGTACATCGAAGCGGCAACAAACAAAAAAACCAACACCGGCGGTATCTTCAGCTCTAGTGCTTTCACATCGACTCCTTGATTTTTCGAGAATACACATAATAAAGCGCCCGACTAGGACGCTTTAAAATGAGGTTAATTCAACAACTGCAACACAGCCTGCAATGGATGTTTGGTTGGCGCGTGTTCAAAACGCTTCACCTGGCTTCGGCAAGAGTATCCCGTTACTAAGCAACGCTCTGTCGGAAGCTTATCCAGATTTGGCGCCCAGCTAAGCCCATAAATATCTTTCGACATTTGCAGCTTATCTGATTCGTGACCAAACGTGCCTGCCATACCACAACAACCAACTGGAACTGTTGTGAGGCGTCCACCGAAGTGCTGGAAAATACTACCCCATTCTTTTTCAGCATTTGGCATTTTGGTTTTCTCAGTACAGTGCGCAAACAGATACCAGTCCGCCTCATCAATCACGTTGCTGGGTTCAATATCCTTGAGCATTGGTGTTAACCACTCATGTACTGTAAGGACATCAAAATCACCACGTGACTCAGCAAGAATCTCGGTATATTCATCGCGGTAACAAAGCACTAATGCAGGGTCGACGCCGACTAACGGTATATCAAGTGCCGCGACCTCCGCCAGAAAGTCCGCTGTATTTTGAGCAGACTTCGCAAATTGTGCCAAAAAGCCCTTAATATGGGTTGCTTTACCATTGGGTTTAAACGGCAAGATTACCGGCTTCTTACCCAGCTTCAAAATCAGCTTGGCGAAATCTTCCACCACTTGAGCGTCATAAAAGCTAGTAAACGGGTCTTGAACAATACACACATAGTCTTGACGCTGTGCAGTTGGAATGACTTGAAGCTGTTCTAAATTGAACTCTGAAACTGGCTGATGTTTAATTCTCGATTTCAGGGTTGGCACCGACAGCAACGGCGCATCAATATAGCCCACCGACTTTTCTGTCAGCTTCTGCACCAAAGGCTGCTTAAGCGCAAAGTTGACCACTTTTGGTACCTTCGCCATATAGGGCAGCATGGTTTCGATATTCGCAACCAAATAGTCTTTTGCTGGACGCTGGTATCGCGTGTAATACAAGTTGAGGAATCGAGATCTAAAACTTGGTACATCGACTTTGATTGGACATTGGCTAGCACACGCTTTACAGGCCAAACAGCCATTCATCGCCTCATACACTTCGTGAGAGAAATCGTACTCGTGGCGCTTGTTGAAGGTATTGCGCCACTTTTCGATCAATCCTTTCGCACTTGGTGATTTCTTGGTCTCATTTTCAAGCTCTATGACATCAAAGCCCTGCTCCGACAGCTGTCTTAGCCACTCACGCACCAAACCGGCACGCCCTTTTGGAGAATGGCGACGATCCGCCGTCACCTTCATCGACGGACACATTGGCGACGCCGTATCGTAGTTAAAACACAAACCATTGCCGTTACATTCCATCGCTTGAGAAAAGCTATCACGTACTTCAACTGGAATTTGACGATCGTAAGTGCCACGTTTAACGTCAGATACTTTCACCAGCTCATCGTCACTCCCTAACGGCGTACAAATCTTACCGGGGTTCATCTTATTGAGAGGATCGCACGCAGATTTAATCCGGCGGAGCTCATTAAACAGCTCATCACCGAAAAACTCAGGGCCGTACTCAGAACGAAAACCTTTACCGTGTTCACCCCACATTAGACCGCCGTATTTCGCCACCAATGCGACAACTTCATCGGAGACCTGGTGCATGAGCGCTTCTTGATTCGGATCGCACATGTCTAGCGCCGGTCTTACATGAAGTACACCGGCATCGACATGGCCAAACATACCGTAATTTAGATTGTGACCATCCAGTAGGACTCGAAACTCTGCGATAAAGTCCGCCAAATTCTCTGGCGGCACACAGGTGTCTTCAGCAAAAGCTATCGGTTTAGCGCTGCCTTTGACTGCGCCAAGCAGGCCAACGGCTTTCTTACGCATGTTATAGATGCGCCCAATGCTCGCCACATCATTGGTAATTTGGTAACCAATAATGCCGTCTTGTTCTGTTTTTAGTTTCTCATCCAAGCTATCGGTGAGTGCTTTTACTGCGCGAGCGACTTCCTGTTCATCTTGCCCTGCATACTCGACCATGTTTAGGCCTTGCATTTCTTTGCCCGGCACGTCACTAATCAAATCACTGACGGTATGCCAAACAATATCTTGTTTCGCAAGATTGAGTACCCTTGAGTCCACGGTTTCAACCGACAATGCATTGGCTTCAACCATAAACGGTGCGTTACGTAGCGCGGAATCAAAGCTGTTGTATTTAACGTTGATTAGAGTTCGCGCCTTAGGGATTGGTGTTAGGTTCAGCTTCGCTTCAGTAATGAAGGCCAGTGAACCTTCGGCGCCACAAAGAATACGAGTGAAGTCAAAGTCATCACTGTCTGGCTGATAAGCATTTTTCAGATCATAGCCTGTTAGAAAGCGATTAAGCGGAGGAAACTTTTCATCGATTAAGGTTCGCTGTGACTGACATACGTTCTTCGATACCGCGAGAGCTTGCTCAGCAAAGCTACCCGATGGAACTCCTGCACCCGAACCATCACTTTCCAGCAGCGAACCATCAGCAAATACTGCTTGTAAAGAAAGTACGTGATCAGAGGTCTTGCCGTACTTTAACGAGCCCTGTCCCGATGCATCGGTGTTAACCATGCCACCTAGAGTAGCGCGATTACTGGTCGATAGATCTGGTGAAAAGAAATACCCATACGGACGAATTGCATCATTTAGGGCGTCTTTAACAATACCAGTTTGTACTCGAACCCAACCTTCATCTTCATTGATTTCCAGTACTCTATTCATATAGCGGGACAAATCCACCACCACACCAGAGGTTAGAGATTGACCGTTGGTACCGGTGCCACCACCACGCGGGGAAAACGTCACTGAGCTGAACTTGTCTTGGCTAGCAAGCTCACCAATCAATTGAACATCTTGGGTGGTTTTCGGGTGCACAACGGCTTGCGGCAATTTTTGATAGACACTGTTGTCGGTCGCAACAGCCAAACGGCTAGAGTACTGAGTCTCTATATCGCCGCTAAAGCCATTCGCTTCTAGCTGCTGGAGAAACACCTGTACAGTGGGATGAATATCGGTTTGAGTATGTAATCTTGGTAACATTTAGCTTCCTGCCCCTTAAGTCTGCTGATCCTCTCAGCAAAGGAGTAAATTGTATGAATGCTCTTACGCGTACATAGAGACGTCACGGCTAACGTTATATACGTCGCTGAAAGCACATCGATTTTACTTATCCCGCCACTTTACAACAATTAAAAGTGTGATCAAATCGGAAACTCGCGGACAACACCTCTGTTTTATGCCTTTTCAACGAGTAAGCTTCGTGACACACTCCCAAACCTATGGAAGACATCATTAGATCAAGCGGTTCGCAATGAAAAAAACAAAAGTAATCACTACAGAAGATATTCTGCTTAAACTATGTCAGTCGGTCTCTACCGTCCTCACTTCAGCAACACAATCGAGCGTCACCTATTCCGCGATGGTGCAGAAGATAACAAAAACCACACTAAAGCCTGACTACGGCTGCTTTGTTTTGTTTGATGGTGGTTTTTCTGGACTGGTGGTGATTAACTTTACCTCTAAAGCAGCACTTGAACTTTATACCAACTACATGCGCAACATGGGTATGCCTGAAGAAGAGCTAGCGATTCACCATAACTCAGACGAAGTGGGCGATGTTCTGGGCGAGCTGATGAACCAACTCGTTGGCGACTTCACCAACAAAGTACGTAAAGAGCTACAAACCAACATTACTCAGAACCAACCGAAAATGCTGTCTATCAATAAACAGGTCGTTTTGTCGGTCGACACCAATCTAGAGCGCCCTCAAGCACGCCGTGTGACGTTCTCCACCGAAGACAACAATATTTTCTATCTTGAGTTTGCAATGGATAAAACCGAATTCATCCAAATGGAAGAGTTTGAAGTTCAGCCGGACGAATGCCCAGACGCGATTATTGAACAGGCGCGTTCCAAGCAAGCGGAGAAAGACGCTTCAAAGTCAGAAGCGGTCGACAACAGTCAAGATTTGCTCGACGAACTCGGTATTTAAGCCTCCCATTTCCTTTATCGCATGCCCAAGTGACTCTATAGTCACTTGGGCGACAACATAGCGACTTTGGCAACCACATAGCGACTTTGGCGACTCGCTTCGTACGAATTTCCATCCTTCCTTGTTTCATCAACATACAGTCTGACTGTGACACTCTTCCCCTTTAGCGTAAAAGTCGCTAAAATAAGCGCCCGTTTTTTCTTCCGCGGTATAGAGACTTCAGGTTGTCGATGGATAAACAAAAAGCCCTTAAAAAGATTGCTAAGTGCCTAGAGCTTGGTAACTCTGCAAACGTCAATGAAGCAGCAAACGCCATCAAAATGGCGCATAGACTGATGCTTAAGTATGGCCTCGATAAAGACGATATCGAGTTCATTAAAATGGGCAAAACACAATCGACACATCTACTGCCAACCACCATCAGTTCTACCCTACTTCGCGTCATTCGCGGTATTAACACTAAGTTTGGTGTTGAAGCGGTATTACTGAACCACAAAGGCCTTAAGCGCGTCGAGTTTATTGGTGAGGCAGATCGCGCCATTTTCGCCGCATTCGCGTTTGATATCATCTACCGTGAAATGAATGAGCATACAGGTCAATTCCGCAATAGCTTTGCTGGCTCCGGTACCGCGAATACTGAAGTAACAAGACGCGTGAATTCATTTGTCTCTGGCTGGATTGAAGGCGCGCTTGAAAAGCTTCCTGTTATCGCGCCAGATGATGAGTCCAACAATAAGATCAATAACTACATTGATAAAGAGTTCAAAAATATCGATCGCGAAACGTTCAAGCAGCAGCTCAAAGAAGCGATGAAGAACATCACAGCAGACTACGAAGTCGGCTTGAAAAAAGGTCGCAAGATCTCAGTAAACCGCCCGATTGATGGTGCCCAAGCGCCAAAACTGCTTAAATAAGTCTCCAATTTCACTAGCGCGACCTTCATGCTCGCGCCTACCCGGAGTGTATCTTTGATGCCAAGACGCTTACTTAACGTTGTATGTTATGTGCTGCTTTCCTGTGCTTGGTTTTCCGCTCCGGCGTGGTCTTCGCTTTCTCACCTTGAACAGCAAACTCACCTTGAACAACAGGCCACACTCAACAACGCCGATGCTCAGTATCAGTTGGGACTCGCTTATGAAACGGGTGAAGGAGTCAAACGCGATCTTGGTAAAGCCACGTATTGGTATCAGCAAGCCAGTGAAAACAATCACGTTGCAGCGACCTTCAATTACGCACAAGCATTGGAGTTTGGTCGAGGCGTACAAGCCAATCCCGCCAAAGCGTTACTGCTTTATACTAAGCTGGCGGTAAACGGTGATGTAACCGCACTGGGGAAAGTCGCTAAACTCTACCAGCAAGGTTCACCTGCGATTGCAGACGAAGACCAAGCCGTACTTTGGTACTCACTTGCTAAAGATGCCTCTGATAGCTACCAAAATGCCTACGAAGAGGCTTTGCAGGCACAATACAATGCACAGCAATTGCGGCAAATCGAAGCACTTAAACAGCAAGAGCAAGCAAACCAGAAAAATACCAACTCTACTAATACTGCAACATCGCAAGAAGGTGATTCCGGATTCAGCAGCTGGTTACATCTGGTTTATCTATTCATCATCGCAGCATTGCTCGCTCTACTATTTTATAGACAGCGCCAAGCTCAGACGCTTGAACAAAAGCAAACGCACAGCACTAATCATCGGAACCATACAGACCAGTTGCAAAGCCAACTTACCAAACAGCAGCTTTATATTCAGCAACTGCAGCGCCAACTCAAACTCGCCAACGATCAACTGCGCACGGCTCCGCCTACTGCGCAACCTACATCCCCTCTTAGAGACGCCTATTTGCGCTTTGGACTTGAGCCGAACCAGCCCTTGAACGCGAAACAGCTAAAAACTCGCTACAAACAACTGAGCCGCGTCTATCATCCTGATGCTCAGGGCAGTGAAGAAGAAATGAAGCAGCTTAACCTCGCTTTAAATACACTGACTGCCAACCTTCAGTCTAGGCACTAAAGCTATTAAAAATGTCTAAAATATAACCAAAAACGTCTAAGCACTCTTTTTCTGAAACATTAATTTAACAAAAGCCTTGTTTTTGTGTCATAATAAGCCCCGAAAATAACACCCGTACCGAGTACAACTCCGTACTAACGTACATATAAGGGTGGGGAGTAAACATGTATACATTCACCAAACAAGATATCTGCGATTGGTGCCATGCACCTAGCTTTGTCACCAAGCACGAGTACATTGATGGCAAACACCATCATTCATGTGAAAAGTGTTTGAGTTTCGCCATCATGGACGTCAGACAGTTCAACCAAGCAGAAATCGAATTTAGAAATCGAGCAAACGCTCAGCAATAACCGCAATGCGCCTCTGCCCTCAGAGGCGTTTTAGTTTCCGCCTCCCAAATGCTACGCGCTCAAAGGCTCTCGACTCCTTTCTTATCCTAGTTTCGATTGTATTGCCCTAGCTTCTATTCACAATGAGCCGTGTTTTTATACAGGTAGTTTATACAGTGTTTTTTTTGGCTAGTACTGGATAACAGGAAACCATTACCAAACCTGCTATTCTGTAGAAAATAAATCCAAATAAAAACAAATACTTAAATTCAATTGAAGAATTAGCGCTCAGAAAGTGCTTGATCTTTACCCTACAAAAAACTACTGTATATACATACAACATGTATAAAGGAACAGGGTTATGTTAATCAACAATTCAATGCAGTCTAGATACAATGTTTCACGCTCATACACCTCATTTGACAGTGCGGCTGCACAACGTGGGATCCAGGATGAGATCCTTGAAAAGTTGTCTCAATTAACATCTAGACCTCAGTGGATTTTGTTAACAGCAGAATGCCCTCGCCCTTCTACTAGCCAAGTTCTGCATTTTCATAAGCTTGGCAATCACATGGTACAAATGAAGCCATCGGCAAGTCTCAACCAGTATCAGGTAGTAGAAAAAGCCATTCGCTCTGGTAATGCCTGCGCCATCATCGCTAATGGCTCATTCACTACTCAGCAGCAAGCCACTTTAAATGCATTGGCGCTAGGCCATCAATGTGAGGTGATTTTCCTCTCTGGTGAGCATTACCTGCACTAATTCTTGGATTCATCGTCCCGCATCTAAGAATTCACTGCCTCTTATTCACTGCTACTTAGGTGCCGGACGATGGACTATCGCTCATCGTTCTTGTTTATCTTAGTCTTCTTGTACTTAGCTCTCTAGAACGTCACTTATTACCACTCTGTTACGTAAAGCCTTTCCCTTATCAAAGAGTACTTTTTCATCGATTAACGTTAGTTTGATAACTAATTGCGCAAACGTTTGCTTTTTCTCTGGCAGGATCAAACAGTTCTGGTATGATGCGTGGCAATTATGAGTGATTCCACTCTTCCACTTGTTGTCGCCCAGTATCGCGACGTAAACCAGATAGGAATGTCTCCATGAGTCTTGCTGATCAAGTTCTAGCCGTAAACGACGATCTCCCAATCCGCACTGATAAGCCTGTTCACAGTGGCAAAGTGCGTTCTGTCTATTGGTTGACTGAAGAAGATAGCCGCCGCCTAATCAAACAAAAAGGCTACGATGTGGCAGAAGATGCCCCACTAGCCATTATGGTTATCAGTGACCGCATTTCTGCGTTTGATTGTATTTGGCACGGTGAAGGCGATCTTCGCGGCGTTCCTGGTAAAGGCGCTGCGCTTAATGCGATCTCTAACCACTGGTTCCAACTGTTCAAAGACAACGGACTCGCTGACAGCCATATTCTTGATATTCCACACCCATTCGTTTGGATCGTTCAAAAAGCCAAACCGGTAATGATTGAAGCTATCTGCCGTCAATATATCACTGGCTCAATGTGGCGTGCGTATGAAAAAGGCGAACGTGAATTCTGCGGCATTACCTTGTCAGAAGGGTTAGAGAAAGACTCTAAACTGGATGAAATCCTCATCACGCCATCTACAAAAGGCATTTTGCACGGCATTCCAGGTGTGCCAGAAGCGGATGATGTGAACATCACGCGTCAAAACATCAGCGACAACTTCGAAGCGTTTAATTTCTCAAGCGCTAACGATATCGACAGCTATGAAAAACTGCTTAAAGACGGCTTTGGTGTGATTAGCCATGCCCTTGAAGCTATTGACCAAACGTTTGTTGATACCAAGTTTGAATTTGGCTATGTGACAGATTCAAAAGGCAACGAAAAGCTCATCTACATGGATGAAGTCGGTACGCCAGATTCATCGCGCATTTGGGACACTAAGGCTTACCAACAAGGTGAGATTGTGGAAAATTCAAAAGAAGGTTTCCGCCAGTTCCTACTTAACCACTTCCCTGATCCAGACATTCTACTAAACAAAGAGCGCATGCCAGAGCGTGAAGCATTGGCAAAAGACAACGCACTACCACTAGAAGCATTGATGGACGTTTCTCGCACATACACGGGTATTGCAGAGAAAATTACTGGACGCCCAATCACATTGAGTGAGAATCCAAAACAAGAAATCATTGATATTCTTCGCGCTGAGTACGACTTAATCGCCGATTAAGTACAGTCAGAATTGAAAAACAAAGAGGGGAGCCAATGGCTCCCCTCTTCTAATATGCGTCTAGCGAAAAGCTATGCCTGAAAAAACTAGGCTTGAATTTCTGCGATCAACACATCGTCATCTGGCAACGTGGTGATCACGGCATTAGCCTTGCTTTGTATCTTGGTGATTTGATCTGGTTCTAGCGAGTACGGCATGATCACTTGCAAACGCTCGATATGCTCATCCCTTGCGATACGGATCAACGACACCAAATTAGATTCATCACTACGGCGGCTAGAAAGAGACTGCAACGCTATTTGCCATAGACGACTGTCTGGATCGCTGTCTTGTTTGGTTGTCTCCTTCCAAGCTTCACCAAACACTGGAGCCACCGAAGCAATAGCTTCGAGGAAAGTCCATTTTTTACTGCACGACTCGCCGAGAAAACTGGTGTAATCAAACTCCACTGGCGATTTTTTATCATCACACATCTTCACTCCCGATTGCAGAATGCTACCTAATCACTATCATTCATACTCGCTTATATAGCAATAGGATATATAAAAACGGTCTTTTATAGCCTTTTTATGCCCACAAAAGTGATATAAAAACCTATCTCGCAACATCTCTTGAACATACACTCATCAAACAGAACTCTGTTGTGTAACTTGTTGTGTATTCTACCGATGCGTATGCTGTTTTATTTCGAAGCGCGAAGCATTTAGCGTAAATCCAGCACTCGGCTCGCTTTACGATATTTCACTCGCCAACCAGACCATGCCGGCAATTCTTTGCGTTTAGGATCCTCTTTTCGAGAGCCCGATGAATAGCTGACTTCCACCAGCTTGCCTTTGCCAAAATACTGCACGGTAAGTGTTAGGCCACTGAGCTGAACCTCTAGCGGATACTTATCAGCAAAATCTTGGTACTCCCACTCAGGAATGCCGTCAAACACAAAGTCGGAGGCATCGATTAACTCAAGATCGTCTTGGCTTTCAACGCCCAGCTCAACAAGCAGATGATAAAACCATTGAGTTAAATCATCTGCTGAGTTTTGTTCAGGGTTTTGAATGGGCTTCTCGAAGGTGGTGTCAGCAAGCCCCAAATCACAATAGAGCTGAAAGTGCTGCATCTGCTTACCGATTTTTTCAGCAAGCCCCGAGTATAACTTTCCTTCAACTATCGCTTTACTGATCACTTCAAGCGCCGCCTCACCTTGTGGCTGACCAGTACGATGACCAATTTTACGCCCAGCGTATACAAGGTATTGGTGACTCACCAATCCTTGCTTCGTCTGCTCAGTATCACCATTCACCCATTCACCAACGCCCTGTTCACGCAGTAAGTTTAGCTCCACCGGTACCATCAAGGTACCTAAAGTCATGGTTTGCTTTACACCTCTCCCCGGTAAAGAGTGGGTAGAAAGCACCAGCGCCGCCTCAGATTGGTGTTTTAACCGACTCGCACGTCCAAGTAACACTTCTATATGACCATTACCAAACGCATCACGCCTTCGTTCACGGCGTACAAACACTAAGTTTGAGTTGGCTTTAATCATCTCTGCCAACCACTGATTTCTGTTGTAACGAGAAGCGACCTCCAATGAAGGCAGTTCGAACGCGGCGCGCATTTGCTCTGCAAGCCCCTGCGCTTCTCGAAGCGCATCTGGCTCTACTGTTACCCCAGAATATTGATGCCCTCGAACCAAGCCAACCATCAGCTCAGCATCACAGCCATATTTTTCCTCTTGGTCTAACCGCTCCAAAGCTTCTTCGTTACTGGTTAATTGATATAACTTACCTGTGGTACAAATCGCTGCGGTCAGGTCTATCATCACTTCTTTCAATGCCCTTGTCGGCATCTTAGTCACCAAGTCGGCATAGATGGCGTCAATAGGCAGAGGGGCGAGCTTTAAACCGTGCTCTGTAATACCTTCTTGGTCGATAGCTCCCAACTCGAAAAGCTGTGCCTTGGCACTGACCAAAGATTTATCCGGAATATTGTCAATGAAAGACAAAGCGTCGAGCTCATGGCCACACACTGCGGCAGCAAGCATTGGCTCAACGATAGACTCACGCTGCAACTCTGGTGGCGTCACAGCCTCAAGCGCCGCATGTTCTCCATAGAGACGAACACATACGCCATTCATCACCCGCCCAGCACGACCGCAGCGCTGCGCCGCACTGGCTTTGGATATGTGCGTAAGCATCAGCGTCGTTTGGCCGTTACGCTGAACGTTGCGACGCTCAAGTCCTGAGTCAATGACTAATGAAATGTTGGGGATAGTGAGCGATGTTTCCGCCACATTAGTCGCGAGCACGACTTTTCGTTTTGACTGTACGGTCATGGCTCGCGCTCTTTGTTCATCACTCACCGAGGCATGAAGTGGAGTCACCATCAAATCACGGCTTTCTGCTAAGGAAATCAGTGCAGTTTGTACTTGTTGGATCTCTTTTCTGCCAGGAAGAAATACCAACACGTCACCCTCGGTGTCATCCAGCCGCAGCTCAAGTTCTTGTTTGATTCGACTATCAAGATAACGACTATCTGGAAGTTGGCGACTGTCCTCTCGGCGATGCACCACATCGACATTGTAAACACGGCCGCTCGCAACCAGTCTTGTGGCATCGAAATAGCTCGCCAGTTTTTCACCTTCAATGGTTGCCGAAGTGATAATGGTGCGATGACTTTGCTTTTGCTTGAGCAAAGCAACCAACAGATCAGTATCCCAGCGGCGTTCATGAAACTCATCCACCACGACCACGGAAAAATCCGTCAGCTGATTGTCGGCATACCAGCGCAGCGCTACACCTGGTGTCACAAATACGATATTCGACTCATCACAATATCGGTTTTCCAACTTGATGGCATACCCGACCTTTTTACCAACGCGGTCGCCTAGAGACTCGGCGACAAACTCTGCCAACGAGGTACAAGCAATACGTCTGGGTTCAACCACCAGCACTCTGCCCTGCTCCATCGCCCAAATGGGTAGTCTGGTTGACTTGCCGGAGCCTGTCTCTGCTTCAACAATTAGGTGTGAATGAGTGAGTGTATTTTTAACGTCGTGTTCGATGGCGTCGATAGGTAAGATCATGGATATGTCAGCAGTTTCTCATGGGTGTGCCGAGTATACCCTGAACCAAGCTACAGTTGCAGTGACAGTCGCACTGAGCATCCGATTTTTCCTTGATAAATTCTACAATTAGTTAACATTTGCACTTCGCTAACCTACCCTAAATGTGTTAAATTAGCGCCCTAATTGTTCCTACTTCCCGAATGACTGTTCCCATATCAGGTAACCTAATGAACAACAACAAACGACCACTCTATATTCCTTACGCAGGCCCTGCACTGCTTAGTACACCATTGCTTAATAAAGGCAGTGCTTTCACCTCAGAAGAAAGAATGTCCTTCAACCTAGAAGGCCTACTTCCAGAAACCACTGAAACCATTCAAGAGCAAGTGGATCGTGCTTACAAGCAGTACACCAGCTTTGACAATGACATGGATAAGCACATTTACCTGCGTAACATCCAAGACACGAACGAAACCCTTTTTTATCGTTTAGTTCAAAATCACATTTCTGAGATGATGCCGATTATCTATACACCAACGGTTGGTGCAGCGTGTGAGAACTTCTCTAACATTTATCGCCGTGGTCGTGGTCTATTTATCTCGTATCCAAATCGTGATCGCATTGACGATCTGCTAAACAACGCTCGTAACCACAACGTAAAAGTTATCGTCGTGACTGATGGTGAGCGTATTCTTGGTCTAGGCGACCAAGGTATCGGTGGTATGGGTATTCCTATCGGTAAACTGGCTCTCTATACCGCTTGTGGTGGTATCAGCCCGGCTTACACACTACCTATCGTTCTTGATGTGGGCACCAACAACCCACAGCGTCTTGCTGACCCTATGTACATGGGCTGGCGTCACCCACGTATTACCGGTGATGAGTACCGTGCATTTGTTGAAGACTTTATCCAAGCTGTTCAGCGTCGCTGGCCTGATGCCCTCGTTCAGTTTGAAGACTTTGCACAGAAAAATGCGATGCCGCTTCTTGAGCGCTATAAAGACCGTATCTGCTGTTTTAACGATGATATTCAAGGTACGGCAGCCGTTACCGTTGGCTCGCTTCTAGCGGCATGTAAGGCAGCAGGCAACAAACTCTCTGAGCAGCGCATCACTTTCTTAGGCGCTGGTTCTGCTGGCTGTGGCATTGCAGAAGCTATCGTCGCACAAATGGTGTCTGAAGGTATCAGTGATGAACAGGCTCGCTCACAGGTCTTCATGGTAGACCGTTGGGGTCTGCTGCAAGAAGGCATGCCAAACCTACTCGACTTCCAGCAGCGTTTGGTGCAAAAGCACAGCCACACGCAAAACTGGGAATCAGATAACTCTGGCTTCTCACTGCATGATGTGATTAAGAACGCAAAGCCAACCGTTCTTATCGGCGTTTCTGGTGCACCTGGTCTGTTTAGCAAAGAGATCATCCAAGAGATGCACCAGCACTGCGAGCGTCCAATCGTGTTCCCACTTTCGAACCCAACAAGCCGTGTTGAAGCGACACCAAACGATATTCTGCGTTGGACTCAAGGCCAAGCGTTGGTGGCAACGGGTAGCCCGTTTGACCCAGTGGTTGTCGAGGGTAAAACCTACCCAATCGCGCAATGTAACAACAGCTACATTTTCCCAGGCATAGGTCTTGGCGTATTGGCCGCACAAGCGTCTCGCGTTACCGATGAGATGCTGATGGAATCAAGCCGTGCACTTGCTGAATGCTCGCCACTGGCACAAAAAGGCTCTGGTCAGCTATTGCCACCTCTAGAAGAGATCCATTTGGTATCAAAACGTATTGCTTACGCTGTTGCTAAGAAAGCGATTGAGCAAGGTGTCGCGAAAGAATGCACTGACGAGACACTACTCAAAGCCATTGAAGAGAACTTCTGGCAGCCTGTGTATCGCAAATATAAGCGCTCGGCGTTCTAACCGGAATCAATGTCACACAAAGGCTCTTGTTATCAAGAGCCTTTTTTTTGTCTAATGAAGCGCTTAGAACACGAAGAGGAACCCTAGTTATGTTTGATATGTTTGCGCCTGGCGGACAGTTTATTTCACCTTACCTTCTTGAAATCGCCACCGCTTTAGTCGCTTGCACGCTAGTCGTGCTCGGCGCCGACATTAATCGTTTGATGCGTAACGCATTACGTGATACTAATTTCGTAATTCGAACAGTCTGTTTTATACTTCTTAACGCATTTGGTTATGGATTGATCATCATTAAAGCCACGCCAGTGTTAAAGAATGCACTTAGTAACATCGACCCGGGTTTGATGTTTTCCATTGTGGTTTTAAGCTTTATAGGTATCGGCATTTGGGCTCAAAGGAATCGACAGATTTAGTGACCTTTAAATTTGATAAGGAAATGTGGCAACGTGGTGCGCTAGTTTCATTGTTGAAACGCAGTGCACGCCTACTCGTTGTCGCTTTGCTTGCTGTCGTTGTAGCTGTGGTCGCTATTGACCGCTGGATCAGTTGGCGAGCAAAAGACCAACTGCTTACCTCTATTTCTGAGATAGACAATGTTCAAGTAGCCGTGGTGCTAGGCACAAGCAAATATCTAGGCCGAACACTCAATGAGTACTATGCTCATCGCATTAATGCAGCTATCGAACTTTACGACGAAGGCAAGGTGTCGCACTTTCTGCTCAGCGGCGACAACGCCCACCGCTCCTACAACGAGCCATGGACAATGAAGCGGGATCTGCTCAGAGCAAATGTACCTGAGCCTGCGATTCATCTCGACTACGCCGGATTTCGCACTCTAGATTCTATCGTTCGTGCCAAAGAAATTTTCGATACAGATAACTTTTTGATCATCACGCAAAAGTTCCATTGTGAACGCGCTCTGTTTATCGCTCAGTATTATGACATTAATGCACAATGCCTAGCGGTCGCAGGCCCCGTCTCTAAGTCAGGGTATTCGGTAAGATTACGAGAAGTGTTTGCAAGGACTAAAGCGCTGCTCGACTTGTATGTCATGCACACTCAGCCGCGCTTTCTTGGCCCTAAAGAGCCGATTGTGACAGCACCAGAACCTGAAAGTACTCCGCTACAAGAATCCATTGAGCCAGACAAGATAGAGCCGCGAGATAACTTGGAACAATAGAGTTTCAATCATCTAAGATACTCTCGCTTACGGTAATGGCTCCGTAAGCGATTTATTGACTGTAACGCGAATCACCCTTGCAGTGACTGTCGCTGATGCCCCGCCATCGGATAGCACATGTAAAGTGAACTCAGGATTCAAATCACCTGAAGTGCCTTGTGCAGCAGCGCTGCCAGCAGAGGCCTCTGCACCAATGTCAAAATACCACTCACCATCCTTCCAATCAGCCACCAACTCTTGCGTATTCATAAGTATCAACACCTTATAAGAACGCGCACCCCAGCCAGCGCCAAAGTCGAGTCGCTGAACTGTAAAATAGATACGAGGTTCGTCGCCCTTTATCACTAATACACCTTCCCCACCGCCGACACCCACTACAGGTATTTTAGATACCTTCATGTTTGCTACGCCGTAGGCCAACGCTTCATCCATTTGTGTTTGTAGGTGTGGTTCTTGTTTTAGTAGTTCTGATATGGTGGTTTGAGCAACCGTATCAAGCTCATTTCGCTCAGCTATCTTTTGCTGCTCGCTTAAGGATGTGCATCCACTAACGATCACCAAAGCAGCTAAAAGCAATAAGCGTTGGAGTTTCATGTTATTTCCTCATCGTGTACTGATGAAAGTAGCGACTAAAAACGTCGATTCAATGCAGAAACAAACTGACGTTTCCTATCACTTTTCCAGCCGTATTCCATCATCAAAGACCAATCACGATTAAAGTTGTAATTCGCACCAACAAGGCCAGCCCACTTATCGGTATTACTTTGTTTCACCTTGTAGTCGATACCAAC
The DNA here is from genome assembly GCF_050337275.1 of Vibrio wakamikoensis. Classification (NCBI taxonomy): domain Bacteria; kingdom Pseudomonadati; phylum Pseudomonadota; class Gammaproteobacteria; order Vibrionales; family Vibrionaceae; genus Vibrio; species Vibrio wakamikoensis. The sequence goes on along the minus strand of NZ_JAKJST010000012.1, from coordinate 337,784 downwards.
CCCATTAAAGGTGTAGGTGCCTGTCAGAGTTAGCGTGCTATCGAGATATGTTGCACCGGCATATACCGCCACAGATTGCGACCCCACAGTAGGGATCACTTTACCCACACGAGGTGAAACGTTGAGAATCAATCCTTCTGCGTCGTTTTTTCTCATATCGGCGTAGGTAAATGAAATTGGCAGAGTAACGAAATAGTCATTCCATCCCGTTGCCAAAACAGTTCCGAGAGTGTAGTTATTCCCTTCAAGTTGTGCTGGCGCGACAAACTCGGCTTCCGCATCCCTTAACAAGCATACTTTCGGTCTTTGTAGTGGCGGTAGGCTGCAGTTCGCTTCCATTTGATCAATAAGGTCGTTGCCACTGAACTTAATTCCTATATCAGCCGTGCCACTGATTTTCCCCACCGCACCAAATACATTCATAAATGGAAATAGCCAAGCATCGAGCTTAAGCTGAGGTGATTGAGTATTGTTGCTATTATTATCAAACGAAACAAACTCTATTGGGTACTTCTGAGAGCCATTAATGCCAACGTTGAGGTCAGTTATATCCATATACTGAAAAGTATCGGTGTAAATAATACTGATTCCGTAAGGTTTTGGGAGAGAATACCCTCTATCTATCACCTGTTGAGCATAAAACGGCAGCGCTCTATCCCACTTCTTTGCCCCCTTCGCTGGAGCATCGGTATTTAAGTCTCTATTGGCGATACCAATGTCCCCGACTCCCGTTTCTGTTAAATCATAGTTCACAGAACTTGATACCACTCGCACGCTGCCTATCGCTGACGCACCAGATGTTGTGATTAAATAGATGGGAACGTCATCATCACCCACTATCGTGGAACTGACATGAGTACTACTCTCTCCGAAGCTCACATCCGCACCTATAGAAAACCGCCACACACCGGCTCGATAAGATTCTAGCGACTGCTTATCATCGAAAATAAGTAAGGCTTCATTATTGCCCAGTGCTAAACCTGCACCAACATCGTAACGATCCACGTCAATATAGGTTACGCTACCATCGCGGTTATTGTAGATAGCCCCTATACCCGTCCCTCCTCCAACAACCGGTACTTTGACTCCCGACATGCTGATGGCGGCATAACCGTATGCGTTATTAACTAAAGTGGGAATTTCACTGTACTCATCACTCAATTTGCTAACAATTTGACCGGAAGTAGCATCTATCTCATCGCGAGCTGTTTGTCGCTCATTGGGGGGAATATTACCGCTGCATCCAAGTAACACCAGCATTGGTAAAGAGCCGAACCACCGTAGACGTGTCTGCATTACCTAGAACCTCATAATTATTATCATAGTGCTATCTAGATTTGGGCGGCACATCCTACTAGAACCCGGCCACTAGGAATACCGTAATTTTACTGTTGACAAGATGATCCCTAGTTTTGAAGCCTTAACTTGGCTGAAAATCAGAGTACTAATTTGACACGCCTATCGTAACCATATGCCATCACTGACAATTTTTCGCTTCTTCTCTGCAGATTATTCGTTATTTTTTTACCGGGCAGTGTGAGTAGTCCATGTTCAAGCACAATCAAACGCTAATATTAATCGCTCTAACACAATTTCGTCCCTGCCGTTTCGCCTCATAAAGCATATCATCGGCAAAGTTGATGGTCTCATAAACCTGATGGTTTTGACCCAGCGCCACTCCGATGCTGCAACTCATCTCGTCACCGTGCACCCATAAATGCGCGTGAACATAGTGACGTATCTGCTCTGCCATCTTCACCAGTTCGCGTTGTGATTTTTGCTGGCAAAATACCACAAACTCTTCGCCGCCCCAACGCACTACTTTGTCTTTGCTACCTACGAGATCAGAAAGCACCATCGCAAACTCGCGCAACACATCGTCGCCGATGCCATGACCGTAGGTGTCATTGATACGCTTAAAATGGTCGATATCGATAAACAGTACACCAATCGACGAGGCCTGAATTTGAAGCTGCTGCCTTTCCAGCCAAGCACGAACGGCATGACGATTACGAATCCCCGTCAACTCATCACGGTGCGCTAACTCAGAAAACTTAATGTTCTCGCTTTCTAAGCGTTGATTAACTTGGGACAAGTAACTGGCTCTGCGTTTCTCGCGCTCCATATCAAGCTGATAGTTTCGCAGTTCCCACAGTAACGCAAACACAGCAACAATAACCCAAACCACCAGCATTAAAAGAAACAGTGTCTCACCAGACATATAGCGGCCGACCAACGTAATACTATGAATTTTGATCGAGTGTTCACCTAGCGCGGAGTTTGACCCAGTGGCCAGTTCAAACTTGTTGATATTAGTAAACTCAGGCGCCGCGTGCGCAATAGGAATTTTATTGTCCACCACCCACCAAGTCATGACTTGGAAATTACGCATCGGAATGATGATTTTCCCTGCATCAGCTTGTAACGTGACGCCGTTATATTTGTGGGTGTACTCATCTTGTGTGTTGGAGTAGATAGGATTGTAATTACGAAAGTAGATTCGAAGAGAACGATCATCATTCGGAGGAATATCGTAATCGATATCAAGTTCAAGCGTGTGATAATCAGAAAGATCTAACCCAAGTTGTGGATCTGAATAAAAGTGCACAGAGACGCCACAATAAGGCCAAGCGTAATCGCTTGTCTTCAGTCTGCAATCGAGCTGAACACCTTGATCCATTTTCTTAAGCGAAGAGAGACTAGCGCCACCTTGGAACTGATCATTAGTTGCAAAAAAACCAAATTTGTCACTCGATACCACAAGCCGTTTTTGGTCGCCCCAAAGTCGATAGCTGCTGATCACTACTAAGGTCACGAGGATAAGTGACAACAATAACTTTACCGAAAACTTCATAAAAACGACTCAACAACACCACTAGTCTTTGACAATACCATCAACAAAACTAGCTTGGCGCTTGAATATTAGCAATAGGTAAATTTGGATTGTATGACGTCCCTCGCCCGCTGAAAATGGGAGCGTTGACTTTTGGGGTGGGTTTATAAAAAAGCGAGAGCTAAAAAATAGCCCTCGCTTGAGTGAAACACGAAATATATGGTCTATTGTGTCGATGTCATTTCTCTACAAATGATTAACTAGTGATGAATTCGTCATAATAAGATACAAGACTTATAGAGTCATCATCCCCTATCTTTATCAACTCAACACCTACGACTGTATCGGTGCCCTCATTCGTCTCAATAGTATAAACATCATCGGCCTTAGTTATTTTAGTGATGCTCGCGTCATTATAAATTACGGTATCTTCCCCCTCGCCGCCATCAATGATGTCGTTCCCTCCGCCACCAACTAGAAGATCGTTTCCAGCGCCACCATTGAGTATGTCATTTCCAGTTCCGCCATTTACACCAGTGTCACCAAATAGTACGTCGCTACCCGATCCACCAGTAAGTATGTCATGGCCACCATCGCCAACTAACAAAGTATCAACCTGATCCTCTGCTGTCATTTTGTTCACATTGCCTGGGTGTCCGTCTTGAGCATTATGACCAGTAATCAATGTGTAAGTCCCTTCCGAAAATGAAACTTTTTCTACCGAACTATCTATCAGCTGATCAGTTCCATCTCGATTGGAGATTGAATCCTTGATATAATTTTTATCCACCCTGTACTCTAGGATTGAGCCACTAAATACTGCCGTATCTTCACCTATACCGCCGTCTAGTATGTCATTTCCTCCACCACCAACTAGAAGATCGTTTCCAGCGCCACCATTGAGAGTGTCATTTCCAGAACCTCCATTTACACCAGTGTCACCAAATAGTACGTCGCTACCCGATCCACCAGTAAGTATGTCATGGCCACCATCGCCGACTAACAAAGTATCAACCTGATCCTCTGCAGTCATTTTGTTCACATTGCCTGGGTGTCCGTCTTGAGCATTATGACCAGTAATCAATGTGTAAGTCCCTTCCGAAAATGAAACTTTTTCTACCGAACTATCTATCAGCTGATCAGTTCCATCTCGATCGGAGATTAAATCCCTGATGAAATTTTTATCCACTCTGTACTCTAGGATTGAGCCACTAAATACCGCGGTATCTTCACCTAAGCCGCCATCTAGTATGTCGTTTCCAGCCCCACCAATAAGGATGTCGTTACCATCACCGCCGCTTAATTCGTCACCACTACCCTTATAATGAAAGTGGGTACCATTGTCACCGATCAAAACATCGGCACCATCCCCGCCAATCAATTTGTCAACACCATGCATACCAACCATCAACGTGCCATCATTTGATATTGCTGTCATGTTATCACCAGCATTGTGACCACGTTGCCATGTATAAATGTCATCTCCGAACTGAATCTTCTGTCCGTTCTCAATGTAGACTTTCGATTCACCATCTCGACCATCGACTGAATCTACAACCCTGATATATCCATAAGTTTGAAAGCTGTAGTCAGCAGCTGAACCTTCAAAGACAGGGATGTCGCCGGTCAGCACCCCAACAATATTGTCTATCATCAAAGCATCAGCTTTATCAGTTGGGTCTAGTGCAGTTTTATCACCCATAATGCTTTTGATTAGTGCATTATCACCAAGACCTTCCAAGTTGATCGTTGTACCTTTGTTGCCTTCAAAAAAGGTAAGAACCAAGGTACCATTACTATCAAGGCTAATGGTTAGCTTTTCGCCCAATGCTTTTTCAACGAACGTATTTGCATTCTCAAAGCCAAAAGTCTCTTCACTTTCACCCTCGGCTTGTTGAAGGTTTAACTCACCCCCAAAAAACTTGGTATTCAAGCCTTCTAGCTTTCCGTCAAGCTTTTCGTCAACCCTACCCTCATGTTTATCATTTCGCGCTAAGTCGTTGGAAAGAACAAAGTGTTTGCGATCCACTAAAAACTGCAAACTATCAGTACCAACCTCAAAATCCTTGATGGTGTTCACACCACCATGAGTAATGCGCATAGCAAAGGTATCTTCTCCTTCTCCACCAGTAAGCTCATCGTTACCCACACCGCCAAATAGGATATCGTCACCCGCACCTCCATTCAGTTCATCATTACCCTGGTTTCCTTCGATCACATCGTTACCTGCACCGCCAGTAATCGTGTCTGCACCTTTTTGACCTCTCACATATACACTATCGTTGCCTGTATACGTCTCTATTTGTTCACCATCGCCTAATTTTATGACATCCATAATATTGTCCTTTTCCAACGTTGCTCTATATCTCTCTCATCCCCTTCTCCATGCTTTGAATCAATGGAGAGAGGAGATAATCGAGAACTGTGCGTTCCTCTAGTACAATTTGCGCTTCTACCGGCATACCCGGTTTAAGATCTAAGCCAAGATCGAGAAGCTCCGTTGCATCGAGGGCTATCTTTCCTTGATAGAAATGACCACCTAGCCGCTCATCGACGATGCTGTCCGCAGAGAGGTGTATGAGCTCACCTGAGACCGCTGGGACTTGTCGAAAGCTGTATGACGTTAATCGGATATTGGCCGATAACCCTTCATACACCGATTCGATATCTTTGGGTTGAATGTTGACGCTCGCCACCACGCGCGTGTTGTTGGGCACAATTTCTAGAATTGTGTTAGCAGGGGCGATGACGCCGCCTTGAGTGTGAATGGTTAAGTTGATCACTTCACCGCTCACTGGTGCCCGAACTTCAATACGGTCATTCAACGTGTTGGAGGCTTTAAGCTGCTTTAGTACTGACTGCTCTTCTGCAACCAACTCCTGCTTTTTTTGCTGCGCCGTGCGTCTAAAATCGATTTTCATTGCATCAAGCTCTGAGCCTAATTCAGTGATTTTACTTTGCGCGTGCTTAATGCGAGTGCGATGTTCGGCAATGCGCGCTTTTAAGCTTGAGTGCTCACGCTTTAGCTCTAAAAACGCCACTTTAGATACGTAGCCCTTCTCAAGCAGTGCCGAGTTTGCTTCAATCTCTTCGTTCAATAATGTCAGTGATTGCTTGTCGCTGGATAGCCAAGCTTTGTAGCTGTCGCTATCGTTTTCTGACTGGGTGATTTGTTGATAAATAGACGCAATTTGCTCTTTCAAAATCATTCGGTTTTGACTTAACAATGACTCTTGATCGCGCTGAATTTGAGCCTGAATCGGCGTTAAGCTTTGATTGCTACTCCAGCTGATGGGCTCACCAGAAAGCTCGGCTTCGACTCTCGCGAGTCTGGCTTGAACAATAAACTTGCGCTGATTCAACTGCTCCATTTGACTGACCAATAACGGATCAGACAGCACCAACAATAAGTCGCCCTTTTCAACACTCTGCCCCTCTTTGACAAGTAGCGTTTCCACCACGCCACCGGTGTGGTGCTGGACTTCTTGGTTTTCCAATTCGGTCACGAGTTTCCCTGGAGCAAGGGAGGCCGAGCTAAGTGGGGCTTGGTAACTCCAATAGCCACTTCCTACCACACAAACGAGCAGCACAGCCCAACCGAAAAGAACAAAGCCTCTGAGCGATAAGTTAAACGTGCGCGACGATTCGGTATGTTTCAGTATCATGAGACACTCCCCATTTGGGTAGATTTCGCAGGCAAATTCAGCACCTCCTGTGTTTTACCGTACTGCTGGAGTTGGTTCCCTCCCAAAACCATACAAAGGCTGGAGTGCTGAATCACAGACATACGGTGAGAGATCACGATCGTGGTGATCCTTTGAAGACGTGTATGGGCGAGCAGAGCCACTAATGCGGCTTGGCCGCTGTGATCTAAATTAGTATCCGGTTCATCAAGGATGAGCAAAGATGGCTTGGTATAGAGCGCACGAGCGAGAGCAATACGTTGCTGCTGTCCACCCGATAGCTGCACCCCTAAACTGCCCACCAAGGTTTGGTAGCCATTAGGGAGAGAGAGAATCATTTCGTGTACGCTGGCTAGCTTTGCCGCATCCACAATGTCCTTTGCCTCTGCATTCACATCAAATCGACTGATGTTTTGCGCGATTGTCCCTGAAAGCAATTGACTATTTTGAGAGACATAACCGATTTGCCACCCAAGCTCTGATACATCCCGTTGATTGAGCGTCGCGCCATCAATCCTGACATCACCATTAACAGGTTTCACAATCCCCAAAATGGCTTTGGCCAACGTCGACTTACCGACACCACTGCCACCGACAATCGCCACACACTCACCTTCAGGTATGGTGAATGTCAGATTTTCAAGTAGTGGCTTTTCTGTGCCTTGATGACCGAGCTCGACCTTTTCAAACTGAATTTTCCCTTTGATTTTAGGCAGTTCTACGAGATCTTCGCTTTGTTCAAGGAACGCTTTGCGAAGTCGTTTATGGGCTTTCCATCCCTCGAGCCAGCCCTGCCAGTTATGTATCGCTTGCTCTACGGGCGCCAGCACGCGACTCATAATCATTGAAGCGGCAATTAACACGCCCGCCCCGACTTCATTATCTAAGACCAGCACTACAGACAAACAAAGAACGCCAATTTGAAGCAGCATACGAATGTACTTTGCCAGTGCAAGGATCCCTCTCGATACTCTGTCTGCGTTCGCTTTGTCCACGGTAGGGTTAATGGACTCTTTTTGCCACTTGGCGATAAGGTTACTGTTCATTCCCAATGCTTGAACAATTTCTGCGTTCTTAAGCCAATCCGACGTCAAAGAATTAAAGGTAGAACCATGCTGACTTAAGTGGCGCTGTAAACGCTTAGTGATGATGATACTGGCAATTGAGATAGCGAATAAAACGCCAGCACCAGCTAGGGCAAAATGGCCTAAAAGTGGATGCATTAAATACATCACCGCAAGAAAAATAGGGGCAAAGGGTGCGTCAAATAATGCAAAGATACCGGGAGATGTAATGGTGTCTTTCACCTTCACCAAATCGCTCAAGGGCTGGCTATGGACTCCATTTGAACTCTGTGACTGCAACATTGATAGGCTAAACGCAAAATCGGAAGATTGCTGATTAACGCGATAACCGTAACGCAGCATTATTTGGCCTCTAATCCAGTCTAACATTGCTTGCATTGACAACAGAAACAAAGCAAATATCGCTAGCATAAGCAATGTTTCTCGACTTTCAGAAGATAATACTCTGTCAAAAACTTGCATTGAGAACAGAGGAATAACTAGAAAAAGTACATTTACAACGAGTGACATTATGATAATAAACATAACGACTCGTTTATTTACATCTGAGTATCCTGATGTTTTTATTTTATCTTTAGTAAACATAGAGAACCCTAGCCGGTAAAAATACAAACCACACACATACAAAAAGAAGATTTATAAATTACCAGTTAATATTAGTCACTAATGCTTACGAATTATTTTATATATGTACCACCCGGCCACATACATCATACCGATTCCAACTTTCGAGACAGGTTGCACACCTATTGCATATTTTAAGAGATTCATGCCACACAAATGCCGTGGTTTGTGATGTAAATCCCATTAATGACAAGTATATTAACAAACCATAGTTTATTTTTTCTTTAGTACTTTCGGCTAAAGTTACATTGGTCTAAAAACTATATGGAATCTGTTGTTTTGCTGTAGGTACTCAATGAAAACCTTATTAGTTGCACTATTGTTGTGCATATCAATAACCATTTCACCAAATGTATATTCAAAAAACACATTGAAAGTTTTATCATGGCACGGATATACAGACCAGAATGTGGTAACTGCGTTTAAAACAAAACATCGTATTGATGTGGAAATTACTTACATAAATAATGACCGAGAATTGCGCAATCATATCGAAGATTCAAATAAACAATATGATGTAGTAGCCCTAAACTCAGCAGAATTAAGACGCTACATAAAACTGTTGAAAGTAGACCCCATAAATACCAGTAAGATAAGCAACCTAAAGTGGCTCAGTGACCAGTTCACGCCTCTCTCAAGTAACCCAGAAACTTCATACAGCAGCGATGTTTACGGCATTCCCTATACTTTCTCTTCTATGGGCTTAATTTATAGTAAAGATCGCGTTGACCAGCCACCAAGAACCTGGCGCGCTCTATGGTCTCAGATATATCAGAATAAAGTCCTGGGATATGATGGTGGTACGCATAATGTCAGTCTCGCTGCTATCGCCCTTGGGTTGCCAGATCCTTTTCAGATCCCAAGTCAACATGACAAACAAATTGCCGAACAATTGATAACGCTTCGAGAAAATGCACTGACCTTCTACGACTCAGTCAATGAAGCAACGGAGCTTTTCAACAAGTTTGAGCTATCACTTATGTTTGCCAATTATGGGCACCAGCAACTCAATGCGTTACGTAAAAGTGGGGCGAATGTCGGCTACATTATTCCCGATGAGGGGGCTCTTGCATGGGTAGATTGTTGGGCAATTCTCGCCGACTCTGCTCACACTGACCTTGCTCACCTTTGGATAGACTTTCTCTTGGAGCCCTGGGTTCAGCGTAGTTTGATTGATCGGCACGGTCTGCAAAGCTCCTTGGGGCAATTCTCTCAACAAACAAGCCAGGAGAAGCTCATATGGCTGTCACCTGTAGAATCAGGAAGTAAGCGCGAAGCTATGTGGAATGCAGTCTATAGCGGAAAGTCCCTTTCTACAGTGCTAAAACATATAGAGAGGTTCACTCCATGAGACTCTCCACGAAAATAAGTTTCGCTTTAACCGGTTCTCTGTTGGTATTTTTCTTTGCCATAGCCTGGCTTAGCTATCAAGGCTCACAAACATTACTCATCAAAAATATTGAAGAGAGGATGGCACAAAGTACCAACATTGCGTATCGCTCTTTGCAAGAAAAACTGAAAGACATAGAGCGCGCCAACGAAACGCTCGTTTCTCTCGTTCGAGAACAAGTAAAAACCAATTCCGGCGCTGCACAACTCGCCACTACGGTGCACCCTTTTCTCAATCACAACCCAAGTTTTTCCAGTATTTCGATCGTTAGCCGCATGCCTATCGCTAAAGAACTGGTTCGCGTTGAACGAGACAATACGGGAAACGTTGTGCGGGTAAACAGCAGTCAGCTTAACTCTCTATCGCACATACCGGTGTTTATCGAGGCCACTGCAGCAGCTAAAGGGTCGGTCTATGTGTCGTCAGTTACCACTCACTACGATCGAATTTCCTACCCAGATCCTAAACCATTCATTTTCATTGTTTATCCGTTGATGAAAAACAACGACCAAGGCCTGTCACTTCTCATTGCCATCGATATAGAGAGGCTACTTAAAGGTGCCACACAACTACTTTCCAACCCTACCATGCTGACCATTGCCAATACCGATGGTAGCTACTTGTTGCACCCTAACAGTGAAAAGCAATTTGCTTTTGTAAAAGGGAAAATCGAAAAGCTGCAAATCGATCACCCTGAAGCCAAACCGACTATCGAACAGAATCAAGCCACCTTTTTTGAAATAGATAATGACGCAGATAGCGAGCGACTTCAGTACGCATACTTCTTGCCTGCAATATTTAAGATTCACAACACGTCAACTGAATACATTCTCGGACTACAACAAATAGACACTATTGGTGGAATGTGGATGGACAAAACGGCAAAAGCACTGGGACTCTCCTCCTTATCCTTAATCGCTATTGTCAGTATCCTCTCCTTCTCTCTGTTTCGCTTTATCACTATTCCATTAACTAACATAGCTCAGTTTGCAAAGCGTATTACCCTCGAAAAAAGCACACCATATAAATACGATGCTCAGGATGAAATTGGCGATTTAGCACGCGCTCTCAATTACCTACAAAGTAACTTGAACGCCCACTATGTGAAGTTGAAGAATTCCGAACAGAAGTTTCAAGAAATGGCTCGTCTTGATGACCTAACCAACCTTCCCAACAGGAAAGATTTTTATGAAAAACTTGAAAGTGAAGTCAAGCACCATCGAGTAAATCAACTTCACTTCGCTGTGCTGTTTATCGACATCAACAACTTCAAGCAGTTAAATGACAGCGAAGGGCATGATGTGGGGGACATATTCCTCAAAGGGGTTGCACAGCTACTTTCTAAAAACCTACGTTCAAGTGATCTTGTTTGTCGCTATGGGGGAGATGAATTCATCGTCGTACTATCCAACCTTAAACAGTTGGACGTGATTCACTCTATTTGCAGTAAACTCCATCAATCTACTCATAGTCTAGTGCGGTCGGAAAAGCTCTCTAATTATGACCTGTCATTAAGTATTGGTGTCGCTGTGTACCCAGAATCTTCCACTAACGCTAAGGAGCTTATCAAGGTTGCCGACCAAGCGATGTACTGCGCAAAAGACAAAGGACACGCTACCACCTACTGGCACACACCATTTTGTTAATGTTTACAAAGACCCACAGACTCTCTTTTGTTAAACTGACCGAAACAACGAAAAGAGTAATGTCATGTCACTATTAGCCTCGGGAACGCTATCAAAAATGCGCGCTTCCCTCGACTCAACGGTTCAGTACCGCCTTCCGGTTGGCGATGAAGAAATCGCACTGACGCCTCTGATGGGAAAATCTATTACCCTAACCCATACGGGCAACATCTTTTGTTCATCTTGTGGCAAGAAGACCAAAAAAAGCTATTCGCAAGGTCATTGCTTTGTGTGTATGAAAAAGCTTGCCAGCTGCGACATGTGTATCATGAAACCAGAAACCTGCCATTACGATGCGGGGACATGTCGCGAGCCTGAGTGGGGTGAAGCGAACTGTATGGTTGACCACTTTGTTTACCTATCCAACACATCGAGCCTCAAAGTGGGTATTACCCGTCATACGCAAATCCCAACACGCTGGATTGACCAAGGTGCTACCCAAGGTTTACCTATTCTCAAAGTAAAAACGCGCCACATCTCTGGATTGATTGAAGTTGAACTGGCTAAACACATCGCAGATAAAACCAACTGGCGTACGCTGCTGAAACAAGATGGAGAGCCTATTGATCTAGTTGAGCGTGCTCAGCAACTACTGCCATTGGTAGCGGATAAGATTGACGAAATTCGCGCTCAATATGGTGATGATGCTATCGAAATCCTTGACGAAGCTATCACGCCACTGAGCTACCAAGTTGAGCAACATCCAACGAAAATCACTTCACATAACTTTGATAAAGAGCCAGTTGTCAGCGGCGTTCTTCAAGGCATTAAAGGTCAGTATCTCATTCTAGATACTGGTGTGATTAACATTCGCAAGTTCACTTCTTATGAAGTAGAAGTGAACACCGACGCCTAACAGCCTTGCTCAAATCAAACAGCCCGCATTTAGCGGGCTGTTTTTCTAGAGGTATTTATAGACTTTCAAGTGCATCAAAGAAGTGATCGACTTCTTCTAAGGTGTTGTAGTGCATAAAGCCGACTCTCAACACACCCCCTTTATCTTCTAGATCTAATTGTCTAACAAGGCCTAGGGCATAAAAGTGACCATTCCAGACGCAGATATTCTGTTCACCAAGCGCTCTCGCAAGTTGCTCTGGCGTATATTTGTCGGAACGCAATGCAAAAGTTGGCGTTCTCACTGCATGGCTGATATCTTGACTGCCATAGAGAGTAAGACCTTTGGCTTGAGACAACCGCTTTAAAAAATAGCGGCTCAATAGCTCCTCATGCTTACCAAGGGATTCAAACGCATCCATTAACTGCTCACGAAGTGATGCTCCCTCGCCCCAAGATGCCAAATAATCAACTGCAGCTATAAAGCCTGCTAGCGCTTCAAAACTCTGCGTACCCGTTTCAAACCTTCCGGGACCGATATCTGTTGCCGGTTCAACTTTATAAGGTCTCAGCGTCTGCAGCCAATCAGAGCTGATGTAAGCCACTCCCAAATGTGGACCAAAGAATTTGTAAGCTGAGCAAGCCAAAAAGTCACAGCCTAACGCTTGTACATCAATAAGGCTGTGAGGCGCGTAATGCACAGCATCTACATAAACCGCCGCATCGTATTGCTTCGCCAACTCAACAATGCGCTTGATATCGGTAATCGTACCTGTTGTGTTTGAGGCATAGGTTACAGCTACCAACTTGGTTTTATCTGATAGCAAAGATTCAAAGTGCTCTAAATCGACCGAGCAATCCTGAGTATTTACCTTTACTTGCTTAACAACGGCGCCTCGATCTTCCGCAGCTTGCTGCCAGCTGGACACATTAGAATAATGATCGAGCGCCGTCACAATCACTTCATCACCCTGCTGCCAATCTCTGGCAATCGCACGACTCAATTGAAATGTCAGCGATGTCATATTGGCGCCAAATACAATATTGTCGGCACTTGGCGCGTTTAAAAGATCACGGCCACAATCTCTGGCAAGCCCCACCAACTCCACAGTGCGCTGGCTAGAAAAATAGTGACCACCTAGATTAGAGTTGTAAGCACCGAGATACTCATTCATCGCACTCAACACACTCTGAGGGACTTGCGATCCGCCTGGGCCATCCAAAAAGACCACTGGTTTATCATTGTGTGTTTGATTTAGAGCCGTGAATTGACGGCGCGCTTCATCAGGAGTGAAGTGCATGTTTTGCTCCCTTTGCAGTCAATACAAACACATCCATGTAACCTTCGCTTTGCTCATCGACACAGCGAATAGGTTTGGCGTTATGCCACAAACGTGCATCGTCTAGAATAGCCACTTCACCATCAACGAGTATTTTCTTGAAAAACGGCGCTTCATCATGGTTGTTATAGAGCATGATTTCACCACCACTGATGTTCTGACGACCTACCCCGACAAGAGCAATATGGTCAAACCCATCTTGGTGCACGCCTTCCGGTGCGACTTCGGTTTCATCATAAAGCGCCGCGATACGGATCTGGTGAATCTCAATCTCTTGTCCATTAGGCAAGCTATTCGTCGCCGCAAAAAGAGACACTAGCTCGCCCATCGCATCACTTTGTAACGTCGATTCAAGAACAGGTTCAAACTGCCTCACTACATCACCTTGAAAGTGATTGTAGTGCTCTGACTGTACAAAGCTGCTCAATCCCGTATCGACAATCTTGCCATCAAGGTGCTGTATAACCGAATAGCGGCGTAAACGGTATTGTCCGTCCGCATGTTGAGTATTAGGTAGAGTTGAAAATGTTGGTGCAAGCTGCTCAATAGCGCGGCCACTGAGACTAGTAAGATGTAAGGTACTTTCACTGGTGTGTAGCATCATTAACTCCTTTCCTTGTTATGCTGCAACATCTTTTGTTTACATTTTATTTACAAACCATTAAATACCAATCATTCTGCCAGATCAACTTTTTACAGCACTTAAATCCAATTCAAACAACAATAAGAAATAATAACCCATACATCTTTAATTTATTAGTGTATAACACCGCTCATTGATATTGAGCACTCCAAAATATAGAACACTTCACTAGGTCAAAATTACCCTCAAAAACAGCAGGCCAGAGTTATGTATCTTTCGATGATCTTTTGCATCAACTTTCAGTACAAAGCACTAATAAAATACAGATTAACAGAGAGTTAAACCACATCAAAAATAAGGCTACTTACAAAACCAGAGACAATCCGCGCCTCTCGACTGCGTTTATCGAACTGAGTGAGCAAAATAACAACAGACAGCACAAATCTAGTGTTGATTCCTGCCCCCTAACCCCAATATATTAGGAAGCAAAGCTACATCCATTACTGATGTTGATAAGAATTGAGAAAGTGAGATAAAACTATGGCTGACACAAAACACTGTAAATTGCTGATCCTAGGTTCAGGCCCTGCTGGTTATACCGCTGCAGTTTATGCGGCTCGCGCTAACCTTGAACCTGTATTAGTTACTGGCATGCAGCAAGGTGGACAGCTTACAACAACGACAGAAGTCGAAAACTGGCCTGGTGATGCGGAAGGCCTGACCGGCCCTCTACTCATGGAGCGCATGCAAGCCCACGCAGAGAAGTTCGACACTGAAATTATCTTCGATCACATCAATAACGTGGACTTTAGCGAACGTCCTTTCAAGCTATTTGGTGACAGCCAAAGCTACACGGCAGATGCAGTTATTATCTCAACGGGTGCATCAGCGAAATATTTGGGTCTGGACTCTGAAGAAGCATTCAAAGGCCGCGGCGTATCGGCTTGCGCAACTTGCGATGGTTTCTTCTACCGCAACCAAAAAGTGGCGGTCGTTGGTGGTGGCAATACAGCCGTTGAAGAAGCTTTATATCTTTCCAATATTGCATCAGAAGTGCACTTAGTGCATCGCCGTGATAGCTTCCGCGCAGAAAAGATTTTGGTGAAGCGTTTGATGGACAAAGTCGAAAATGGCAACATCATCCTTCACACAGACCATACTCTTGAAGAAGTGGTGGGTGATGATATGGGTGTAACAGGCGTTCGTATTAAAGACACCCAATCCGATCTTGTTGAAAAGGTCGATGTCATGGGCGCATTTATTGCGATTGGTCACCAACCAAACACGGCGCTTTTTGAAGGCCAGCTAGAGATGAACAACGGTTACATCGTGGTACAATCAGGCCTCAATGGCAACGCAACCCAAACCAGTATTCCTGGCATCTATGCCGCAGGTGATGTGATGGATCATAACTACCGCCAAGCAATTACCTCAGCTGGTACTGGCTGTATGGCTGCACTTGATGCAGAGCGATTCCTAGACGCGGAAGAGTCATAAGTCGCTCTCACCTCCTATCAGCATACCAATATCGAAAATTGAAAACCCATAGGTACCCCCTCTGGGTTTCTTTTTGTATAATCGCTGGTTCTACTAATAATAATACTCATTAAGCCTTCTACATGGATAAGAAAAAACAACTGAGCTTGAATAAGTGGCTCAAACAGCAAAGTAAGCTTGCCAAGCGCTGGCTTATGATTGCAATAGGGCTCGGCGTTCTTTCAAGTCTGTTCCTTTTGGCGCAAGCTGCGCTCATCGCCACCATCCTTCATCAACTTATTATCGATCAAGTCGATAAACACGAACTGATCCCACATTTTGCCGGCCTAATGGTCGCCGTTGCTGGCCGCGCTGCTTGTGCTTGGGGCAGAGAAATTGCTGGATTCAGATGTGGTGAACAAATCCGGATTTATATTCGTCAGCTCATACTCGACAAGCTAAGACAGCTTGGTCCTAGCTACATCAAAGGTAAACCTGCAGGAACCTGGGCAACACTGGTTCTTGAACAAGTAGAAGAAATGCAAGAGTTCTTCTCTAAGTACCTTCCACAGATGTCTCTCGCAGTTGCCGTTCCCTTTATCATTTTGATCGTTGTCTTCCCAATAAACTGGGCAGCGGGGCTTATTTTCTTGGTCACGGCCCCATTAGTTCCTATGTTTATGGCGCTAGTGGGAATGAAAGCAGCGGATGCTAACCGAAAAAACTTCAAGGCTCTGCAACGCCTATCTGGTCACTTTTATGACCGCTTGCAGTCCATGACAACAATCCGCCTATTCAACCGTACTAAAGCAGAAACCGAAGTGCTGCATGGCGCTTCAGAAGTTTTTCGCAAGCGCACTATGGATGTACTGCGTCTCGCGTTCCTCTCTTCTGCCGTTCTTGAATTTTTCACCTCAATCTCTATCGCTATCACCGCTGTGTATTTTGGCTTTAGCTATATCGGTGAACTGAACTTTGGCCACTATGGTTTAGGCGTAACGCTGTTCGCGGGTCTCTTTATCTTGATCCTCGCACCTGAGTTTTATCAACCGCTACGCGATCTTGGCACCTTCTACCACGCTAAAGCCCAAGCAGTTGGTGCAGCAGAAAGCATTGTCGAGTTTCTAGAGCTTGAAGTGCCTGCACTGCCAAATGGCAACACTAAGCTTGATGCTAAACAAGCGGTGACCATTCAAGCTGAACACCTAGAAGTCTTTAGTCCAGATGGCACTAAACTTGTGGGGCCTATTTCGTTTACTCTCAATGCTAATCAGGCAACCGCATTGGTTGGGCCTAGCGGCGCAGGTAAAACTAGCCTAATCAATGCAATTTTAGGATTTTTGCCTTACCAAGGGTCACTAAAAGTCAACAACATTGAGCTTAAAGAGGTAGACCAGTCAACATGGCGTGATGCCATTAGTTGGGTCGGTCAAAACCCTATGCTGCTGCATGGTTCTATCTTAGACAACGTGACTTTGGGTAATCCAAACGTTAGCGATACTCAAGTGAATGATGCGCTTCTGGCCTCTTTCTCTGCTGAGTTTGTCGAAAAGCATGGTCTCAATTATCAGGTAACAGATCGCTCAGGTGGTCTGTCAGTTGGTCAGGCGCAACGATTGGCTCTGGCACGTGCTATGGTTCAAAACGGCCGATTCTGGTTACTTGATGAACCAACAGCAAGTCTAGATGCAAAGAGTGAACGATTAGTGACTCAAGGGCTACATGCTTCCACGGCCGGCAAAACAACCCTAATGGTTACCCACCAGCTTTCTCAACTTAAAGATGTCGATTCCATCTTAGTGATGAATCAAGGTCAAATTGAGCAGCAAGGCAACTATGATGCGCTAGCCAAACAGCCAGGGCTGTTCCAAAGCATGTTGTCGGCACACCACTCCGCCAAATCCCAAGATAAGGGGAATCTAGATGCGTGACCTACTCCCTTATTTGAAATTATATAAAAAGCACTGGTTTGGCCTATCGCTTGGCATGGTATTGGCATTTTGTACCTTGCTTGCCTCCATTGGTCTGCTAACGCTTTCTGGTTGGTTTATTTCGGCATCTGCCGTTGCTGGCCTAACCATAGCAAGAGAAACCTTCAACTACATGTTGCCTGGAGCAGGCGTTCGTGGCGCGGCAATGGCGAGAACAGCTGGTCGCTGGGGAGAGCGTGTGGTTAGCCACAACGCTACCTTTAAGCTGCTTACCGATCTGCGCATCTTTTTCTTTAAGAAACTGGCGCCACTGATCCCTGGAAAAGCGGTCAACATTCGTGACGCGGACATGCTCAACCGTTTGGTTGCCGACGTTGATGCCATGGATCATGTTTATTTGCGACTGATTAGCCCAATGGTGGTTGGCACATTTGGCATCTTGTGTTTAACCGCAGTCCTTTGCTGGTTTGACGCTGCTCTTGGTTTGACGCTGGGCGCAGTTTTGATGCTACTACTGCTCATCTGGCCAACGGTATTCTATCGACTAGGTAAGAAAAACGGTGAAGCACTGACACTAAACAAAGCCGAACTGCGCATCAAAACGCTTGATTGGCTCCAAGGTTACAGTGAGCTGACCTTATTCGGAGCAGAGTCTCGTTACCGCAACGCTATCCTTAGCGCGCAAGATGAGCTGATTAAAAACCAGTTCGTTCACGCAAAAATCTCTGGACTCGCACAGGGTCTACTAATTCTAGCGAACGGCTGGCTACTTATTCTTATGTTGTGGCTTGCCGCAGACGGTGTCGGTGGTAACCAGCCAGATCCGCTTATCGCCTTGATGGCATTCGCAACTATGGCAAGTTTTGAGCTACTGATGCCAATTGCGGGCGCATTCCAATACCTAGGACAAACCTTAACCTCGGCGAAGCGCTTGAACGAGGTCATCCTAGCCAAACCTGATGTGATCTTCCCACAGGAAGACACCGCACACAGCGATGCTTACTCAATCAAACTGAACCAAGCAAGCTTTAGCTATCCTGGTGCAAGCCAGATGGCACTGCGAGAAATTGATCTTGACGTCCCTGCGGGTCAGAAGCTTGCTGTCGTTGGACAAACGGGATCAGGCAAATCAACACTATTGCAGCTCATCACACGTTACTGGGATGTCCAAAAAGGTTCGATTGAACTCGCGGGAGAGAACATTCAATCTTGGAGTGAAGCACAGCTTCGTCAATCAACTAGCGTTGTCAGTCAGAAAGTGGACATTCTTAATGGTACGCTACGTGACAACCTCTCAATGGCAAAACCAGATGCCACTGATGAAGAGTTAACCGCTGCGCTCGTCAACGTCGATCTTGGACATCTAACGGAAGAAACAGGCTTAGACGCTTGGCTGGGTGAAGGCGGTCGTCAGCTATCAGGTGGTGAAAAGCGACGTGTCGGTATTGCACGTGCCCTACTGCATGATGCCCCTATACTGCTATTGGATGAGCCAACGGAAGGTCTAGATAAAAAGACCGAGCAACAGATCATGGCACTGTTTGAGACTCAGTTTATCGGCAAAACCGTGGTATTTATCACTCACCGATTAGTGAGCCTAGAGTCATTCGACCAAGTCTGTTTGCTTGAAGATGGCGAGGTACTTGAACTTGGTCATCATGATGAGCTTCTCAGCCGTAAAGGTCGCTATTTCGAGCTGCATCAGACATTGTAATCCTTGAAAACGTAGCAACCCTTTAGGCTCGCTATCTAGCATGAATAAAAAAGCCCTGCACAGTTAGTTGTCCAGGGCTTTTGTTTATCTACCCGATAGAGCCTAATGTTCTCCCTCTTGTTCAAGCACAACTTCGTGAACCTTGACTTGAGTAATTCGGTTATTTTTAACCGACATCACTTCAAACACGAATCGTTGATAGTAAATCGCTTCACCTTCCTCAGGAAGACGACCCGAAAGCCAAGTGAGAAACCCATTTAGTGTCTGGAAGCCTTCACTGCCCTCTCCTTCGAGTTCACTAATGTTCAGCTTGCTTTTGAAAACAGCGATTGGGATGAGGCCGTCTAGTTGCCAACTGCCATCTTTGCATTTTCGTGCCCAAATATGCTGTGTCGTCATGGCTAATTCACCGGCAATCGAGGTGAGCAAATCGTGATGCGTCACAAGCCCCTGAATGTCACCATACTCATCCACAAGGAACGTCATTTCACAGCTCGTCTGCTGCATATAGCTTAGCAGTGACAGCCCTTTCATAGATTCAGGTACAAACCTTGGCTTACGCAATAGTTTGACCAAACGTCCAATCGACAGTTCACTGTACTCATCGAGCAATACTTTTGATGAGATAGTACCAATCAAATTGTCCAAACCACCCCGACAGACAGGCCAAACTGAATGTTTCGTTTGACGAAGATCTTTGAGGATTTCAGCAAGTGGTTGGTCGATGTCTAGATAGTGAATGTCACATCGCGGCGTCATCAATGAGGTTACAAAGCGGTCATTCAGTTGCAGCAAGTTGGCTATCATCTCCTGCTCTTGGTGTTCAATCACCCCGCTTTCAGAGCCTTCTTTGACCAAGGCTACAATGTCCTCCTCTGTGACAGCGTCACTATTATTATTATTTTGACCCAACAGTTTTAACATCAAATTAGTCGACAGCGTCAACAGCAACACAAATGGTTTGGTCGCTATAGACAACCAATGGATTGGGTACGCAACAACCAACGCAATACGCTCTGCATTATTTTGCGCTATTCGTTTTGGCACCAACTCACCAACGACAATCGCAAAATAGGTGATGACCAATACCACGCCCGTCGTCGCAAGCAAACTTGCTAACTCTGGTTCCACTCCGATACTGACCAACCAATGCATGATGGGTGCAGAAAGCACAGCTTCCCCCCAAATACCGCTGAGAATACCAATGGCAGTAATACCAATTTGTATCGTGGAGAGAAAAATCGTCGGATCATCTTTGAGCTTTAGCGCCACCCGCGCCGCACCATGATGATCGGCTAGCATTCGCAGTCGGCTGCCTTTAGCCGCCACCAGCGCTATTTCCGACATCGCAAACAAACCGTTGAGTGCTATTAAGCCGAAAAGAATTAATATATCCATAATGTGTTATCACTGTGAATGTGTACTAAGAATATGAATAGTCGCATGTTCCGTGACCAAGCGGTTATTGGATATTTTATGGTAAAGATAGAAGAAGATTGTTGAATGAGATCGAAAAAGCCGCGTAATGAACGCGGCTTTTGATTAACAAATGAAGGTAAATACGAGCAATTAAGCGTATTGCTGTTCGAACTCTTTCATAAAGTCGACGAGTGCTTGCACACCTTCTAGCGGCATCGCGTTGTAAATAGATGCACGCATACCACCAACTGCACGGTGCCCTTTGAGCGCACGCAGACCACATTCATCAGCCAATTCTAGGAACTTTTCGTCAAGCTCAGGTTTCGCCAATTGGAATGGCACATTCATGAGTGAACGGTTGTCGCTGTGTACTTGGTTCTTGTAAAACGGCGACGCATCGATGTAATCGTAAAGAATGGCTGCTTTTTCACGGTTAATACGCTCGATAGCTTGAACACCACCCAGCTCTTTCAACCACTTGAAGACCAAACCAGATAAATACCATGCAAACGTTGGAGGCGTGTTATACATCGACTCTTTTTCAGCGAGAACTTTGTAGTTCAGGAACGTTGGTAGTACGTCGCTTGCAAGCTCAAGCAAATCGTCACGTACGATGGCAATACAAATACCGGCAGGACCAATGTTCTTTTGAGCGCCCGCATAAATGACACCATACTGACTCACATCGATTTCGCGCGACAAAATGGTCGAAGACATATCAGCAACGATTGGTAAATCGGTTTGCGGCAGTTCATTAATTTCGATGCCATCGATGGTCTCATTTGGACAGAAATGGACGTAAGCCGATTCCGGGTCAATCACCCATTCACTCACTGGCTGTACTGCGGTTTTACCGTCAATCTCAGTTTTCGCCTGATGTACGATAGGTGTACAGTATTTTTGCGCTTCTTCTACCGCACTTTGTGCCCAGTAGCCTGCGTCGATGTACGTCGCCTTTCGCTTACCGCCAAGCAGGTTGAGTGGTACCGCTGAGAATTGAGCACGAGCACCACCCTGACAGAACAGTACTTTGTAATTTGAAGGGATATTTAGCAGATCTCTTAAATCTTGTTCCGCCTCTTCTGCAACCTGAATAAACGGCTTACTTCGGTGGCTGATCTCCATAACCGACGTACCCAAGTCGTTCCAATCAAGCAGCTCCGATTGCGCTTTTTTTAATACATCTCGCGGCAACCCAGCTGGTCCTGCGCTGAAATTGAATACGTTCTCTGACATCGGCTCCATGACCCCATTACTCCTAACAAAATACTTAATCGAGCCACAAGTAATATCACGTTTTCAAAGAGATAAAAAGCAAGAAAAGAGGCACATGGCCTCTTTTCTTTTGACGGGTGAAAAATTACGCTAATCGCGTTTATTGTCCCATCGGCTGTCCCATGAGCAAGGGCAGGAATAATGCAATCAACGGAATACGTTGACCGTTAGCAAACACCAACTGACCCGCTTCAATATTGGCATCCAACTGGTAGCCCGCTTCTTTTTGCTGAACCATATCCATCACCACCAGCTCATCAACCCCCTGAGCCAACATCGGATGAGCATTAATCATACCTTGTGACATGTACGCATTCATGTTGCCCTGGATAGCCGGCATCACAACACTTGGGTCACGAGACACGTTGTCTGTCCCTTCTGGTACTTCTAATAGCCACTTAGATTTGAACTCTTCTTCTGCTATTTTAAAGTGCATGTCATTCATCGACACTTGGAAGCCACGAGCGAACAGTGTCTCGATTAATGGTGCTAGAACATTGATATCCGCTTGTGCCATTGACGGGTTCGATTGATACACATCCACCAAGCCTTCAAATGACGCTCGATCTAAGGAATTGAGAGCAAAATCGATATTCAGATCGCTGAGCTCTCCACCTTCAGGGTAAGTTAGCTGAGCCAAATCAAAAATATGCTGTGTATCAATGCGATCCGTTTCAGTATTGAGAGACGATTTGAAGGTGTACCCCATAGAATCGATATCAAACAGACTTTGGTGGTTCTGATCCAAAATGGTAAAGTGCTTCATCGATGCACTTTGCTCACCCAGCCAAAAGCCGTTTTCTTTCACTCCCACGCCGTTACCCACAACATCTGTAATGCGTAGCTGCTCTCCATTCTCAAAATCGAGTTGAATCGAAGGAACATTGGCTTGGAAGGTCATCTTGCCAAGTACTGTAGCAGTACCTGTGATCACAGACGGAGAAATCGACATGCTAACCGTTTGCTGCTCGTTGCCTTGGTAACTCCAGCTGTCCAGTGTCATCTCAAACTCGGTGTTGCCATTGAGCTGAGTCACCGTCTTCATTTGTAGCGGAAAATCAGGGAAATTTGCCAATACTGAGTTTGCCGAAAGGCTGAACAATCCATGGCTAATATCGCTTTTCACAACAAGCTCAGTCGGCAAGCCATCGACTTCTAGCTGCTCCTTTAACACAGGATCTTGTACCTGGTAGCGCGTTTCTACTACTGATGACAAATAGCTGCGATCGTAGGAGACAATCTCGGCGCTCACGCCTTCATTGTTTAGCTGAGTAACGCCGTCTTCAACGACTTTTTGTCCTATGTGCCCGACCGCTAAAGGCCAGCACAATACCAAGGTTACAGCGCCGCCAATAGCGCCATACTTCTTTAGTTGATTCATAGAGATAACTTAAACAGTTTGTGAAGTGTATTTCATTCAGTCTAACTCAACTCGCTAGGATCTCCAATCTCATACCTACTTCTCATAACCCTCTGCTTTTTATTGATATATTAAAATCAATCATGACTGATGAGATAAGCTGAGCAATGACGCAAAACAATCGATACGCAGTACTGTGTTTAGATAGCGATTTCGCTAATCTCGACAAGCTGGATACCGAGCTATCTTTGTACCAATCGCATTTCGACATCCATTTGGCGACCTCGATTTCCGAGGGGCACGATCTCGTGCAGCAAATCGGCCGGCAAGGGCAGCACCTTGCAATGGTCATCGCACGCCACAGTCGTCTTTTTGATGGTGGGGAGTTCCTGATTCAGTTGGAGCAATCCGCTCACGCACAGTCGGCGCGGAAAATACTCATCAGCAAAACCGACTCTATCGATATTCAAGCTATCTTAAACGCAGTGAACGAAGGCCGGCTAGATCACTGCCTAACCTACCCTATCGAACAAGTAAGTTTGCACAAGACGGTGGTCAAAGAGCTCACGAAATATGTCGTACACCATGAGAAAGACCAACTTCTTGATTTTGGAAAAGTCCTTGATCAGCAAAAGATCCTGCGCGCTCATATTGAAAATAAAATGCACTCTTATCGTGCCAGCTTTATTCACGACTTTCATGAGCTGTCTGACAACGAGCTCGCTGTACAAGTCATCGAAGCGCTATTGGCATTTTTTGCTGAAAAAGACGAAACACGCGCGGTTAGGCAATATTCAGCAGAACACCTTCTTACCGCCGAAGGACAATCGAACCAATTCTTGTGGTTTATTGTTGAAGGACACGTTGCTTTATATAAGAAAGACGATATCGGCCAACAGCGAGAGGTGGTAAGACATAGCAGAGGTGGCATAGTTGGCGGAATGTCATTTGTTACTGGCGAGCAATCTTTCTCCACTGCAATGACGTTAACCCCAACTAAAGTAGTGAAGCTCGACCGAACCGTATTCACTCAGGTAATGCACTCTAATACCGACCTATTGCCCCTATTCACCAACTTGTTGCTGCGCCACTTCAACCGCCGCCTACAAAGAAGCATTAATACCAAACTCGAGCTCCAGAAAACGTTGGAGTCATTGGAGTCGGCACACCAGCAACTCATCGAACAGGAGAAAATGGCCATGCTAGGCCAACTCGTCGCAGGCGTTGCCCACGAGCTCAATAACCCTGTGTCTGCAATTTTGCGCGGCGGTGAAACCTTATCAATAAAAGTCGATGAGATACTCAACACCAAACATGAAGACAATACATTTGATATTGGCCTTGAGGTACTCAAACAGTCCAGACACTCTTCACCGCTTTCGACCTCAGAGCTCAGACTGCGCTCAAAAGAGCTAAACGAACGAATTGGCGATAGACGCATAGCAAAGCGTCTTGTGAACCTCGACCTTCACGACAACGATGCGCTGCTCAAGCAAGCCATAACGAACCCAGCGAAGCTTGCCGAGACTCTTAGCAAGCTAGAACGTTTTCAAGCTACCGGCACCACGCTGCGATCCATTCAAGTTTGTGCTCAGCGCATCGCTGATATGGTCAAAAGCCTCAAAGGATATTCGAGACAAGATAATGAATCTTACGAGCGAGTCGATTTACATGAAGGCATTGAAGATACGTTAGTTATCTTTGAAAACCGTCTCAAGCGCCACAGCCTAATTAAAGAGTACGGATCGCTACCTGAGATATTTTGTAAGCCCATCACTTTGCAGCAAGTATGGACCAACCTCATATCCAATGCGCTCGATGCTCTACCCGAGAAAGGCGAACTCACGATACGCAGCAGTCAAGTTTCTCGAGATGATGTTTTTTACAACTGCTTTGAGTTCATTGACAACGGCTGCGGGATCCCTCAGGCACAGCTCGAGCGTATTTTTGAACTTAACTACACCACCAAGCGTGAAGGTAACTTCGGTTTAGGGATTGGGCTGTCCATCTGTCAGCAAATATTGGCTCAACATCAAGGATGGATTGAAGCGACATCAGAAGTTGGCAAATACACCAATATGGCCGTGTACATACCTGTCACACAACAGAAACTAACCAAGGAGCACCACTATGACTGAATATCTAATTTTATGTGTCGATGATGAGCGCGAAGTACTCGATAGTGTGTTGCAGGATTTGGATGATTTCGAAGAGCACTTTATCGTTGAAGGCGCTGAATCTGTCGACGAAGCGAGAGAAGTGATCGCCGAACATACTCGTGATGGGGCTAGATTAGCGTTAATTCTCTGCGACCATATCATGCCAGAGCAAACTGGCGTCAGTTTCCTTATTGAACTCAGTGAAGATGAACACGCTAAGTCCTGTAAAAAAGTGCTCCTTACCGGACAGGCTGGCCATGAAGATACTATTGAGGCAGTGAATCATGCTTGTCTGGACTTTTATATCAGTAAACCATGGAAAGGCGATGAACTACGAGCAGTAGTAAAGCAGCAGCTTACGGACTATATGATTGCTAATACTCAAGACTTAATGCCTTGGGCAAGAGTGCTGGATACAGAACGAATATTCAATGCGATCTCAGACAATCGCATCAACTTTGGCGAGTAGAGACTGTTATTGTCACATTAGTCAAATAAATCGCCACGACTTAGGGAGTTATGCGTTTGATAGCTCCCTTTTTTATTACCATTTCCTTACACAAAGCCCCATTATTGGTTGAAATATGTATGACATTGTCAATTTTTGAGGTTTTGCCCCCGTTAGAAGCACTTTTTGTTGGAGCAGTAAGGGGAATTTGATTTATCATAGCGGGATACTTTAAGTTGCCATAAGCATCTAGCGACGTGCACTCTTATGGTCATGGAATTAAGTTCAAACAAAAAGGTTTAGAGACACTATGCGCAAAACTCTATTAGCTGCTCTGATGGTTATCGCTTCGCAGCAAGCATTCGCAAACCAAGAAGAGCAACGAGCTACGATGAGTAACTTCAGCTACGACTACGCAGAAGCTCGAATTGGTGCAAGCCCAATGACGTTTGGTGCGGCTATCAGTAAGTCGATTCACCCAAATGCTCATATCGTTGGTAGCATCGATTCTAAATTTGAAGGCGACTACGACTTCTCTGGTGGTGTTGGTTTCCATGCTCCAGTCAACAACTGGGCGGACTTCACTGGTGAAATGCTAGCGCACATCCACGACAGTGGCGATCACCACAAAACTGACACCGGTATGGAAGTTAACTTGGGTGTACGTCAATGGCTTGGTCCACAGCTGGAAATCGGCGGTAAAGCGGGTTACTTAAACGTTGGTGACAAAGATCGTTGGATGGGTTCTGTATACGGCCGTTTCCACTCTACCGAGCTATTCTCTCTAGGTCTTGAAGGTCGCATTAACCACATCTACGGTGACCAGCTAATGTTTACAGCGCGCTTCGCGTTCTAATATTATTTACTGGCTTAGCGATGAAAAAAGAGGCCGCTGTTTTAACAACACGGCCTCTTTTTGTATCAATCCCTTTCTATTTCAATCATTAGGCTACAGCAATCACTGTTCTATTTGTGAACAATGCTCCAATAAACGTTGCTTCATTGGATCTTGGATTAACTTCCAATGTACCCCATCTACTGCACCGGCGAACTTCCACAACAACTTAACATCGACATCGTTGCCATAAGTGCGCTTCACTCGATTAAACACTCTTGGTGCTCCTAGCTCCAAAAATGTTTTTACATCTTTAATACCCGACTTCTTGACCATGCGCTCTAACGTGAGTTGCATGTTTGGCAAATCTCGCAAACGGCGATTCTCGACCGCGTTCTTACTGCAATGCTGATCAACTGAGTTATCGATTGAGTTTTGAACTAAATCCTTAAGCTCAGGAGCTTGCTGTTCAAATAAGTGGGTTATGTCGTAATAGTTTACCGTCGCAGTTGATTGTTTTTTCACATGACGAAATTTCTCGCATTGTAGACCATGAAGTTTAGAGTCTAAGCCCTTTCCTCCACGGATAAACACTTTACTGTTACTAATCAATGCGTACATGGCGCCGTCCTTGAAGAGCCCAGTGCCACCAAACATCGAACGTTTTTGCGATTCGCCAAATTGAGTCGTGTAGTTGTAAAAAGATTGCTCTATCATTTCCTTTGATCCTTAATCTTTACCCCGATTAATCGATCACCAGAAATAGCAGCTAAAAAAATCAAATTTGTTATCAGCTCGGTCAATCTATAGTGGTATAAAATGCCGGGCTTTTTTATATGTTTTTATAATAGTTCACATTGCAAATTAAGTCTGGCTCAATGTCACAGTTGTGCGAGTTATCCAAAAAACATTTGCGAGTCACTTCACAAAGTAGCACTATACACAACCAATTGCACTAGCGTATGCAATTGAATGATGTTCTAAACAGCAAACGATTCAACTGCACCAATTTAAATCACTAATCTTATTGTCAATTGCAGACCGGCGCAGGTACACTGACTCCATCGCTTAACCTCTCGAATATTTATGAACCACTTATCTTTTTATTGGCTACCAGAGAACCAACAGCTGTTCATCGAAAGCCTCGAAACGGAATTTGCAGACTTAGTCGAGCAATCTATCAATACTGGGAAAATCACTCTCCCACCCATCTCTGAAGTCGTACTAAAGATACAAGCTCTTTGTAACGATGAATCCACAGGTGTTGCTGACATAGCGGAGTGCCTACTAGAAGACCCTGGACTTGCAGCAACCGTTCTTAAAGTTGCCAACTCAGTCATATTTAATCGCCGTAATATCACTTGTAATGACCTCAATACGGCGGTCTCAAGATTGGGTATCTACCGCGTTCGCGATATTGTGACCGCTCAATCCATCGAACTACTTAAGCATTCTGTTCACTTAACAGATGAATGCCACGAAGTATTGGTCAATAGTGCGAAGGTGTCGCGCGAGTTGGCGGCTGTGATGGTGTTGGTAACACGAAAATTTCATGAGATTTCTAACGAACAGTATGCGCACCTAGAGCAAGATAAATCTTTATTGGTCGGCTTCCTCGCGGATATCGGCCTATTTTGCTTAGTCAACGAGTACCACCTCTATATAGAAAAGGGCAACTACTTAAACCCTGATCTTGCTATGCAGATTTTTCAATCACGCTGCTCACTAACAAGTGAACAGGTTCTTGATACTTGGGGATTCGACTGCGACTTTATCGAAGTTGCTTCCAATCGAGTTAAGCATATAGAGCGCCCAGAAGTGTCGTATCTCGACGTTGCTCGCATTGCCAACCATATTTTACTGTTCCGCAGACAAGATCACGATGCGTTAGAAGAGCACGAAGTGGAGATTAATGTAGATGGTGCAGACGTGATGTATCAATTAACGTCATTAAGCGAGCAAGATTTTCAGGACAAAATTGCTGAAGTCATCCACTCCACTGGTATGTAGTTCAGCCACTCGGCGTTTCTACCAATAGGTATGTCAACAATTAGCCAGTAGCGGCAATCATTAAGGATAACAAAAGAGGCTCAACGCGATGTTTTCAGGGATGTTGTTTATTTTTACGCCGCTATGTATTGGCTACCTATTTCCTATTTCTAATACCAAAAAACTCGACGTCATCAACCGAGCCACTTCATGGCTGATTTATGTCATCTTATTTTTAATGGGGCTAAGTCTCGCCGCGCTCGATAACTTTGGTAGTCACTTTAAAACCATCATCACGGTTACCGCGACGTTCTTTATCGTGATTGGTGGTTGTAATCTCCTTTGCCTTCCTCTCATTGACAAACTCATGCCATTGAAAACGGAACAGCTAAAAAATCAACTGCCACTCTCTTCAATGGCAATGGAATCACTCAAGCTAATAGCTGTCGTCGGTTCTGGGTTGGTGCTCGGGCTGCTACTTCCCATTGGGCTTGGCTGGGTAGAGACCGCCAGCGAATGGATATTGATCATCCTTCTATTCTTTATTGGCATTCAACTTCGCAACAGCGGATTGACGCTCAAACAGATTTTGGTCAACAAGCAAGGAATGACCATTGCAGCCGTCATCGTGGCAAGCTCGATGGTTGGCGGCATTATCGGCGCACTTATTCTTGATATCTCTCCATATAAAGGCCTAGCCATCGCATCCGGTTTTGGGTGGTATTCGCTCGCAGGCATATTGATTGGTGATGCATTCGGCCCTGTTTACGGCGGTGCTTCATTTATGATTGAGCTACTACGGGAACTTGTCGCACTGATTATGATACCTATGTTGATAGGCAAACGTCCCTGTACCGCCATTGGTTATGCAGGCGCAACCGCGATGGACTTTACTCTACCCATCATTCAAAGCAGCGGCGGTGTAAGATGTGTACCCGTTGCCATCGTCAGTGGCTTCATTTTGAGCTTATTGGTGCCCGTTTTGATGCTGTTTTTTGTTTCTCTTGCAGGGTAGGTCTCAGGAAAAGCCTATCTATTCCTGTATTCTTGCTTGCAAACATCTCCCAGGCAGCCGCTAATTTTGCCCTGCTTGGGTATAATTATAAGAACCCACGCTCGTTAGCCCACCAAAGGATTAGAATAATGAAAAAATGGCTCACTGCTGCCGCACTGATTAGCACTTCATTTGGCGCAATGTCTGCGGATGCGACACAGTGCTACACCAATAAGTATGATGCTTATATCGACGCTTCCATTCAGTGGTACCAGGACTTAGCACAAATGACCACTAGCGAATACCCTGAGCTTGATGAAGTAAGCCAGTGGTTTTTAGAAGGCCGAAAGCATCACTTTGAACTGAATCGAGAAGCTGTTCACTACTACTTAAGCAATGAACCAGCGAAAGTGGCCACTGAGCAATCTGTAGAAACTTGGCTTCAGCTTGAGCAGCAAGACGTTAAAACACTGTCACAACGTAATGACAAGCTAGGACAGATGGCAGCTAAGAGCTTCGCCGATCGTCAAGCCGCACCTCACCCACAGAATTATGAGCTACGCAGCGCGTTTGCCGATTTGCTTAGCCACCCAAAGAAAATCGAAACTGCGCTTAATCGCTATAATCAATCGATTCAAAAAGTGGAAACGATTGACTGCAAGTAATAAGCTATCAATAGGTCAACGCTATTGATTCATCGATAGCCGAGACAACGTATAACTTTTCGCACCAAGCTGGCTGTTACGCCAGCTTTTTGCATTGTAAGTAACCAAATGGTGTAACAATGCCCTGTGGCACGGCAAAAAATCGGCATAACAGGACTTTTTTGCGAGACATTCACGCCCATTTGGTTTAGATTGTGCCGCTTGCAGTAACGGAATAATAGTAGATAACGATATGGTATCTGAGCAAAAAATTGCTGATGTCAGCTTTGAGAGCCTCCTTCGAATATTCACTATCCCAGAAGGACCTGACTCTACGCTTACCCAAATTGAAGAAAGTTTATCCAAAAACTTGAACCAGTTTTTGCGAGAGCATATTGTTGCTGAAGAAAAACCCCTTCACGAAATAGAAAAAGACTTCTCTAGTGCCGCTATTCCAGAACAACCAGAGTTCGTGTCGGCGCATACTGAACATCTATTAGATACCCTGGTTTCGCACTCAGTACACACCTCTTCTCCAAGCTTCATTGGTCATATGACTTCAGCACTACCCTACTTTTTGATGCCACTATCAAAAATCATGATCGCGCTGAACCAGAACTTGGTGAAAATCGAAACATCAAAAGCTTTCACTCCACTTGAACGTCAAGTCCTCGGTATGCTTCACAAGCTGATCTATTCCGAGTCGGAGCCTTTCTACAATAAGTGGATGCACAGCTCAGAACATTCCTTAGGTGCATTTTGCTCTGGTGGCACCATTGCCAACATAACGGCACTTTGGGTCGCACGTAATCGTGCTCTAAAAGCGGATGGCGATTTCCAAGGGGTAGAGAAACAAGGCCTGTTCAAAGCCATGAAACACTACGGCTATGAAGGACTCGCCATTTTAGTCTCTGAACGTGGTCACTATTCGCTAAAAAAAGCGGCTGATTTGCTCGGCATCGGACAGCAAGGTCTCGTTGCCGTTAAAACTGATGAATACAACCGCATTTGCCCAGAAGATCTCAAGCATAAATTTGCCGAGCTCAAACAGCAAAGCATTCACCCATTTGCTGTTATCGGTGTAGCCGGAACAACAGAAACAGGCAATGTTGACCCACTGCGTGAAATCGCTGCGATTTGCGCTGAAGAATCTTGTCATTTCCATGTTGATGCCGCTTGGGGTGGTGCGACACTTATGTCTGATAGATACCGCACTATATTAGACGGCATTGAACTCGCAGACTCTGTGACTATCGATGCGCACAAGCAGCTCTACATCCCTATGGGTGCGGGCATGGTACTGTTCAAAGATCCACAAGCAATGAAGAGCATTCAACACCATGCTCAGTATATTTTGCGTAAAGGTTCGAAAGACTTAGGGCGTCATACTCTTGAAGGATCACGCTCAGGAATGGCGATGTTGGTGTATGCTGCAATGCACATCATTAGTAGGCCCGGTTATGAGTTATTGATCAACCAAAGTATCGAAAAAGCCCGCTACTTTGCCGAGCTAATCGACAAACAAAGTGATTTTGAACTCGTTAGTAAACCTGAGTTATGTTTGCTTACGTACCGCTATGTTCCGGAAAACGTTAAGCTAGCACTGGAAATGGCTTCAGAACGTGACCGAGATGAGCTGCATGATCTGCTTAACCAACTCACCAAGTTTGTTCAGAAAAAACAACGTGAAACTGGCTTATCTTTCGTTTCTCGTACTCAACTAAACCCGATACGTTGGTCTGGTCGCGATACCATTGTGTTCCGAGTTGTACTGGCAAACCCATTAACCTCGACAGAAGTGCTAAGCAATGTGCTCGACGAGCAGCGAGAAATCGCTCAGTCCGCAACAGCATTAATGTCCGCCCTCAACGCGTTAGCCAATAAAATTTGCGACTAACCTTTCTCGTTCTCGGTTATATGAAATCACTATCACTCTCACACTTATGAAACTTTCTTTCTGTTTTGTGGGAGTGATACGGTAAAATTGCGCTAGAAACTGGCAATAAGTGAGCGTTTTTCACTCAATTGTTTTTTTCTTCCAGTTTTTTGTTTGATGCCTGTCATATTCTAAAGATTTCATGTGAGCTTTTGTTACAGCTAACCGAGTGCTTCGTTTATACTGAGGCTATGGAGTTGGCGCTGATCGACCTATTATAAAAACTCGATATCACGGTAACTTGGTCTTTCATTTAGACAAATGAGAGAGATAAGCTCCCGGATAATTAGCGTCAGCAAGTTGTTCTCTTTACCCTGTGAACACTATGAATACATTAGAGAAAGTCCAAAAGAATTTAGAAAACTTCAGCAAATCTGAGCGTAAAGTTGCTGAAGTTATTATGGCGTCCCCCCAAACCGCCATTCATTCCAGCATTGCTACGCTTGCCAAAATGGCAGATGTGAGTGAGCCGACGGTAAACCGTTTTTGTCGCCGACTCGACACAAAAGGTTTCCCAGACTTTAAACTGCATTTAGCACAGAGTCTTGCCAACGGCACACCTTACGTGAACCGCAACGTCGAAGAAGACGATGGTCCGGACGCTTACACCCACAAGATTTTCGAATCTACGATGGCGTGTCTTGATGTTGCGAAGAACAGTTTGGACTCAATGCAAATCAACCGAGCTGTTGATTTGCTGACTCAAGCAAAACGCATCTCTTTCTTCGGCTTAGGTGCCTCTTCGTCTGTCGCTCGTGATGCTCAGAATAAGTTTATTCGCTTCAATATCCCAATCTCGTGCTACGAAGATGTGGTCATGCAACGAATGAGCTGCATCAACTGCTCTGATAATGACGTTATCGTCCTTATCTCGCATACCGGTCGTACTAAGAGCCAAGTAGAAGTCGCTCACCTAGCCCGTGAAAACGGCGCGACCGTTATTGCGATTACCGCAAAGGATTCGCCGCTGGATAAAGCTAGCTCATTGTCTATTACCGTTGATGTACCAGAAGACACCGACGTCTACATGCCAATGGCAAGTCGCGTAGTACAGATGACGATTATTGACGTGCTTGCGACAGGCTTTACTTTACGTCGTGGTAGCGGGTTTAGAGATAACCTGAAGCGAGTCAAAGAAGCGCTTAAAGATTCTCGCTACAACAAAGCACCAAATTACTAGTCACTATCTATTACTAGTGACTATCTATTACTAGTCACTGTCTGCAGATGAGCTCATGCTCCTCTACCGAAACACTCAAAAGGGAGGTCAATTGACCTCCCTTTTTCGTTAATGCCGTTTCTAGCTTACCCAATAGGACTAGTCTGTCTCTACCGGATTATTTCGGTACTCTATATTGGTCGTATCTTCTGAAGACTCAGCATGACCATCACACTGACACTGGCACACTTGATTCAGGATATAGATAAGCCTGTCTTCCGTTAGAGGGATTGGATTACCTTTGATGGCGACAGACTTCATTGCATCTGCAGCCACTTGCTCAAACGAGGTTCCGCACACGCCAAAATCCGAAAGATGCGGCAAGGACAGGCGCTCTAAGATCATGTTGACCCATTGAATGCTATCTTCAATGCTGGCATCGTTTCTACTGGTAAGTAACTGCGCCATGGTTCTATAGCGATTAAGCACATCACTGCGCCCTGCTCGCTTCGCAGCTTTAATATTTTCCATCATGACATGAGGAGCAAGACGAGCAGTAATCACACTGTGCGGTGCAGAAATCTTTCCACCCAATGCCGATGCCAAGCCATGTGCAGCACCGAGTTTTGCGTTAGTAATCGCCATTCCACCTAACATCGCTGCAAAAGACAGATCTGCGCGTGACTTCGGATTATCTTGCTTACAGCCTGGAATAATCGAATAGCTAAGTCTTCGTAGCCCCTCTTCACACACCATATCAGTGAGTGGATTAGGCTCTCCGCAAACATACGCTTCCATTAAATGGGTAAAGGCGTCCATAGCGCCACGGCCAGAGGTGTAGACATCAGTCCCGTAAGTCAGCACAGGATCCACAATGGCTACATCAGGTAACATATCCGGGCTTCGTAAACTGACTTTCACCTTATCTTGACCCGATTTAAGCACGGCATTTTTAGTCACTTCCGCCCCGGTACTCGCTGTCGTAGGAATGGCAATCATAGGAATGGGCTTGGTTTTGAGAGGGACATTGCGTCCAACCACTTCAACGTAATCGTAAACATCTCCTTGGTTAGGAATGATCGCAGCAAGTGCTTTGCCCATATCGAGAACGCTTCCTCCCCCAATGGCAACCACCATGTCAGGTTTAAAACGACGCCCCATAATGGCCGTCTCTTCAACCATAGTAATGTTCGGTTCACCACGAATAGCGACATGCTGATAACGCATGTTTTGATTATGAAGATAATGGATGACTGGCTCAGCACGCTGACGGTCTTGCCCCGTCACGAGAAGTACGCTGTAACCAAATTGATTGATGATAGACAAAGAAGACTGGAGCGCCCCCTCACCAAAGATAATTCGACTCGAAGTCATAAACTGAAACATACCGGATTCCTTTAGGTACACCGTCAACTCACTATTCGAATCATTGCCTATACCGCCAGCAATACGAAAAACAAACCTTAGCGAGTCTTTTCGGTAGAGCAAACATACAAAGCTAACGTCAGCATGCTATGTTCATTGGCGACAGTTTTTGATTTATGCCAAGCAATTAGCGCATGTCACCCGATTAAATACTCAACTTTTGCACAGCATCACACCCTGTTTTCATCCAGCGTCATAGAGATTTGCGCAACTTCTGTGCTGATAGGTTTTACCTATCGCATCAAGAGACAAATGACGCTTTATTTCCTTCTCATCTTGAGGCATAGTGGTTTTCAACAAAATGATGAACCCCTGTTTTTGGTACTGCTGGTTCACGCAAAAAGTTTAGTCTTCAAGGAGAAATTGAATGTTCGTTGTTATTTTTGGTCGCCCTGGTTGTCCTTACTGTGTTCGTGCAAAAGAGCATGCTGAAACGCTAAAAGCTAAACGCGACGATTTTAACTATCGTTACGTTGATATTCATGCAGAAGGCATCTCAAAAGCAGACCTAGAGAAAACGGTTGGTAAGCCAGTAGAAACTGTGCCACAGATTTTCATCGATCAAGACCACATCGGTGGCTGTACTGAATTTGAAGCTTACGCTAAAGCAAACTTGGGTCTATTCGACTAATATGCCCATACAGTCAACTCAAGTATAGTTGACGAAATCATCTTCAAAGCCAGCGCCTTGCGCTGGCTTTCTTTTTTGCGACTCGGAACACCTTTGGTATAAATCAAACAAGACCTATTGGATAACATTATGATTTCTAACTTGTTACCCCCCACAATTGAACTAATGTCAAAACCGAAAAAATTTCACTTATCTTTTTGAAAATTTCCGCTACAATCGCCACACTTTAATCATTCTTTCACACTGTCTGTTTGAGTCGTACTAGTGAACATAGACGTCGTCAACTTGCTTGACCAAAACCCAATTCTCCTGATCTTCGTCGCTCTGGCGATTGGCTTAGCCTTTGGCAAAATTCGCTTTGGCAACCTTCAACTCGGTAACTCTATTGGGGTGCTGATTACCTCCCTTATCATGGGACACCTCGGATTCAGTTTTAACGCTGAAGCGCTGACTATCGGGTTTATGCTGTTCATTTACTGTGTTGGTATTGAGGCCGGTCCAAACTTTTTTGGTATCTTCTTCAGAGATGGCAAACACTACTTGATCTTAAGCTTAACGGTCCTGGTGACCGCGCTCACGGTTACCTACTTCGCCAGCCACTATCTAGGCTTAGATTACGGCTTATCAGCTGGTGTAATGGCAGGGGCATTGACTGCTACACCTGTTCTCGTAGGTGCTCAAGATGCACTGAACTCCGGTTTAGCTACTATCCCACGCGGTATGGATTTCAACCTAGTGATTGAAAACCTCTCGGTCGGTTACGCGATGGCCTATTTGATTGGTCTTATCAGCATGATCATGCTCGCGAAACTGCTGCCAAAGCTTCAAAAGCAAAACCTTCACGACTCAGCGCAGCAAATTGCGCAAGAGCGCGGGCTAGGTGGCAGTGGACAGCGCAAAGTGTACCTGCCGATCATTCGTGCCTACCGCGTTGGTCAGGAGCTGATTGATTGGACAGATGGTAAGAACCTTCGCGAACTGGGTATTTATCGTCAAACTGGTTGCTACATTGAACGTATTCGACGCAACGGTATCCTCGCCCACCCAGATGGTGACGCTATCTTGCAAGAAGGTGATGAAATTGCATTAGTCGGCTTCCCGGACAGTCACGCACGTTTGGATCCAAGCTTTCGTAACGGCAAAGAAGTATTCGACCGCAACTTGCTTGACCTACGTATTGTTGAAGAAGAGATCGTAGTAAAAAGTGACAACATTGCAGGTAAGAGCCTCTCTAGCCTGAATTTGTCAGAGTATGGCTGTTTCTTGAATCGCGTTGTTCGCGCTCAAATTGAAATGCCTATGGACGCTAACATCGTGCTGGCTAAAGGGGATATCCTACAGGTTAGTGGTGAAAAGAGCCGTGTGCATGGCTTAGCAGAGAAAATTGGTTTTATCTCGATCCATAGCCAAATGGCCGATCTGTTGGCGTTTTGTAGCTTCTTTATCCTTGGCATTATGTTTGGCCTAATCACCATGAGTTTTGGCCAAGTATCCTTTGGATTAGGTAATGCTGTTGGCCTACTTTTGTCTGGTATTACCCTAGGCTTTTTGCGTGCCAACCACCCTACTTTCGGCTATGTACCGCAAGGGGCACTGAACATGGTGAAAGATCTCGGTCTTATGTTCTTTATGGTGGGTATCGGATTAAGCGCTGGTGGCAAAATGTTTGAGCACCTAACGCAAGTCGGCCCTCAGGTTATTCTGATTGCTTTTTTAGTCAGTGTACTACCCGTTGTACTCGCCTACTTGGTTGGTAACTATGTGCTTAAGATGAACCGCGCGCTGCTTATTGGTGCCATTGTGGGCGCGAGAACGTGTGCACCAGCAATGGATGTTGTTAACGAGCACGCTCGCTCGACAATTCCTGCTTTGGGTTATGCTGGTACTTATGCAATAGCCAACATCCTGATGACTCTAGCGGGTACTATCCTCATCATTCTTTCCTGATGTTTACTGGCACCTAGACAACGGTTCATTGCAAACAACTGTTCACTAGATACTATAAGGGGCGCA
This sequence comes from Vibrio wakamikoensis, assembly GCF_050337275.1. Classification (NCBI taxonomy): domain Bacteria; kingdom Pseudomonadati; phylum Pseudomonadota; class Gammaproteobacteria; order Vibrionales; family Vibrionaceae; genus Vibrio; species Vibrio wakamikoensis. The sequence goes on along the minus strand of NZ_JAKJST010000012.1, from coordinate 300,319 downwards.
TCATGCGCCCCTTATTCATTTTAGTTCAATCGCTTTCGATTATAGGTCGATAACGTCAAACTCTACGAGTGTTGAAACGTCAGCTTCGTAGTCTACGCCTTCAATACCAAAACCGAATAGTTTCAAGAACTCTTCTTTGTACTCAACGTAGTCCGTCAGTTCTTTCAAGTTTTCAGTCGTAATTTGTGGCCATAGTTCAGCACAGTGCTTCTGGATGTCGTCACGAAGTTCCCAGTCATCTAGACGTAGGCGGTTCTTATCGTCAACCTCAGCTGCACTGCCATCTGCTTTGTATAGACGCTGTGAGAACATACGGAAGATCTGTTCCATACAGCCTTCATGAATACCTTCTTCACGCATCTTCTTAAATACCATTGCGATGTACAGTGGCATAACTGGAATTGCTGAGCTTGCTTGAGTTACAACAGACTTAAGTACCGCAACGTTTGCGCTACCGCCAGTTTGAGACAGTTTCGCGTTTAGCTCTGTCGCTGCGCGGTCTAGATCCATTTTCGCTTTACCTAGCGCACCTTCCCAGTAAATTGGCCAAGTTAGCTCGGTACCGATGTACGAGTATGCGACTGTCTTACAACCGTCTGCAAGTACACCAGCGTCAGATAGCGCGTTGACCCAAAGTTCCCAGTCTTCACCACCCATCACAGTAACAGTATCAGCAATTTCTTGCTCTGTTGCTGGCTCAACACTTGCTTCAATGATCTTGTCAGAGTTAGTGTCTACAGCTGTCGATGTGTATGCCTCACCGATAGGCTTTAGAGAAGAACGTACGAGTTCGCCTGTTTCTGGTAGCTTACGAACTGGAGAAGCCAGTGAGTAAACAACCATATCGATTTGGCCTAGATCTTCTTTGATTAGGTCGATAACTTTCTGCTTCGCTTCATGAGAGAAAGCGTCACCGTTTACGCTTTTCGAGTACAAGCCTTCTTCTTTCGCTAGCTTGTCGAAAGCTGCAGAGTTGTAGAAGCCAGCTGTACCAGGCTTTCTTTCTGTCCCTGGTTTTTCGAAAAATACGCCGATTGTTGCTGCACCACCACCGAACGCCGCAGCGATACGAGAAGAAAGGCCGTAACCACTAGAAGAACCAACCACTAGAACGCGCTTTGGAGCGTTTGCAATTGGGCCTTGAGCTTTGGTGTAAGCGATTTGTTCTTTTACGTTAGCTTCACAACCAACTGGGTGTGTAGTAGTACAAATAAATCCACGAATTCTTGGTTTGATGATCATATTCAGTTCCTCAAAAAATCCCTAGTAGGATAAGAGTTTCACTTCCAGTTCGCACCCTATTTCTGTCAATTTCTCTGATTTTGCCAAGTGGTTGGAGCACTTTCATACTCATAGCGCACAAAAAAAGCGCTCTAGAAACTAGAGCGCTTAGACCATTTAGTTCGCGTTAAGTGGCACAGTTCTGATTTATGCCACGCAGTGAACCATTACGCTACGCTGTTCAGCTTGGGCTTATCAACTTTATCCGTTCTCACTTCAGAGAAATCGTGGCTAAAGTGATCAACCTGAATCGCTTTGTAGCGCAGTGCATCAGCAGCAAGGATTTTATCGACCTCTTGCTCTGTTAACACATTCGCTTCAATAGCTTGCTGCAAGCGATCTTTCAGTAGACCTTTTCGAGCAATTTTGCCCTCTTTCACGCCGACAAACAGTTTCTTCTCTAGGTCACGGATGTCGTACATCGCTAGGAACGCGTTTTCCATCAAACCAATCTTGTCGTTTGGCTGCTCACCAATGTAGCAAAGGTGAGTCAAGCGGTCACGATGCGCACCCGGAACCATCATGCTCTTCGCCAATTCAAGCGTTAGATTGTCAGATGGTTTCTCGAAGTGGTTGCCTAGTGGGAACAACAGTCCTTTTAGCGTGACACCTGCCCAACGAGCTGGGAAGTTTTTGTACGCTTCGTTTAGCGACTTAGCCGCGTTGTGGAAACAGTGCTGAACCGCATAATGCACGTAGTCGAGATCCGATGCCTGACGGCCATCATCTTCGTATTTCTTCAGAGCCGCAGAAGCCATAAATAGATACGCTAGACCATCACCTAAACGCGCAGAGATCATTTCTTTACGTTTTAGGTCGCCGCCCAATGTTAGCATCGCGAAGTCTGAACTGACCGCAAGCGCCTTACTTAAACGCGTTAAGTCTTTGTAGTAAACCTTAGTTGGACCGCTCATATGTGCGCCGACAAATTTAGAACCCGTCAGAGCCGCGGCAAAGGCACCAAAGGTATTTTTAGTCGCATGACCAATGTGCTTAAACAGTAACTGATCAAAGTCAGCAGCACCTTGCTTAGCATCTGGATTCGCTGCTGCTTCCATTTCTTGTAGAACGTAAGGGTGACAACGTGTCGCACCTTGACCAAAGATCATCAGGTTACGAGTTAGGATATTCGCACCTTCAACCGTAATCGCGACAGGAATACCAAGGTAGCTCGATGCAAGATAGTTCATAGGGCCATCTTGAATAGCTCGACCGGCATGGATATCCATTGAATCGTTTAGAATCGTACGCGCCATCTCTGTCATGTGATACTTAGCAATCGCTGTCACGATCCCAGGTTTCTCACCCATATCCAGTGATGTTGTTGTTAGCGTTCGTGTTGCCTCAAGCAGGTAAGTAAGACCACCAATGCGACCCATCGCTTCTGCTACGCCTTCAAACTTACCAATCGACATACCAAACTGTTTACGGACATAAGCGTACGCGCCAGTTGTTCTCGTCGTTAGGTGGCCAATTGCTGTACCTAACGCAGGAAGTGAGATACCACGACCAGCAGATAGACATTCAACGAGCATACGCCAGCCGCGCCCTGCGTACTCTTGGCCACCGATCAGCCATTCCATAGGAATGAACACATCTTTGCCGCGTGTTGGACCATTCATAAATGCAAGGTGAAGTGGGTCATGACGCTCACCAATTTCTACACCTTTATGGTCTGCTGGGATAAGTGCACAGGTAATACCAATGTCTTCCTTTTCACCCAGTAACTGATCTGGATCGTGAAGCTTGAATGCCAAGCCCAATACTGTTGCAACCGGTGCAAGGGTAATATAACGTTTGTTCCAGTTTAGACGAATACCGAGCACTTCTTTGCCTTCATGCTCACCGTAACAAACCACACCTTTATCTGGAATACCGCCCGCATCCGAACCCGCTTCCGGCCCTGTTAGAGCGAAACATGGAATGTCTGTACCATCGGCAAGTCTTGGTAGCCAGTAATCTTTTTGCTCTTTTGTACCATAGTGAGACAGCAGCTCACCTGGACCAAGCGAGTTAGGTACCATGACAGATACAGCCGCACTAATACTGCGCGTTGCAATCTTAGTTACGATAGTTGAGTTCGCCAGTGGTGAAAATTCACGGCCGCCAAACTCTTTAGAAATGATCAGAGAGAAGAAACGCTCTTTGCGCAGGTAATCCCAAACCTCTTTAGGTAGGTCGCGATCTTCCTTAACAATCTTGTTATCGTCGAGCATTGCAAGCAACGTTTCTAGCTCGTTGTCCATAAAAGACTGTTCTTCAGCGGTAAGAACTGGCTTTGGATACTGATGCAGCGTTTTGAAATTTGGCTTACCAGAGAAAAGCTCTCCGTCCCACCAAACACTACCCGCTTCCATTGCTTCACGCTCTGTCGCGGACAATGGCGGTAGCACTTTTTTAAACAGTTTAAACGCTGGGTCACTGATCCATTTTCTTCGTAGAGAGCTCATGATACCTATCCTTTTGTTCAGGTGTATTTTTATTATTTCGTTTCTATATACGTTTTGGTTTTAAAGTTTTACTCCGCTGCAACACCGGCTGCGAGGTAAGGAATAATCTGGTCAATAATTGCTTCTGCGCTGACTTCTTTTTCGAATGAGCTCAGCGCAATTTCAGAGAGCGCCCGACTCGACGCCATAGTAAATACGCAGGTGCCAAGCGTAAGGTGCAGACGCCAAAACAGGGTTTCTGCATCTAATTTAGGATTGGCACGCATCACTGAATGAGTGAACATGGCCAATGTTTCTGTGTATCGAGTCGTGATAAACCAGCGTAGGTGACCTTGTACATCGGTATACCCACGGCCTACTAGTGACATAAAGCGGCTCGCACCACCCGGCTTAACATCGTTAAGCGCAAGCAATGGTTCTTTGAGCGACTGGAATACGTCAACCATGTCATAGTCTTCGCGCTCATTAAGTTGGTACAGCGCCGTTTCAACCGCCGGCATAAAGGCTTCCAAGTAACGATTTAGTACCGCGCGAACGAGCGTCTTTTTGTCGCCAAAGTGGTAGTTAACCGATGCTAGATTCACGTTCGCCTTACTGGTGATCGTACGCAGTGATGTGTCGTTGAAGCCGCCGTCTGCAAATAACGCTTCAGCGACGTCCAGAATTTTGTCTTTAGTGGTAAGTCTCGTCGTCATTTCAATCGCCCGTATCAAACATATGTTTGAATATACTCCCGCAACACCAAGATAACAAGTGATTAACATCAAACTTTTCACATACTGGTCGGACATCTTTCTCAAGAGGCTGTTTTAAAGGGGCTTTGAAGTTTTCTTAATTTTTTTGCTTTTTGTGTGAACTAATTTCGATCAGGTGGGTCTATTAAAGTGTAGTCAGCGAAGAATGAGTTTCTGATGCCACTGTTTTTCTCTTTGTTGACTACATGCTGCTTTTTTCTTATTAACTCCTATTTGTATCCGCCCAAACCCTTGTTGGTTTGGGCTTTTTTTTGCTTATCGTTTTTCTAGAGCCATAAAAAAACCCAGCCGAAGCTGGGTTTGTTTTGTTCTCACTGCAATGCCTAAGCACTTAATGCCTGAGTACTTAATACCTAAGTGGCTTAATATTGAATTTTTGGCTCGGGTGCGGCTTCCTTTGGAAGCGATAGGTTCAGTAGGATGTAACCGAGAACCGCAGCGGTTGTTGAGCCCATCAAAATACCCAGTCTTGCATAAGTATCAAACTCTGCGCTCACACCTACAAACGCCAATGACGCGATAAAGATAGACATGGTAAAGCCGATACCACACAACACTGATACTGCAAAGATCTGTTTGAAGTCAACGCCCTCTGGCAGTTTCGCAACACCAAGTTTCACTGCCGCCCAGCTGAAGGTAAAGATACCCAGTGGCTTACCAACTAGAAGACCCATAGCGATGCCCAGCGGTAGCATCGAAGTTAGTCCTGACATTGATACACCCTCTAGCGAGATACCTGCGTTGGCAAATGCAAAGATAGGAAGAATACCAAATGCAACGTATGGGTGAAGAGCATGCTCTAGATGCTTAAGTGGTGAATGTTCACCCGGCTTACCATTAAGCGGGATAGCAAAACCAAGTACCACACCAGCTAGCGTCGCGTGAACACCAGAGGCCAGTACACTTACCCAAAGCACCGCACCAACCGCTAGGTAGGCAGGTATACTAGTCACCTTCTTAGCATTAAGTACGAACAGTATTGCCGTCATTATAAAGCCAAGCGTCAATGCGATAGTGGATAGGTCGCTGCTGTAGAAAAGCGCGATAATAACGATAACGCCCAAGTCATCGATAATAGCAAGCGCCAGTAAGAAGACTTTTAAAGCAACAGGTACACGCTTACCAAGCAGTGCCATGATACCCAAAGCAAAGGCGATATCTGTTGCTGCTGGGATAGCCCAGCCACTCATAGCTTGTGCATCACCCATGTTAAACAAAACATAAATAAGTGCTGGAGCAACCATACCACCGACAGCTGCAATTGCAGGGAAGATGGCTGTCTCTTTTGACTTTAGAGCGCCTTCAAGTAACTCGCGCTTAACTTCCAAGCCAATTAAGAAGAAGAAGATTGCCATCAAACCATCGTTGATCCAGTGTGAAATTGATAGACCGAAAACGTAGGTATGAAGCACGCCTTGATACATTTCATTGAGAGGAGAGTTGGCGATAACCATCGCAATTGCCGCAGCAATAACTAGGATGATGCCCCCTGCAGATTCCATCTTAAAAAAGTTACGAATGACGTCATTCATAATGTAAAGCCCTTAATATTTATTCACATTGTTTGAATGTTAAAAATTGTATATCTAGTTAAATACCATAAAAAATCGATTCTACGGATGTTAAATGTAGGAATAACCGAATAATACTCTTACAAGATTCGAGATATGTATACCAATTCAGCACCATTAGTAACAGTATAGAGCAAAGATTGGCGCGATGAATGAATGACTTAGCTTAGTCTACTCAACGTCAATATCATTCTAGAACAACAATATGACACGATAGCGTAACAAGAAGTGTCAGATGTAACTGAGTAACGCACAAAAAAAGCGGCTTAGTAGCCGCTTAATTGCATGAATCCTTGAGCTTGGTGGGAGCCATTTGCCATGATAGCCCCTTGCCATTGGGGCACAACGAAGTTGACCCAGTTATCACGCTTACGCGCTTTAATGACAACATCTATATCATGGCTAGGTACTCGCAATCGCCAGCTAAGTGGGACGCGCCGTCCTGAGTCAAATTCGGTATAGCTAACGGCTCGAATAGTAATATCGTCTGTAGGAATATTCTTGACGTTGCCTTGGCGATCCAATATCGCAGCGCTAGTGTAAGGCATATTATCTTTGTATCGATAACGACTTACTAGTAATGCTTCATCATCGCTAAGCCAAAGAATAAAGTTATCTTCGCCAACATAGCTCGCACCAACTAACTCACTGCCCCACTCTTTGCTGAGCCAAGCTCGGCCTTTAGCCGTCAGTACCTTTCCATTCGCGAGCACCAGAGTTCCGACGGTTTTCACAAATGGAGCCTCAATGGCATAAGACGCGCGCGGCAGTAAGTCATGCTTCTTGTGGTAACCATTTTCACCAATCAGAGCATAATGACCGGCCGCCATAAGCTGTAGATTCACCGCAAATTGCTCGGTCGCCAATTTTAAATTACCCGGCAGTGGCTCACTCGATAAAGAGCGCCAAGACCAATCATCAATCCACACTCGAAACGGGCGACTTAACCCACCCGCTTGGCCGATACCGCCACGAGCTATGCGCTGGTCCGTAAACATGCCGAGATGGCTATTAAGCACCACGTTAGCAATATAGATTTGTGGATCCTGCCATCCAGTAGCAACGCGATCGTCACTGGCATAACGGAAGAATCGAACTCGCAACCAATAGGTTTGCCCTGCTTCATCTTCTAATTGAGCGACAAACTGCCACCACTCGTGCTGAAACTCTGGATGAAAACGAAAATCTTGCGGTAGCTTGATCTCTCTATCTGGCAAAACCGGCTCAAATACCTTTTTGCCTGGGGAACCAAACACCGCATTAATTTGACTTGTTTTGGTGACGGTAATTGCATCGTGTACCGGTTTAGTCGCCCAGATAACCGTTCCTGCGACCACAACAATCAGCAAACAAGAGAAAATGAGTTTCTGCATTCGATTCATTTATAGCGCATCCCTGAGTGAATGAATCGGCGAATTGCGAATAAGCTTCAATACAGGAAGCGCACCCGCGATGACCAATGCTACCAACGACCATAAACACGTTCCTAGGTATTGCCAAGGAACGATTTGAAGCTCAAGTGACCAACCAAAGGACTGCTTAATCACAATATCGACAATGAGCTGCGCTAACGCCACACCCAACGGCATTGCGATCGCGGCGGAGATCAAGCCAAACACCAATAGCTGTAGACCACCAATCATCACCAACTCTCTACCTGAAACACCAAGACAACGCAGCAATGAAGTATGTCGCTGACGAGTAATTTCCCCGGCAATAGTCGCAAAGAAGATACCAAACACGGCAATGACCAATGTGATGTTGCCAAGCGTATCGGCAATAGCAAAGGTGCGATCAAACGTGGTCATCGCTTTATTGTGAATAGAGGTATTATCATAAATACGCTCACTGCTTAGCCTAAAGCGTGACTGAAGCCTCTGTTCGACAAACAGTGATTGTGTCTTATCTTTTAACACCGCGCCCAAGGCGACATCACCAGAGCCGGCCAAATTCGCAAGCCAACGGTTTTCCGACAACAAGACCTGATGATATGGGTTGCCGTAGTCATAATAGACGCCAACAATATGCCAATTGCCGCCTAACGGCGCGCCCAAGTCGACATAGTCTCCCGGGCGTAAATCGCGTTTCAGCGCCATAGACTCACTGATCATAATGCTGCGAGAATGGTGAAGATGATACCAATAGTTAGGAACCGCGATTTTCACCGTCAATGCATCCATCTCGCCGACCGAATTACCGGTACTCACAACTTGCATCAAACCAGATTCGGTTGGGATTTCTTCTTCCCAGCGCCACCATACGCGTTCGACTTCTGGTTGCTCTTCCAACCAGCGGCTCATACGATTCGCACTGTTATTGGTCGGATACACATAAATATCCGCCGCTAATCTCTGAGTTAGCCAACGATCCGTGGTATCACGGAAACTGCCAACCATGGTTTCAACACCCATGTTCGCCGCCATTGCCAACATGAACGCCATGTTCGCCACACCGCGATAGCTCATACTCGCCGCTGCATCAGCAAAGAACCAGCGCAGTTTGACCCAGCGAAGTGAGTAGGAGAACAGGGTAAAAATCTTCCAAGTAATAAAGGGGGTAATCAATGCCACGCTAAGTAACATGAGTACGATAATAGCGTAACCTGAGTTTTGAGACTTCGGAGCCTGATAAATCGCGACTGCCGCCACACACAGGCCACAAGCTAAAAATGCCTGCCAAGTAAACTCTGCACCTGTAAAGCGCATTAAAGAAAGTCGCGCAGATAAACGGACTGGCTGCGTCTTCAACAAGCGGAACAAAGGCCAGCCACAAGAAATCACCGCGCCCGACATCGCAAGCACAAAGCTGTACAAGCTCCATTGCCAGCTCCACTCGATACTCAAGCCAATATTGGCGTCATAAAGATCACTCAAGCTTTGCGAAACGGCAGGGATAAGTTGGTTTGCTAACACAAGACCAAACACGTTGCCACATAGCCAGCTTAGGAAGACCAATACCGCGAGCTCCATACAGAGCGCTTGCGCCAATTGCCAACCAGACACTCCGACTTGTCGCAGGCTACCAACAAGCGGTTGACGCTGAGCCAATGACAGTGACATTGCCTGATAAAAGATAAACAGCCCAACCACGAACGACAGCATACTCATCGCTGACAAGTTAGTGTGAAAAGCGGCGGTCAGAGATTCCAGCTCAGATTGAGAACTGCGTGACAGTGTCATCCCATTTGGGATCATTTTGCGAAGTCGTTCTAGTTGACCAGAACTCATTTCACCGCAAGCAATGACAGACAAACCCGCAGAACGTTTAAGCGCACGAACCAAGGACATATCCGCGACAATCTGCATGCCTTTAATGCCGACTTTTCGATCCACTTTCACAGGCCCAAGCACTAAGCCATTGTCTAAAGTAATCGAGTCGCCATTTTTCCAACCCTTTAGTTCAGACAGATCATGGCTAACAAGAATCGTGGTGGGCACCTTAATCAAATCTTGTGATTCAATGTCACTGATAGTGACCTTGTTCTTCAATTGCAGGAGAGAAATAGGATCGGCGCCCACTAAGTTCAGCTCTAAGCCATCTTTAGTGGTCACTTTCTGGATATCAAACGGAACGCATTGCTTGAAGCCATCACGGCGCAATTGAATATAGAAACCTTGCGGGATTTTGGTTTCCGCGTGTTTAGGACGAATGCGATAAGGAACCGGATTGGCAAACAGTCGCTCGCCACTGGCATAGGCTTGCTGAGCATGATGGTTGATTGCGGTAACACCAACAAGCAGTGATACACCCAGTGTTAGACCAAGCCAAACGAGAAGAATTTGTAGAGGATGGCGACGATAATGTCCCAGTAGCGCCTTAACTACGGGCCATAACATGCAATTGCCCTCCTTGAAGGCGAATTGAGCCATCTAGATGCGACGCCACTTTTTCACTGTGAGTCACGACCAGCAAGGTACATTCCAAGTGTCGAGTGAGAGACGTCAACAAGCGCATGACCGCCTCAGCGTTTCGCTCGTCCAAACTTCCGGTTGGCTCATCCGCAAGCAAGATTTTCGGCTCCATATACAACGCTCTAGCGATAGCCGCACGTTGCTGCTGACCACCGGAAATTTCTTCTGGATAACGTCCTAATAACGCCATTAAATCGAGTGCGGAAAGAATTTGACGCCACAACCCACGATCTTCAGGTAAGCCTTTAATTTGGCGGCAGAAGCGAATATTGTCGGCGATGTTTAGCGTTGGCAGCAAATTAAATTGCTGGAAGATATGACCAATATTGTTGCGGCGATAAGCAGTGCGCTTATTCTCTTTCGCTTCATGCATAGCAAAGTCAGGGTACCAAATTTCACCAGAATCTACTTTATCGATCCCTGCGATTAAATTCAGTAAGGTACTCTTTCCAGAGCCACTTTCACCCATTAATGCCAGTTGTTCACCTTGTGCCAGTGTTAACTCTGCACTTTGCAGTACAGGATGGAATTCACCACCGTCAATGTAGCCCTTGCTAAGGTCAGACAACTTAAGCATTGAAACTCTTTACGCAAACGAAAATTTGGACACTGAATCTACACTAAAATCGACCTACAAGGAAGGAAAAACCCCTAGATCACCCGACTATTCTGCGAGTTCGCTATTCTTATAAAATATGCTGTCGCTCAATAATAAAAGAGCACTTCAATAATTTGCTTTTCCGCCAATGAAAAATCAGCGACTATGCAGAATAGCTTTTCTGAAAATTTTCTAAAATGTGTTAAGTTTTAGAGAGATAGTTTTTCTTGTAATAAAATCGAGGGATAGAAATGAAACGAGTTTTGGTTCTCGGCGCATCGGGCTATGTTGGCTCACAACTAATCCCTATTTTACTCGCTCAAGGTTATCAAGTAACCGCTGCAGCGCGGCAAATTGACTACCTTAAAGCTCGGGTTATCCCCCACTCACATTTAACCTTCGAATACCTAGACTTAGCCGATCGTGAAGCCACTCTTGCGCTCGTTCCGCAATTTGATCTGGTCTATTTCCTAGTACATGGAATGGCGCATGGACATGATTTTCTAGAATACGAACTGTCGCTCGCACAAAACTTTCGCGATGCGCTGGAAATCAGCGAGGTAAAGCATGTTATTTATCTCAGCGCCATACAGCCACAAACCGGAAACTCTGCGCACCTAGCCGCTCGTAAAGCAACGGGCAAGTTACTACGCACCAGTACAGTACCCATCACTGAATTACGCGCAGGCGTGATAATAGGCCCAGGCTCCGCCGCGTATGAAATCATGCGCGATTTTGTTTACAACCTCCCCGTGCTTATCGCGCCAAAATGGGTGGATTCTAAAGCCAACCCTATCGCGCTGGAGAACCTCAACCACTATCTTATTGAACTATCAAAAGAAGCCGAACCAAATAGCGAGATTTATGAGGTCGGTGGACCCGATGTACTCTCCTATCGCCAACAATTTGAGGTCATTTGTCAGCAAATAGGCAAGCCGTTGCGTCTATGGGCAACACCACTTCTCACCCCAAAAATCGCCTCTTACTGGCTCGGCGTGGTCACATCCGTGCCTTCAAGTATCGGCCGTGCTCTACTGGCTGGGCTTGAGCATGATTTTATTGCCAACTCTCAATCGATTAGGCAGCGCTTCCCGCAAGAGCTCATTTCTTACCAGCAATCCGTCGCATCCAGCATTCAGCAGGACGGTGAATTCATTCGCAGCAATGTATGGGGTTTTGAGCCCGCAGCACTTAGCCGTTGGCAAGCTGGGTATGGTTATTATCCTAAAAAAACCGGAGCGAGCTTCACAACGAGTAAAAGCGCTGAGCAGCTATGGGATGTCGTTAAAACCATTGGCGATCCCAAAGACAGCTACTTCTTCGCCAATATACTTTGGCGAACCCGAGAGTGGCTTGACATCTTCTTTGGTGGTGGTCGTCCGGTGAGGCGCTCTCCCGAAGGGCCAGGGCTAAAGGTGGGTGACTTTATCGATTCATGGAAAGTCATTCGCTGCGAGCCGCCTTACTTTCTATCCCTTCTATTTGGGATGAAAGGGCCTGGACTTGGACGGCTAGAGTTCACCATCACAGACCATGGTGACAAACGTGAGATAAACATCAGCGCTTGGTGGCACCCTAAAGGCTTTTTAGGACTACTGTATTGGTTTGCGATGATGCCAGCTCACCTGTTCATTTTTAAAGGCATGGTTCGAGCTATTGTTCGCAAATCTAAATAGTTCGTAAAGCTAAATAGTTGGTAAAGCAAGGCGATTCGCAAAACTAACTAAACAGATAGCAAGCCCAGTTAAACGAGTATGACATTGATTCAGAAACAAAAAAGCGTAGCACCCATTAACTAAGATGGAGCTACGCTTTTCTAAACCAGCTTTTTTGAACCAACTCTTTAAAACCAAATAGCTACGCTTTAAATGAAAGCGGAATTTCCGCTAACTGCGTACCCTGGTTAAGTGGATAAACAAGGTACTCACCGTGGTATTTCACTTTCGACTTATAATCGGTCACTTTGTGAAGCATAAATCCAGCCTCATAAGCTTTCGTGACGAACTCAGCGTGGTTACCACGAACAAACCAGCTCATTGGTTTCACTAGGTTCTCACCATCAAAGCAGTCATCACATTGATTAGCACACACAGCAAACGAGTTGGCGCCATCGGTGAAGAATTGGACTTTGCTGCCATCGGTCAATACTTCCGACGTACACACGCCCCAGCCAGCTTGTTCCATATCATCAATGAACTGCTCGATTTTAGCATCAGTAATCGGGGCTATCTCGCAACCGAAGAAGCCTTCGTAATAGGCAGAGATGCGTTTGAACGTAGGCTCTAGCATCGACTCATTGCCCTTAGAACGCCCAGTCTTTTGCCATTGGATAAGGTTCGCACTCGTCGCTTTACCAAAACGTTGAGTTTTAATCGCACGTGTTACCCACCTCAACAAAAAGTGGTTATTCGATACAGGTGAGTTAATCAACTTCCCTGTTGCGTGCTCTGCCGCCAACTCTTCTAATGCTGAGTTCACGACCTTTTGAATTTCTGAATAATATGCAGACATTACGCTTTCTTTCCAAACGTCCAATACAAGGCGGCGGATAATACCGAACAAATCGCCATTAATGCAATCATTGGCCACGGTGTACCACTCGGTAAAAACGCCACAATAGCGCCGACCACCGATCCTGTGCCAAATCGTAACGTACCCGCTAACGACGAAGCTGTGCCAGCCATTGTCGGGTAACCACTAAGCAGTAAGCCCATAGCATTACTACCAATCGTAGACAGCGTACCAACAAATAGCATCACAAACGGCACAATGCCCCAAATACCAAGATCAAGTACGCCACTCACTAATAGCCCCATGCCAGCAAATAGCTGGACACCGATACCAAAGCGCAGCATACCGTGCAAACCTACTTTCTTAACAAAGCGGCCGTTTAAACTGGTCATGATGATCATAGTCACAATGTTCAGCCCAAACAGGTAACCAAATTGATCAGGCGACACACCATAGATATCAATATAGACAAACGAACCGGCTGTCAGAAAGGCAAACATGCCCGCAAATGAAAATGCACCGGAAAAAATAAGCCCCATCGCAACTGGGTTGTGACAAAGACGCAGGTAATTTTTTATTGTGGTTCTAAATCGCAGCGGTTGTCTGTTTTCTGGAGCCAGCGTCTCTGGAATTTTCCAAAGAACAGCTGCAATAACGATCACCGAAAAGCCGGTCAACACCCAAAAGATTGAGCGCCACCCAAACCAAACGGCAAGATGACCACCAATCATTGGTGCAACCAAAGGTGCCAAGGTAATAACCAAGGTAACAAACGACATCGTGCGCGCGAAGTCTTCTTTATCAAACATGTCACGAACGACAGCTTGGATAATCACCGCGGCAGCAGCACCAGCAAACCCTTGCGCAGTACGAACCAAAGTAAGCGATTCAATACTGGTCGTGGTCGCACACACTGCGGAGGCAACACCGAAAAAGAACACGCCAAATAACAAGATAGGCCTGCGTCCAAAACTGTCCGCAAGCGGGCCATGCAAAAGCTGACCAATAGCAAACCCAGCGGTATACACGGTTAACGTGATTTGCACAGCGCCAGCGGTGACACCCATATCCTGCGCGATCGTTGGCATCGCAGGGAGGTACATGTCAATCGCCAGCGGCGTCAATGCACCAATAGCGCCAAGCACTAAAAACAGTAACAAACCAAGTTGGGGTGTATTGGGCTGCGATGTGGTTTGAGAACTCATATCGCTCCTAAAACGTCGATGAGCCGCATTCCTTGCTTTTATGCTCATGTTTTACTCAACGTCCCGTTGAGTGAGGTTGGTTGTGAAACTGGCTGCGAGAATAGGAAGGTCGTCAGCACAAAGCGCAGTCTGCTTTGCACTGATTAGATTAGGGGCTCACAGCCACTGTGTTCACAAAATGAATCTAAACTTATAAATCAAACTATTAGTATTACTTTTTCCAGACTGAGTCAATTTCTTCTTGAGTGAGATAACGATACTCGCCCGGCTCAAGCATCTCATCCAAAACAATTTCACCCACACTCTCACGATGAAGACCTTCAACCTTGTTGCCAAGTGCCGCAAACATGCGCTTAACTTGATGGTATTTGCCTTCATGAATAGTCAATAACACTTCGTTATCATCAATGATTTCAAGCTGCGCTGGAAGGGTTGGCGCTTTTTCGTTTCTAAGCTCGATGCCTTCTTCAAACGCTTGCTGATAGTTTGGCTGAACAGGATCGGCCAACCACACGCGATAAGTCTTAGCACACTTGTGTTTTGGCGATGTAATTCTGTGTGACCACTGACCATCATCGGTAATTAACACCAGGCCGGTAGTATCCACGTCCAATCGACCAGCAAAGTGGAGATTTTCCATTTTCACTTCATCAAGCAGCACAAAGGCCGTGTGGTTAAAACCATCTTCATGAGAGCAAACAAAACCATCAGGCTTAAATAACATGATGTAGCGAGGCCCTTGCATACGCACCTCACGATCTTGCCACTCAACACAGCTCTCTTCTGTTACCTTGATTGCACCACTCTTTTGAATCACGCCATCAACAGTCACGTCACCTGACTTGATGATTCTTGTGGCTTCTTTACGTGTAGCGCCTAACGCGTCACACAAAAACTTATCTAAACGCATGAATACCTCGTTTTCATTTCGTGGGGTATTATAGAGGGGTTTTTCAAAATGTAGAGTAAAACTGAGCCGTATGTACACGCTTCGACCTTATCAAGCCGACTCCGTTAAAGCCGTTATCCATTATTTCCGCAAAAATGACACCCCAGCTGTCATCGTGCTCCCAACAGGCGCCGGTAAAAGCTTGGTCATTGCTGAGCTCGCTCGCCTTGCACGCGGTCGAGTACTCGTGCTCGCCCACGTTAAAGAGTTAGTGGAGCAAAACCACGCAAAATATGAAGGCTACGGCCTGAAAGGGTCGATATTCTCAGCGGGTCTCGGGCGCAAAGAAACCTCCGAACAAGTCGTCTTCGCTTCAGTACAATCTGTGGTGAGAAACCTTGATGCATTCGCCAATCAGTTCTCATTGCTGGTCATCGATGAATGCCACCGCGTGCCAGAGACCAAAACATCGAGCTACCAAAAAGTCATCAGTCATTTATGCGATATTAACCCTGGCATAAAAATACTTGGACTGACCGCGACCCCATATCGCCTTGGTGTCGGCTGGATTTACCAATATCACACCAAAGGCTTGGTGCGTAGCGATGAGCCGCGCTTCTTCAAAGACTGTATTTTTGAACTTCCGATTCAGTACCTTTTGGATGAAGGATTCCTTACCCCTGCAAAACTCATTGATGCTCCAGTACTGAGCTACGACTTCTCTCAGTTAAAGCCCACCAGCATGGGTAAATACAAGGAGTCGGAAATGGACTTGGTGATTGAGCAGTCCAAGCGCGCGACGCCTCAGATTGTGGAGCAGATCATCCGCTACAGTGAGGATAAGCAAGGCGTGATGATTTTTGCCGCAACGGTGCGTCACGCACAAGAGATCCTTTCGCTGCTGCCAGAACAAGCCAGTCAAATCGTCATAGGCGATACACCAACGCCCGAGCGCGACGACATCATAACCCGCTTCAAACAGCGAGAAATCAAATTCTTGGTCAACGTATCCGTACTAACCACAGGCTTTGATGCGCCGCATGTCGATTTAATTGCGATACTGCGTCCAACTGAATCCGTCAGTCTGTATCAGCAAATTGTTGGCCGTGGCCTTCGCCTTTCTGATGGAAAAACGGAATGTTTAGTACTCGATTATGCAGGAAACACTTACGATCTCTATCAACCTGAAGTTGGCAACCCAAAACCCGATTCAGACTCGGAAATCATTACCATCCCCTGCCCTGCCTGCGGCTTTAACAATGACTTTTGGGGTAAACTCGATGCCAACGGTTTTTTAATTGAGCACTTTGGCCGCAAATGCCAAGGCTACTTTACCGATGAAGAGACTGGTGAGCGTGAACACTGCGACTATCGATTCAGAGCCAAATACTGCTCTGAATGTGGCGCAGATAACGACATTGCCGCTCGAATTTGTCACGAGTGCGACGCTACCTTGGTCGACCCAGATAAAAAACTCAAAGAGGCGCTCAACCTTAAAGACGCATTAGTCTTCGAGTGCGTCGACATGAACCTGCAAGTTCATAAGGATGACAAAGGCAAAAGCAGTCTGCGTGTTAATTACATTGGCGACAACGATGCTCAGGTGAGTGAGTTCTGGTCTTTGAGCACCAAAAAGCAAAAACAGACCTTTTTATCTAAATTCGTGCGCCCGCATTTGGCGGATAAGCATCGTGAGTTTGACGCCACCTCGCCAACTAAAGTGGTAAACAATCAGCACAGGTTTAGATTGCCCGCTTTTGTCATTGCTCGTAAAAGTGGCCGTTTCTGGAAAATGCGCGATAAAGTATTCGATGATGAATTAAACTGAAAACCTGTTCAGGTTTGATTCATATTTCGCCCTTTATATTAATACCATGTTTGATAACGCTGAGATCTTGCTATGCCTTACCCAGTAAATAAAATCTTTGCCACACTCGCTCTTTCAGCCTCGCTAGTCGTACCTTTAACGGCAAACGCAGGCTTTTTCTCTGACGACCAAGCTGCTAATAAACAGAGCGGTCACGAGTTAGTCCAAGATGTAGAAACGGGTGATACTCGCGTAGAGTTCGATGAAGATCAAGACGAAGTCTTTGATGCCGTTCAACAAGGTCTTATCAAACCTTTCTCAGAGCTATTTGCGACGGTTGAAAACGATCTCAACGGTCGCGTGATAAAAGTCGAGCTTGAAGAAGATGATAACGAATGGATATACGAGCTCAAGCTCTTGCATGATCAAGACGTTATAAAAGTCGAATACAATGCAACGACACTGGAGATGATGGAGATCAAAGGCCATAATCTACAACGAGTTATCAAAAAATAAATCGCAAGCAACTATAAATAAAAGAGAAAGATAATGAAGATTCTTGTTGTTGAAGATGAACCAAGATTGGGTGAACAAATCTTAGAAACTCTTGAAAGCGCAGGCTGGGTACCTGAGCTGGCTCTAGATGGTATTGATGCACTTTATCGCGCTACGTCTGAAGATTGGGATGCGATTGTTCTCGACCTAGGGCTTCCTAAAATCGATGGCCTAACAGTGTTAAAAGGTATTCGAGATGAAGGCATTAACACGCCAGTCGTAATCCTTAGCGCTCGTGACACACTTACACAACGCGTTGAAGGCCTTAACGCAGGTGCAGACGACTACCTCACCAAACCATTTGAAATGATTGAACTCATCGCCCGTATCCGTGCACAGCTGCGCCGCGCCTCGGGTAACGCCTCTCCACTGATGCAAATTGGCGATCTGAGCCTAGATACACGAACGTCTAAAGTCATTTGGCAAGGCAGTGCAGTGAGTCTCACGGCACTTGAGTACAAAGTTGTTGCTTACTTTATGCATAATGCCGACAAAGTCATTTCCCGTACTGAACTGGTCGAGCATATTTACAAACAAGATTTTGATCGCGACTCCAATACGATTGAAGTCTTCATCGGACGCATCCGTAAAAAGATCGCTCCAAATGTCATAAGAACCGTTCGAGGACTCGGGTATCAATTGAATGCCTAATCTTTCCAAAGAGAGACTACGCAAGGGAGCCAAAAAGCTCAGTCTCAAAACTCGTCTATTGCTCGCAGCGACGCTGTGGCTCTCCGCGATGACAATTGCCGCTGGCGTATCCATTCCTGGGTTAGTTCGAGATTACCTAATCAGTGATCTCGAAGTTCAACTTGGTCATGCCATGGATGAAATTGCCGCCAACCTCGAGGTCGACGACAAAGGTCAACTTATTCTTTCGGCTCAACTTTCCGATCCTCGCTTCACTCAGCCATACAGTGGTCTCTACTGGCAAATTGAAACCAAGCAAGACACCCTGCGCTCACGTTCTCTTTGGGATCAAACACTGCGTACCAAAGGTAAAGACAAACAGCCCCATTACTTTGGCGCCAAAGATGAAAAGCTCATCACGATAAGGCGTACTTTGTTTTTGCCAGAGGCAAGTGACGGTGTCACTATTATTATCGGCCAAAATGAAGATCCTATTGATGACACACTAGAGTCTCTTACCGGTGAGCTCTGGCTCATTCTTGGGGTTATGGTCTTCGGTATATTGGCACTCATCATTGGCCAGGTGAGCTGGTCTTTGCGTCCACTAGGGAAAATGCAACGTGAGCTACAAAGTCTAAGGGCTGCCGAACAGCACTCATTAGACGAGCAATACCCTAAAGAGATCGCGCCGCTGGTAAAAGACCTTAATGCCCTACTCTTTCACTATCAGGAGCTTCTTGAACGAGCAAGGCATCATGCAGGCAACCTATCACACGCACTTAAAACGCCGCTATCTGTGCTCAAGAACGAGCTTGAAAGCTTATCTGCTGAAGACCGTGCTAAGTTGGAGCCACAAATCGCTCAAATCCAAGCGCAGATTGATTACCACTTAGGTCGTGCACGTATGGCGGGTGCGATGAACATCCTCGCAGTGAAATCTTCACCTAGCGAGCGCGTCGATGCTATCTCACTCGCCTTTGACAAGGTCTTTGCCGAACGAGAGATTGCTCTTATTAGCGAGCTGGATACCGATTTGGAAGTCGCTGTAGAAAAAGCCGACTTAGATGAGATGCTTGGCAACCTACTAGAGAACGCTTACAAGTGGGGCAACAGTATAATTCGAGTTCACTCAAATGATATTGACGACTCTGAAGTCGAACTCATCATCGAAGACGACGGGCCGGGCATTCCAGCAGAGCAATGCCGAGAAGTCACCAAACGCGGCGTTCGCCTGGATGAAAGCACACCTGGCACGGGTCTTGGACTTAATATTGTCTCTGAAATGGCGCACAGTTATCGTGGCCAACTAGAGCTTGGAGAGAGTAAAATGGGCGGATTGCGCGCAGTTCTTAAGCTAAAGCGCGCAAAGGGCGAAAAATAGTAGAGATATAAGCAATTTGCTATTGCCGAGCCCCAGTATGGATGTTAGTATCCGCGCTCGTTTTGAGAGTATCTTTACGATCCCTTAAAACGATTTAAGTTTTGACTAGGTCGCTATGTCAAAACGTATTTGTTAATTTTACTATTTTGAGAGTAAAAACTATGAAATTCGAAGCAGTAGTACGTACTGAACTAGGTAAGGGTGCGAGCCGCCGCCTACGTCACGCTGGTCAATTCCCAGCAATCGTTTACGGTGGTGAAGCAGCACCTCTATCAGTTGCTCTAAACCACGATGACATCGTAAACCAAATGGACAAGCCAGAATTCTACGAAGGCATCACTCTAGTGGTTGCTGGCGAAGAAGTTAAGGTTAAGCCACAAGACGTTCAACGTCACGCGTTCAAGCCAAAAGTTGAGCACATGGACTTCATCCGTATCTAATTCCCCTACCAAGGAATTAATCGGATTTAATCCAAACCTTATGCATAGAAAGATTCTCGGCCTTACCAACCAAGAATTTTAGAAAATTCGAAACCCCGATGCTACCAACATCGGGGTTTCACCGTTTTAAAAGAGAGCAAAACTCTCTTAACCTCTTGTTACTATATAGAGTGCCGGAAATACAGAATAGCTTTGTGAGGAAACTAGTTCTAGCTGTTCAATCGTATAGTTTCAAACTACCTCTGAATTCGTACAGTTAACGAAAAAGAGCCACACTGGCTCTTTTCTCTCTCATCACTACAGCGTGTTTTTGTATATATCACCGTCTTTCATAATCACTTTCTTAGCCTCATCGCTCATCACACACTCAACACCTTCCAACGGGTTGCCATCGATAATTAAAAGGTCGGCATACGCCCCTTCCACGATTTGTCCCAGCTTACCTTCTTGGTATGGGTGCTGATAGGTAGACATTTCGAACAGTCGTCCACAGTTTGATGTTGCCATGCGTAGAGCTGTAATAGTGTCGAACGTCTTTTCAATTGCTCCTAGCTCTTGCATCTGAGTTTCATGGACATTCGATGCGCCCACACAATCAGTGCCAAACGCCAAGTTTTCGATTTGGTACTTCTTAATCAAATCGGCTGACTTAAACATCGCCTTGCCAACGCGCTCGGTCTTACGATACGTCTCTTCGTTAGGTAGCGGAATTTTGCGCTCAGCAATCAAAGATGACGTGAAGTAAGACGGTACAACCCAAATCCCTTTCTCTTTGATGATCTGGGCAACTTCGTCATCCATAATCGTGGCGTGCTCAAAGCACTTAACTCCAGCTTCGGCTGCTCTTTTCATTGCCGGAATGGTGTGGATGTGCGCTGCTACATAAGTGCCATAGTCAGATGCCGCTTCTACCGCTGCTTTCATTTCATCAAGTGTGAACTGAAGTGTATCTAATGGATCGAACGTTGAAGAAGCACCACCACCAGCCATTATTTTGATTTGTGATGCACCTAAAAACAGTTGCTCACGAACAGCCTTCATCACTTCAGCACGACCATCCGCTACTTTGAAAGTACCTGTTTTCATCAAAGGCGAGTCTTCATGTCCGTTAGCTAGGCGCTCTTGCGCTTGATTTTGGCGATAGTCTGAATGGCCACAAGTTTGAGAAATTGCCGCTTGAGATGGCAGAATTCGGGGGCCTGTTGCGTATCCGCTATCAATGGCGTTTTTAAGACCAAGCGTATTGCCACCAACATCTCGACAAGTCGTAAACCCTCGCATCAGCATTTCTTGAGATATTTTCGCTGAACGGATAGCAATCTCTTCTCTTGTCATTGCATCAAGCGTTGTAAAGCCCGCAGATAACGTGATGTGAACGTGGGCATCGATTAGCCCAGGCATCACGATCCCGCCCTTCGCATCAATAATTTCGTCAGCGATCGATGGGTCGACGTCGCCAATTTGAGTAATCAGGTTGTCTTCAATAAGAACCGATACGTTCTCGATAAGCTTGTCATCAGTACCATTAAAAACGTTCGCGTTAGTAATTAGCTTTTTCATGTCGTGTTCCTCGTTTCTGTTGAGCATTGTTAGCTGATGCACTCATCATAAACGCACACCGAACACAGAAATGGCCATTTGACGACACCAATAGAGCGCAAACTCGACAGTAACTACTTCTTCGAGGATGTAAAAAAGCCAACTCTTTCCGAGTTGGCTTTAGAATCAGACCTTGTTCTATCTACATACATTATTTGACGAAACAATTGTTGACTGACGAGAGATTTATAACAATTGACCAGCAACCGAGAAACGTCACTAATCAACCCTTATTTATTCGCTGTCACAAGAGCATTAATCGCTGTACGACTGAGACGCTAAACGAATGAACGCATTGGTCTCACCATACTTTTTATACTCATCAACTCTCTGCAGTACTTCGAAGAACAGACCATTCACTTCTTTTGTATAGAAATGGAAAAAGCTGCCCGTTTCATCTTCGGTGTACAGAATGTTGTTGTGTTTCAGCTTCTCAATCAATCCATCATCGAGATCGTATTGTGCTTGTATGTCGAGATAATAGTTGGTGGAGATCTTCAGCTGATAGATAGGCGAAAGGTTCTCTGCTGCTTTGAATATATCTTTACACTCCAAAGCAACTTGATTGATACTCGCTCCATTAGACTCATTAAGAAACCTCTGCGCGGACGTGCGCTTAGCATTGGTTGTGTTTAGTGCAATCTTAATCTTCTCGTTCGGACTTTTGATGGTTCGGCTAGTAATCAATCCGTTAATATCGGGTAGATCAAAGCTCTCTTCAGGAACAAAGCCAAAGATAGATTTGTAGAAAAATAGGTTCGACAATAACGTATCCGTCGACACGACCTGACCAATATGGTCGATACGTAATAAGTTGTCATTGACGGCCAGAGATGGCTCTACAGCGACAAAATCAACGTCGTAGAATTTCTCGGCATGATTTTCATCCAGTAAATGAATCATAAGCTGACTTGAGCTTTTTAACGTTGGAATGTCTAGTTCATTTTCCTGGCGCGCCTGGAATATCGCTGGGCTATTATAGCGTTTTGCCAACTCCGCCAATCGGTCTGAATCTTTGGTCAAGACGCCCAAGGCACATACCGACTCACCATGTCCTTCAAGGTAGCTTTGCGCATTACTGTTCTTCTCGTAATTGAAGATCAGATTGATGTCCCCTATCTGATAAAGGTCAACATTTTTGCTTTTATGGTTGTGCGTTTTTTGGAAACCAAGCGACTCAATTACATCAGTAAACGCGTTATCCTCTCGATCTTTGACAGCAAACTCAATGAAACTCAGGTCAGACACACTCGGCATTTCAAATAAGTTGTCTGTTTGGTCTTCTAGCCATTTCAGAGAACGAATGCCATCAACGGCCTTCTCTTTAGGGGAAGAGGCTCGAAACTCATCATTAAACACTTCGTGTGAGAGATAGTCGTCATACCCTTTGTCCTTCAGCGTCTTCACAAAGTCTATGACCGGAAAGTCTCCTTGTCCTGGGAAGCATCGGTAATGTCGGCTGTATTGCAAGATGTCCATTTGCATTTTTGGCGCATCGGCGACTTGAACCAGAGCAATCTTTTCTACCGGAATATCATTACGTAATGTGTCTAACGTGTTGCCGCGTGCGAACATATGGAAGGTATCAAGCACGACACCAAGATTGGGGTGGTTCACCATGTTCACCAAATTCCATGCGTCATCGTAGTCAGCAATATGACGTCCCCATGCAAGCGCCTCATAACCAAGCTCCAAGTCTTCACGCTTAGCCAGTTCGGCCAACGCGTAAAGATCTTCCGCGCAGCGGTCTAAGTTATTTGTGGAACGCGGGTGTACGTTACTGCACATCATTAGGCGTTTGGTGCCAAGCTGGTGTGCGAGCTCCATTTTGCGCTCCATCATTTTGTATTTCTTCTGGCGCAAACCATCTGGCATCCCTTCCATATCACGGAAAGGCTGAAGCACTAAAATGTCCAAGCCCATACTGTCAGCAATGCGCTTTACATCGGAGGCAGAGCCACGATATTGAGTCAGATCATTTTCAAATATCTCGATAGCATGGAATCCTGCTTTTGCCGCTGCATGCATCTTCTGCTCAAGAGTACCGGATAGACAAACCGTTGCGATTGAGTATTTCATTCTGAGCTCCTATTTATCGATTAACACAGATACATCTTGAACCGACACATACGCTTCTGTTTCGGTCGCCTTAATAATGGCGTCGACAACTAATAAGTTTTGCAAGCCATCATAAACACTCACGCGTGGGGTATTTTCATCGCCACGGATCAACGCACAAAAGTGTTCCAACTGACGTTTTAGTGGGTCTTCTCTTGTTACTTCTTCCTGACGCTCCTCCATTGCATTCCACCATGACGGCGTAACTTCATTTTGGAATGTCTTAATTTGCATGGTTGGGATAGACAACGAACCTTTGGTGCCCGCTACGTGGTAGCAATCTTCGGTCTCGTACGTCGCGTAGGACTTATTCTCTTGTGATGTTTGCTCCCAGCTGCGAGGACTTGCTGAAGAGTCTGACAGTAAAAACGAGCCGAGTGTGCCGTTCGTAAATCGAAGCGAAATAACCGTGGTATCTTCGACTTCAAATTCACGCGTTGCATTAGAGTTGAGCGCTTGAACGCCAACAATGTCACCCACTAAGTGACGGAGATTACCAATTTCATGGATCATATTAATAAGAATTGGGCCGCCGCCTTTTACTTTGCGCCATGGGCCTTCATCGTAGTAATCATCAGGCTTGTAAAACATTGCACAGCCCATAATCGACACGGTTTTACCCAGCTCACCACTGTCAATAATCGATTTGGCCTTCTCAAGTAAAGGGCTATATGCACGGTGATGGCCAACTAGCATTTTGGTTTCTTCACGCTTGGCATGTTTAAACAGCTCAATCGCATCATCAATGGAATCTGTCACCGGCTTCTCGACAATAGCAGGCACCCCAGCTTGGATACATTCATGGGCTTGGATCGCGTGTAGTTTATTGGGAGTGGCAAGAATGACACCATCGGGTTTGTCTTGCGCAAACAGTTCCTCCAAGCTCGAGTAAACTTTCACGCCATGTTCATTCGCGATCGCTTGGGCACTCGGAAATGGGTCAACAATGGCCGACAACGTCGATTGATTATTTTCCGACACAAGTTTGATGTGAGTTTTTCCGATCAAACCGGCTCCAACAACAGCTATTTTAACTTGTTTCATGTTTTAACCTTTTATTTACGTTACGCGCTCTGGCGCGTGTTTATAGTTATGATGTGGTAAGTGAGATAACGACTGACAGCGAAAAACCCGATGCTATTGTGGTGACGATCAACGTATTTAAACAAAAGCGCTGCTGCTGATAACAGCCACCAAGAATTGGATAGATAGATAGCATTGGTGCCGCTGCAAAAATCAGTAGTACGTATTGCATGTCCCCCTCAACTGGCAGTTGCGATAACAGCATCAACGCCACCAAGGGAAAGAAAACCAGCTTCATAGACGACACAAATGCGATGCGTTTATATTGCTCAAACTGCAGTGACTGCCCCAATGCCCCACCTATGGCAAACAGCGCTAATGCCACCGATGTTGTTGCGAAAATGGATACGCTATCAGCAACAAAACTTGGCAACGTGACACCGGTGATATTGACCATAAGTGCAAACAGAATCGCCAAGATAATGGGGTTTTTGGATACGCGCTCCAGCACGCCCATGATCTGAGTTTTCCAACCTGCGCTTTTGCCCTGAGCAAACTCCAATAACACTAAGCTAATGGGAATAAACACTAAGTTCTCCACCAGCACGCACATTAAAAACGCTTCAACGTACTGACCGTTATAAAGCGAGAGAACAATAGGCAAGCCCACAAATGCACTGTTGGGCATTCCGCTACCTAGCCCGTTGATGTAACTCTCAGTCCAGTTAAATTTGAACATGTAACGGCTTATCACTATCGAGGCTATCATCGACACCAAACC
This sequence comes from Vibrio wakamikoensis, assembly GCF_050337275.1. Classification (NCBI taxonomy): domain Bacteria; kingdom Pseudomonadati; phylum Pseudomonadota; class Gammaproteobacteria; order Vibrionales; family Vibrionaceae; genus Vibrio; species Vibrio wakamikoensis. The sequence goes on along the minus strand of NZ_JAKJST010000012.1, from coordinate 274,814 downwards.
AGCAATGGCATAAATCAACATAAAGTTGAGGTCGATGACTTGAGTGAGTTCTATGCTTGTTAAACTGCTGACTATGACCGCAGGCAGTGAGACATACAGCACGAACTTGCTGGTTTCCGCGACAAACTGTTGGCTAAAAAGCCGTTTTTTGATTGAGAGAAACCCTGCCACTACAATCAATATGAGTGGCAGTAATACTTCTAGAACAAACATTATTAGCGTCTAATACCCGAGCAATTGTGGTAAGAAGAGGACGCTTTGGGGCACGAAGGTAATAAAGAACAATACCAACACCTCAAGCAAAAATAATGGCATTACCTGCTTAGATATGGCGGCTATTCCCACCTTAGAAATCGTATTCGACACGAACAAACAGATCCCCATTGGCGGCGTTATCAAACCAATCATCAGATTAAAAATCACCACAATGCCAAAATGGACTGGGTCGATACCGAAGCTCATTGCTATTGGATGGAAGATTGGAATGAGAATCAGCATTGCGGCAATGCCTTCCAAAAATAACCCAACAACCAAGAGGATGACATTAACCATAATGAGGAACATGATTGGGTCAGAAATCGAACTCAATACCTGTTGGCTAATAAACTGAGGAACTCTAGAGAATGTTAATAGCCAGTTCGCGACAGACACAACAGCAATCAAAATCAGCACAATGGATGAGTCACGCATCGATCGCATAAATACTTCTGGTAAGTCTTTAATCGTGATCGATTTATATAAGAACATACCCACAGATAGCGCATAGAAAGCGGCGAAAGCTGCAGCTTCCGTTGGGGTAACCACTCCCAACAAAATAGAGCCGAGAATAAAGATTGGCATACTCAAGGGAACAAATGCTTTGACCAATGCTTTACGGCGACTCGTTCTTTGGGTCGTACCAACAATGTTGTGCTTAGTCGCGTAGAAGAACACGAAAGTAGACAGTGCGATGGCCGACAAAATACCCGGTACAATACCCGCCAGGAATAATGCAGGGACAGAAACACCACTGGCGATCAATGCATAGATTATTACCGGAATACTCGGTGGGATCATAGGACCGATAACCGATGAGGCTGCGGTCAGCGCAGAGGAAAACGCTTTGCTGTAGCCCTCTTTTTCCATTTGAGGAATAAACACACGCCCTAGAGCAGATGTATCAGCGACGGCAGAACCGGAAATACCCGCGAACATAACAGAGGACCAAATATTCACTTGAGCGAGACCGCCACGAAGGTGACCAAACAGCGCATTAGCGAAGTCAATAATGCGATTTGTGATGCCGCTTTTATTCATCAATTCACCAGCCAAAACAAACAGTGGCACAGCAAGAATCGAGAATGAATCTAAGCCGCTAAATATGCGCTGGGCTACCAAGCTGATTGAGATAGGAGTGCTCGCTACGTAAAATGACATTGCCAACATAATGGCAAATACCAGAGGAACACCAAATACGAGCATACCGCCCATTAAAGCTATTGATGGCATAGTAAATCCTTATACGTCGCCTTGAGTTAAACGAGAAGAAGTCTGTTGATTACGCAGTACTTTCACATGTTCGGCCAAGCGCAGTAACGCTGAGACAATCAAACAAATGCCGCCTACCACTAACGCGGCCTGAAAGTAATACATGTTCACGCCAATTCCTGGGGACTCGATGCCACCGCGTTTCATCACAAAAAGGTAGCCGGAATACGTCATGACACCCGCACACACCAGTACTAAAATATCAACGATGACTTCCAGAGCTTTTTGAAACAAGCTTGATTTGATTGAGTCGAGGACTGCAAACTTAATGTGTAGCCCTTCTAAATAACACAGCGACGTACCAAACATAACGCCGTAAATCATCGAGTATTTGCACAGTTCTTCACCCCATAAGATCGACGTATTAAAAAAATAGCGACTGATGGTGGTAATTAACATCACCGAAAACAGTACAAATAGTGATGAACCCGCACAAAACGCTAAGAGTTTTTTATACTGTTCCATCATAATTACCCTTCCCCTAGCAGAGAACCGCGGCACGACATTGCGTTGTGCCGCAGTAAATAGATTTACTTGCTTGCAGCCTCAACAGCCTGAAGCGCCCCATCAATCCATTTAGAGTCAACCGTACCCTCTAGCCATTTGATAACCGCTGGTTGCGTTTGATCGCGGAACTGCTTCTGTTGCTCTGGTGTTAGCGACGTAATCTTCATGCCTTTTTGTGCGAGAACTTCAAGCCCCTCTGCTGAGTTGACTTGCTGAATCGCACGGCCGACGGTTCCTGCTACATTAGACGCGCGATCAATGATGGCTCGGTCAGCATCAGATAGGCTCTGATAGAAGTCCTCATTCATTAACAAGAAATCGGTACCATAGACGTGACCATCAAGTGTGATGTACTTTTGCAGCTCGTAGAACTTGTTCGCACTGATAACACTAACTGGGTTTTCTTGACCGTCTATGACACCCGTAGTCAAAGCCGCTGGCACTTCTGGGAATGCAATTGGCGTTGGTTCCGCTTTTAGCGACTTGAGTAACTCAACGTACAACGGTGTTGTCATTACGCGAATTTTTAGACCTTGTAGATCATCTGGGGATTTGATCTCACGCTTTGAATTAGTGAAGTGACGAAAGCCCGTTTCACCGTACGCTAAGTTACGTAAACCGGTTGTTTTAAGACATTGCTCGCTTAGTTTCTGACCAAATTCACCATCTAGCACTTCCCAGGCAACCGGTGCCGATGGGAAAAGATAAGGAATCTCTAAAACGTTAGCTTCTTTACAGAGCTTAGAGTATGCCCCAGAGACCATCGCCATCGTCAGCATTCCCTCTTGCGCTGACTGTAGTAGCTCGGTCTCACCACCGAGCTGACCAGATGGATAGATGTTAACGGCGATTCGACCACCCGATTCCGCTTCAACGATATTCTTGAATACTTGTGTCGCAGCACCTTTCTTAGAGATAGTCCAATCTTGAGAATCAACATGCCCAATCGAAATATCGATGTCAGCAGCGTGAGTGTTTACAGCGAAAGCCATGGATACGGCAAGGGATACAGTTTTTATAGTTTTCATCGGGTAGAACCTCCTGTTTCATTGCCGATAAAACTAACACTTGGATTTAACAAGTTAAAATTCACTTACTGAAAGCATTATTCAAAATTTAGATAACAATACCGTTTATAAGAACTTAAAGAACAAAAACAATCCTTTTTAAACAGCAACTTAAGATGGAGCAAATAACCTACACACCATCAATAAATAGTCATAAACATCACGAGAATAGCCATTCATTATAGAGAATTAAGTCACACTTTCGAAACATTGTACCGTTATCACCTTCATCAAACGCCTATTTTCCGTTACTAATAGGTCATTCAGTAAAGGCACAGTGTTTGTAAGTGATATCTATATATCATTCTTAGTTTTATCGCTGGTCTCGACATCCTTATCAACACATCTAAGTTAAATTAATCACTTAAGGAAACTGCATGTTTAATATCCCTAATCTACGTCACTTACGAGCTATCTCTGAAGTCGTGCATACGGGAAGTATTAGCAAAGCATCCGATTCTGTATTTCTATCTCAGCCCGCGATAACCCAAGCCATCTCCAAACTTGAGAAAAACATCAATAGCGAGTTGTTCGAGCGCACCAGCGACGGCATGAAACCCACAGAACAAGGAAAAACGTTCGCATTTCGAATTGACCGAGCACTAGAAAACATAAGCCAAGGCATTGCTGACGCACTCAAAGTTGCAACCAAACAACGTAAAAGCAGTGTGCAACGCTACCTCTTCAATATCACGACAACCCAATTAAAAGCATTGATCGCCGTAGCAAATGGACAGAGCTTTACTGAGGCCAGTCGAATCCTGGAAGTATCCCAATCATCTGTATACCGAGCATCGAAAGATCTTGAACATATTCTCGGTTTCACGCTGTTTGAAAAAACCAGCACAGGTGTTACGCTCTCCAAAGCGGGTTCGGTTCTGAACAAAGCAAGTAAGCTTGCTTTTGTTGAAATAAAACAAGGCCTTGATGAAGTTGACCTGTTAAGTAATCGTCACAGTAGTACCATCACTGTCGGCTGCCTACCTCTTGCTCGAACAGGCCTACTACCGAGCACTATCAATGAATTCTCCTTAGCTTACCCAGACTGCCAAATACAGGTTATTGATGGCCCCTATAAAGATCTTCTTAACCACTTAAAGTATGGCGAGATCGACATCTTAATTGGCGCACTACGCTTTCCTATACCAAGCACTGACATCCGCCAAGAAACATTATTCGAGTCCAAAAACACCATACTTTGCCGAGCAAACCACCCTCTAACACAAAAAGACCATGTCAGCTTAGAGGATCTACAGCAATCCAGTTGGGTGGTATCATCAAAAGCAACGCCAACGAGAAAAATGTTCGAAGATCTTTTTACTAAAGGTGATATCGAAGTGCCAAATCGACTGGTAGAAGCCAGCTCACAGATGCTGGTAAAAGAGCTGCTACTAGGCAGTGATCGGTTGACGTTACTTTCCCAACATCAAATTCAACGAGAACTCAAAGAAGGACACCTAACTGCCCTACCTTTTGAAGGCGACGATCAGTCCCGACCTATTGGTTTAACCGTTCGCAAGAACTGGTTTGCTACCTCTGTACAAAAACATTTCCTGCAATTATTAAGAACAAACGGCGTCAAAATGGCGGTCTAATTCGACCGCTTTTTCCCAAAATTGAATACCCTTACTCTTTAATTGATTATCCATACCGAATGGCCAATGGTACTGTTTTGCTGTAACCAAAATAATTAAAGACGACAAGGTGGTTATAGTGAGGGTCACAAGAATTGCATTTATTGGCTTTGGTGAAGCAGCGAAATCTTTTATTTCCGCTTGGAGCAATAAAGCCCCAGAAATAATGAATGCGTTTGACATAAAAACAAATAGATCCATATCTAGGGAAACAAAACTTCTCGAATATATCGATTATGGCGTCCAAGGTACATTTAGAGCGCAAGAGGCTATTCATGGCGCGCAAGTCGTGTTTTCTCTTGTAACAGCAGACCAGGCTGAAACAGCAATAAAAGATATCATCCCGTCACTGGGTCACAAGCAGCTGGTTTTGGATTGTAACTCCTGCTCTCCACAAACAAAAAAAGAGCTTGCAAGGCTAACTGAACAACAAGGCTCAAACTATGTTGATGTTGCTATCATGGCGCCTGTACTTCACAGCGCTCCAGCGATTCCAGTTAACCTTTCAGGTCCTAAAGCAAAACAAGCCGCCAGTTACCTCACCAGTTTGGGGTTTAAGACGCAAGTCATCTCAGAGAGGGTTGGAGATGCATCAAGCATTAAAATACTGCGCTCCATACTCGTCAAAGGCTTTGAAGCACTCACTACCGAATGTCTTGTTGCTGCACGTAAGTCGGGAGTGGAAAAACAAGTGCTTAAGTCCTTGAGCGACACCTACCCTGAGCTGGCACTGGCTAAACTGAGTCGCTACCACATGGAAAGAATGCTAAATCACGGAGAGCGAAGACATTCAGAGCTGAAAGAAGTCGAGGCATTGCTGAAGGATCTCAAGATAAACCACTCTATGGTGACGGGTGCCATGAACTGGCATCAGATGTTGGGCGCTATGCCTATAGAAGAGCAGCAACTGCCCTTGGAAGAACTGTCAGATGAAATAATCAAACACTTGCACGCGCCAAATTAACTCGCGAATGCAAAATATATTACCAATCCAAACCCTACATCGCTTGAATATAAAAGGAATGATTATGAACGTGTGTGTCGTAGGCGCAACCGGCGCTTTTGGTCAAAAACACCTCGAAGCTTTACGTAATATCGAAGACGTCAATGTAACTGCCTTGGTGGCACCAGAGCAGGACAAGCTTGACCAGCTAATTACCGAGAAATATCAAGCAGCACAAGGCTTCAGTTCTCTCGAACAAGCGCTGAAGTCCGACGACTTCCAAGCAGTGATCCTTGCGACGCCAACCCAAATGCACGCTGAACAAGCAATACAGTGTATGGAGGCCGGCAAACACGTTTTGGTTGAAATACCAATGGCTGACAATATCGAGGACAGCTATAAAGTCGTTGAAACACAGAAGAAAACCGGTGTCGTTGCTATGGCTGGACACACACGTCGCTTCAACCCTAGCCATCAGTGGATACACAACAAAATCGCCGCAGGTGAACTGACTATTCAGCAAATGGACGTTCAAACCTATTTCTTCCGCCGCACCAATACCAACGCTAAGGGAGAGCCGCGAACGTGGACTGATCACCTACTTTGGCACCACGCTTGCCATACCGTCGATCTTTTCCAATATCAAACGGGTCAAAAAGCCTCCAAAATTCAAGCAATGCAAGGACCGATTCATCCTGAACTTAACATTGCCATGGACATGAGCATTGGAATGAAAACCCCATCAGGCGCGCTGTGTACACTGTCTTTGTCATTCAACAATGATGGACCGTTTGGCACCTTCTTCCGTTATATCTGCGATGAGGGAACCTACATTGCACGTTATGACGACTTATTTGATGGCAATGAGAACCCTATCTCGCTTGAAGGTGTTGCTGTTTCGAATAATGGTATCGAACTGATCGATAGAGAGTTTATCGACGCTATCCGCACAGGTCGCGAACCTAATTCCAGCGTTGCAAGCTGCTTACCCGCGATGGAAACCCTACATGAACTTGAACAACAACTACAAGAACAGTAGGGACGACGAATGCGAAAGATTGGCGGAACTACGTTAGCTCCAGTGGCATTAGGCTGTATGAACCTGTCCCACGCCTATGGGACACCACCGACTGAGAAACACGGTATTGAACTTCTCAACCAAGCACTAGATCTCGGTTGCAACATGCTAGATACCGCTGCGCTGTATGGGTTCGGAGACAACGAGCAACTGCTAGCTAAAGCGGTGGGACATCGCCGCAATGAATATTTGCTTGCAAGTAAGTGCGGCATGTTCAAAGGAGCGAATGGTAAACGCACCATAGATGGTCGCCCTGAAACCCTTCGCCAGACTTGTGAGCAAGCACTCCGTCGATTAAATACCGATGTGATCGACCTTTATTACCTGCATCGTTGGGACAAATCAGTTCCGATAGAAGAGAGTGTGGGCGAGCTATCAAGACTCGTCGACGAGGGCAAGATTAAACACATTGGCTTATCTGAAGTGTCAGCAACCACACTTGAAAAAGCGCATTGCATCCACCCTATTGCAGCAGTGCAATCGGAGTATTCCCTATGGTCTAGAAATGCTGAAATCGCTGTGATTGATAAGTGTCGTGAGCTTGGCAGTGCGTTTGTTTCATTCAGCCCTGTCGGACGTGGAATTCTCAGTGGTGAATTGCAAAGCAATCAATTTGTCGCAGGAGATATTCGTAATGCTATGCCGCGCTTCAATGACGATCACTTCAGCACTAACTTAGCGACAGTCGATCAGTTTGCTTGCCTGCTTCCAATGTTTGCAGAAGAAAATACTTCTTTGCCATCCCCAACATTGGCGCAATTTGCATTAGCTTGGACACTAGCAAAAGCACCCAACTCGATTGCATTGCCCGGCACCACCAGCATCAAGCACTTAGAAGACAACTGGAATGCTCAGCAATATTCAATCTCAAGCGCTCTATTGGATCAAATTGAACGTACTGTGCCGCAAACAGCGTTTATCGGCAGCAGGTACAACACACAGACACAAGCAGAGATTGATACCGAAGAGTATTAGCCTCAAACCAAACAATGAAAACAAGCTCAAAAAAGAGCGATAAAGAAAGTGAAGGATTAATAACATGACAAAGAAAACAGCTTTAGTAATCAGTGCCCATTCTGCCGATTTCGTATGGCGTTGTGGCGGAGCCATCGCCTTACATCAAAAACTCGGCTATGAAGTGACCATCGCTTGTCTTTCTTATGGCGAGCGTGGCGAGTCAGCAAAGCTATGGAAGCAAGAAGGAATGACAATTGAAGATGTTAAACGCATCCGTCATCAAGAGGCGACCGCTGCCGCTGCTGCCCTGGGCGTTAGCGACATTCGTTTTTTCGACTTCGGGGACTACCCTCTTGAAATCGACAAAGAAGGCAAATACCAAATCGTCGACCTAATTCGTGAAGTTCAACCTGAGTTCATCATGACGCACTCTAAATGGGATCCTTACAACACCGATCACATGTACGCCACAGAGATCGCTCTTCAATGTCGAATGATCGCTCAAGCATGGGGTCATAACCCTGGTGAAAAAGTACTTGGTGCACCACAGGTTTACCTATTCGAACCACATCAAAGTGAGCAAATGGAATGGAAACCTAATACCTTCTTAGACATCTCTGAAGTGTGGGAAAGCAAAAAAGCGGCCATCGAATGCATGCAAGGTCAGGAACATCTATGGACTTTTTATGAAAATCTTGCTGAAAATCGCGGCAATCACTTTAGAAGAAACTCTGGTGGACAAGCAGGTGGCCGAAGCTGTCAACATGCCGAAGGTTTTCAGGCTATCTTCCCGCAATGTGTCGACTCGCTGTAGCACGAATAATTGTGTATGAGTGCATTAAAACACTCAAAACAATAGCAATAAAACTGTACGCATATCTCTATTGCCTCACGATTGAGGCAATAGTGCAACGATCACAAAATCGACCACTTATGTGGGGATTAAATTACAAATAACAAGTTTAAGACATCTGTAAGTCCCACCTTCAATATATTATTGGGCAGGTCAGCTTACACTCGCCACGACTATAAAATTACTACTCCAGGGACGAGACAAACATGAAAAAGAACATCCTAATTGCAGCGCTGCTCACTGCTGTAATGACTTCTAGCGCTTCACTTGCTACTGAGCGCATTTCAATCGGTACGGGCGGCACTGGCGGTCTATTTTACGTTATCGGTGCGGGTATCGCAGAAACCGTAAACAAACATGTTGACGATACAACCGCTCGCGCAGAAGTGACTGGCGCATCTGTCGAAAACAACCACAGAGTCGCTGCTGGCCAAATGACGATCGGCTTCTCTTCTTCCTCCACACTGTTTGAAGCTAAAAATGGACAAGGACCATTTGAAAGAACCGGGGCGTTAGATGTAGCAAGTGTCGCGTATCTTTATCCGGCGGTTTTGCAAGTGGCAACGGTCAAAGGTAAAGGGATTAACTCATTTGACGACTTGAAGGGAAAGCGTGTGAGTGTAGGTCCTCCGGGTAGTAATGCTGCCGTTATCACGCAGCGTTTGCTTGAAGAGTATGGCGTTTTCAAACAGATAACCCCACGCTTTTTATCATACACTGAGGGCGTAAAAGCGCTTGTTAGTGGTCAGGTTGATGCCACAGTTGTTTTAGCCGGTGCGCCAACCTCTTCTCTCATCGATTTAAACTCTCAAGTAGATATGAAGCTACTTTCCGCCGATAAAGAGAAGCTTCAAAGCATGGTCGAAAAGTATCCTTTCTATCAAGTCGCTCAATTGCAGCCAGGGGTTTACTCTGATATTGCAGAGCCAGTTACGGTTATTAATGACCCGGCGATTTTGTTCACCAGTAGTAAAGTAGACAAAAACCAAATCTACAGCATTACCAATGCAATTTTCTCTAATTTGGATGAGCTGGTACAAGTGCATCCCCAAGCTAAAAATATCCAATTAGAAACCGCTCCAACGACCCCTATCGATTTGCACCCGGGTGCGAAACAATACTTCGACGAGTCTAAAACTAACTAAAGGAACTCTCTATGAAGCAGACCTCTTTCTCAAGTCTGCTTCTTCCATCTGAGTCCTTAGGTTGGAAGGAGCAACTTGTCGTATCTATTTTGTTCAGTGTATTAGCCGTTGCGACGGCTGGTCTTGTTCTTTACGGCGCCTATTACGGGGGCATCACTGCCCTACTTTTACGTTCATCATTTTTCTCTTTAGTCGCTTGTGCGGCCATGGTTTTCTACGCCTCCCAAACACAGTCAGTGTTTCTACGGACTGGTCTCTACTTGCTGTCCCTCATCGCGTTAATTCCCGGCCCCTACTTATGGAACTCTTATATTGACATCATCATGCGTGGTGCGATGTCCGTTTCTGAAGACATTTGGGTATTCCTCGCCCTCATCTTAGTCATTTTTGTATTTGTAAGGCAGGCCGTTGGCCGAGCTCTGATCATTTTAATGGCTACTGCTTTTACTTATGTCTATTTTGGTGACTTAATTCCAGGTGAGTACGGACACGGTGGCTATGATCTGCACCGATTAACATCAACACTGCTTCTTTCAACAGAAGGTGTTTATGGTGTGCCTATGGGGGTCGCCGTAGAGTACATTTTCTTGTTCGGTTTATTTGGAACCATACTAACCAAGATAGGAACCGGAGCCGTATTTGTTGATATCGCTAGAGGACTAACAGGACGCGTTCAGGGTGGTCCTGGATTATCCGCTGCACTGTCGAGCGCTTTGCTCGGCTCTCTCAATGGCAGTGCGGTAGCAAATGTGGTCACCACGGGTACATTCACTATCCCCCTAATGAAGCGTGTTGGCTACAGCCCGAAATTAGCAGGCGCAATAGAAGCCGCCGCCTCGTCAGCAGGACAGATCATGCCACCTGTCATGGGGGCTGCTGCCTTCTTAATGGCAGAAATGATCGGTGTTCCTTACGCAGAAATCGCACTGGCTGCCTTAGTTCCTGCACTGCTATATCTACTCGCACTAATGATTTCAGTGCGCTTAGAAGCAGGCCGATTAGGTCTTAAACCCGACTCTGAGGCGGGTTGGGCGCTACTTAAAGCGACCCTGCAGACTAAGATTTACCTGCTATTGCCTCTGGCCGTCCTAGTGGGTCTGATGATCTCCGGACAGTCACCAACCCAAGCGGCGGTCATGGGTATTATTGCCGGCCTGGTTATTAGTCCATGGAAGCCAGAGACTCGTGTTAACTGGGTCGATCTGATTGATTCCTGCAAGGACACCTTGGTCAATACACTGCCCATCGTAGCGGCTGTTGCCTCTGCGGGTATTGTGATTGGTATTTTGAACTTAACGGGCATGGGTCTGATGATTTCTGGCCTTATCATTGACGTTGGTGACGGCAGTCTCTGGACGGTTTTGCTGTTAACGGCACTCGCTTCTTTTGTTCTTGGAATGGGACTGCCAACCTCAGCGGCCTACCTTCTCTTGGCAGTTCTCGTTGCGCCTGCAATGACACAACTGGGCATGGAAACGATTTCCGCCCACATGTTCATTTTCTATTTTGGTTTGGTGTCAGCAATTACGCCACCAGTCGCACTCGCAGCGTATGCCGCAGCCACAATTTCAGGAGCAGACGCCAATGAGACGGCCATCGAATCAATGCGTTTAGGGTTTGTTAAATTACTCATCCCATTCTTATTTGTCACTATGCCAGGCGTGTTACTGATCGGTGATGGTTTAAGTATAGTAGTGGCTATCTCCCTAGCGACTATGGCAACAATATCCATGAGTATTGGTTTCTCTGGCTGGTTAGGTGTTCCATTGACATGGATGAAACGAAGCGGCTTTATCGCTGCTGCGATTTTTATCGCTTGGCCAGAGGCTGCAACTAACTTTAGTACGCCGATAGTGTTAACTAGAGCGTTGGGCTTCATTTTGTTTGTCGCGCTATGCTTCCTTGTACGCGCTAAAACCAAGCAGCAAATGGCTCACATTGTTTAGACACTAACATCGAGGACAATGGAAAGCCCTTTTCCTGAGCTCGAACCTAGAACCTAGAAAACATGTTAGGCCAGTCGTTGAATCGACTGGCCTTTTTTGTGTCGTTAAGTGCGCCAACACCATGGCTAACCAAGCCTCTTCTCTTCATGGCTTTGGCTCCGGTTCTAGCTCTGACGCCCATTCAACACTCTTGTATTTCGCGGCCTCCTTAGTAACTGGGTTGTTCGCAAAAGACTCTGCCGATAGCTTACGCTGCGCTAAAGCCTCTTATTCGATTGATGCAGTATCAGAGCGTGTCCGGAGTCGTCGCTTTCCCTAGATACTAAAAAACCTCAAGCATCACTGCTTGAGGTTTCAAAAAAGAGAACGGTTAGACGTTTATGCCTAATTGTTCTCAATCAGCATGGTACCTGCACCTGTATTTGAAATAGGCGCATGATAGCTACTTTTAAGAACATTTAACTCACCCGTTAGTGCGCCTCTCATGCCTAACCACATAATCAATTCCGCGCCCTGTGCACCGCCTTGCTCGACCAGATCGTAAATCGACAGTTTGGTTAGTGTTTCGGGATCATCAATGAGTTTTTCCATACAATAAAGATCAAACTCTTTGTTAATAAAGCCAGCGCGTTCGCCATCAAGTTGATGCGACAACCCTCCTGTACCAAGCACAACCACTTTAAGGTTTTGGTCGTAACTTTCGATCGCTTTACCTATCGCCTTACCGAAGTCAAAACAACGTTTCGGCGATGGCATTGGGTGTTGCTCAACGTTGATGCAAACAGGGATCACCTTCATATGACCATAGCTAAAGTTCGGCCACATAAGCTGCATCGGAACCGTTAACCCATGGTCTACTTTCATTTCTTGGCAAATCGTAATGTCGAATTCATCTTCCACCAACTGGTTACAGATATGCCAGGAAAGCTCTGGGTCGCCTTTAATTTCAGGAATAGTCGGAATCCCCCAACCTTCATCGGCATTTTTATAAGAAGGTGCAGCACCGATCGCAAATGTCGGCTTTTTATCCAAGAAAAATTCCAAGCCATGATCATTGTAGAAAACAACGGCTACATCCGGCTTAACCTCATCAAGCCAATGATGGATAGGTGGGTAGGCATCAAACAGTGGCTTCCAATAGTCTGTCTGCTGTAGATTGTTCTCAATAGCCTTACCAATTGAAGGAATGTGAGAGGTAGTAATACCACCAACAACTTTTGCCATAATTATTTCCCCGCCTCTACTAACATTTGTTTGAATTCTTCTACTGTCATACCCGTCTGTAATGCACCAATGTCTTGCATATTTAGACCCAACATTCCGACGAATTTTGCCAGATAGTAAATACTGCCACCTTCGCGGATAAGCCCTAAGACATCACGTTGCTGAATCGCTGTTTTCTGAGCTTCTGTTAAGCCATATTTGTCGCAGTAGTCCATCTCATTAGCAGTGAATTCGTCACGACCACACTGCTCGTTGAGCGAATGACACATCTTATTTAGGCCGTAGCCTTTACAAGCCATCTTGCCGTCAAACATCGTAGTACCAGGGATAGGTTTATTATTTAAGTAAGTCATGTTACACACTCTCCGGCCAGTAGAGTTTCATTGGATTGGTTACTAACAGCATCTGTTGCTGTTGTGCAGTCGTTGCAATTTGAGGGATCACATCCACTAAGTGACCATCATCTGGCGTATGTGACTTCATATTAGGATGCGGCCAATCCGTCCCCCAAAGCACTCGGCTTGGAAATAAGTCAACCAGGGTCTTAGCAAATGGCACAACATCCGAATAATCTGGTGGAGTATGTGTAAGTCGCTCAGGACAACTTACTTTGCACCAGATGTTTGGATTGCGCTCCATCAAAGAGATAAACTTTCCAAACTCAGGGCTATCGATACCTTTTTCGACATTAGGGCGGCCCATGTGGTCGATCACTACGGTCATGTTGAGTTCTTCAAGGAATGGAATGACATCGTCAATGTCTTGCGACTCAAAGTAGACAACCACGTGCCAACCTAACGGGCGAATTTTATCGGCAATAGCTCTTAGTTTTTCGACTGGCACGGTATCCACCAAGCGCTTCACAAAGTTAAAACGCACTCCGCGAACACCTGCTTTGTCCATTTCAGAGAGCTCTTGTTCGGTAATCGTCTCATCAACAAAGGCGATGCCACGCGCGAGATCACCAGCGGTTTCAAGCGCATCAACCAAAGCTCGATTATCCGTGCTGTGACAAGAAGCTTGTACAATAACGTTACGGCTGAAACCAAGAAAATCACGTAGCGCAAACAGCTGCTCTTTTGATGCATCACAAGGCGTGTACTTGCGTGCAGGTGAGTAGGGAAACTTTGAAGCTGGACCAAACACATGACAGTGAACGTCCACCGCGCCTTCAGGTACGACAAATTTAGGCTGGCTTGGATTAGGGTGGAATGGTAAGTAATCAGCGTCCATTTTTCTTCCTTGTTATATTCAGTAGGTCTGCTGTCCAAATACGGTTCCATCAAACAACTTACGCGCTGTTCGAAGAATGGCCGCGGACTTTACCTGATTGTTTTCAACGTCCAACACCACACTCATCTTTCCTATTGGGTGTTCAACATCCATCTTAATTGGATCTTCTGTAGTGACTTTGGCAATTCGACTTGCTGGGGTTTCTGGCAACATGCATGCCGTTGCTACACTGACGGCACCTAAAACGCCAATGGAAGCATGACAGCGATGTGGTATGAACGTGCGGGTAGATACCGCTCCGCCATACTGTGAAGCACTAACCAGCGCCATCTTCGGCACTGATAACGCTCGCACATCTCCCAAGTTCATCAACGGCCCCGCTTTTAGGCGAATCGACTCCAATCGCCGCTTTAACTCCACATTGTCATCGAGTGCTTCACGTGATTCATCTCCAGTCAGCCCAAAGTCTTTCGCGTCTAGCACCACCACTGGCATGCCACTATCAATCAACGTAACTTCAACCCCTTCAATCACATCAACGTGATTGCCACTTGGAAGTAGTGCGCCACAGCTCGAGCCAGCAGTATCTTCAAAACAGACCGCAATAGGTGCAGACGTATTAGGTACGCCGTCTATGGCGCAGTCACCAACATAGCTGACTCGCTTATTCGGAGTTTGAACCGTCACCGTAGCAATCTGCATCGTGTTCTTCATAAAGATCCGAACAGAGGTTTCTCCCTCTTGCGCTTCCACCAATCCTCGTTCAATGACAAAAGGCGCGACACCTGCTAAAATGTTGCCGCAATTTTGCTTCTCACTGATCAACTTTTTATCCACAAAGACTTGCAAAAATAGGTAATCAATATCGACGCCTTCACGTGTTGAAGGCTCTACGACCGCCACTTTTGAAGTAAGAGGATCAGCGCCTCCAATACCATCAATCTGCCTTACATCTGGCGAACCCATGATTGATAGCAAAAAATCATCTCGTTGCTTGTCATTGCTGGGTAAATCTTGACGGAGAAAGTAAGCACCCTTTGACGTACCCGAACGCATCCACATACAAGGGGCACTCAATACAGGACTAGACATATTTCAGCCCTTTCGCAGCCAGACGGTCACGCATTTGGTAAATATCCAGACCTAGCTCACCATTGGCCAAACGAACCCGTTTGTCTTCTTCACGCTCCATGCGAGCTAATGATTCATGCAGTACTTCTTCAGCTTCTTCGCGTCGAACGACCACTACACCATCATCATCAGCCACTACAATATCGCCAGGATAAACAAGCTCACCGGCACACGTCAGCGGAACATTTACGGAACCAAGAGTTTCTTTGATTGTACCCTCGCTAAATACGGCTTTAGACCAAACTGGAAAGTTCATTTC
The DNA here is from genome assembly GCF_050337275.1 of Vibrio wakamikoensis. Lineage (NCBI taxonomy): Bacteria > Pseudomonadati > Pseudomonadota > Gammaproteobacteria > Vibrionales > Vibrionaceae > Vibrio > Vibrio wakamikoensis. The sequence goes on along the minus strand of NZ_JAKJST010000012.1, from coordinate 259,310 downwards.
TCGTAAATCACGAGTATCGCGCACGCCGCCTTCAATCACTAATCCCACCACGCCACGAGCTTGCGCTGATGTAGCCAGAAGATCACCAAAGTAGCCGTGATTCGACGGTGATGTTGGCGCAAAGATTAAGAAGTCACCCTCTTGCGCTTGTTCTATCGCCACATGCATCATCCAGTTATCACCAGCCGCACCCGATATGGTCAACGCAGAGCCTGCTACGGCATCGCCTTGGAAAATCGGGCGCATGTAATGAGCAAGTAACCCCTTGCGGCCCTGCGATTCATGAATCGTGGCGACACCACATTTACGTAAACTCTCAACCACATTTTTATCTGGTCTTTGAATGTGTTGGACTACAAGATTGTTCTGCATGTTAATACCTTATTATCCTTGTAAATATCTGAACATACGGTTTGTTCTTGCTCTTCAAGCCGTAAAGCCCAAAGGCTGAAAAACTGAGTAAAATGAGGCCAAAAGCATCCGTAAATGGCGCGCTGAATGACTAAAGCCACTATAGCGGCCAGGTTGGTAATGCGATATTTCAATTATTTCTCAAGGTATAAGATTTTGAGATAGAAGTGACATTTACTTCGGACAGCGCGAGGGATTAAAACCCCGCTGCAAGTGGTTCTACAAAAATGAATAGGTGTTAATTAAAAGCAATTATCGCAAACGGACAACATTTGATAGCGTGATGAAAACACAACAAGGAATGAACTATGATTCAATGCCGACTTATTGGACAGAACATCCAACGCTCTCAATCCCCTGCTTTTCACAATCAGCTGGCACGCTCACTTAATATAGATTTGAACTATGAGCTGGACGAACTCACAACAAACTGCGCTCATGAGCTACAACAACATACTCTCGAACTGTTTAACGGCAATGTTGATTCTGCCAATGTCACTTACCCATACAAAGAACAAGTACTCATTGCAGCCGATAGCATCGCCCCATGTGCGCAAAGGGTAAATGCAGCCAACACCCTAGTTAAAAGAAATGACAAAATTGTCGCCTTTAACACCGATTACAGTGGGTTTATCACCGCATTTAAGCAATTTCGTTCCAAACAGCCAGGTAATGTGGTTTTACTCGGGTGTGGTGGTGTCGGCAAAGCTATCTGCTTTTCACTTGTCGATTTAGGGGCTACTCAAATTGCCCTTTACGATAAAGAACCGAGCAAAGTCGCTGAGCTTGAACAGGCGCTCTCTAACGAGAGCATCGATACCATTCACTTAGATGAGTCGAACCTCGAACACTACATAAGACGCGCCGACGGGGTTCTAAACTGCACTCCTGTTGGGCATTATTCTACGCCTGGGTGCCCTATCGACTCGTCGTGGCTTGAAGAACAGTCTTGGGTGTTTGATGCCGTCTACACGCCTCACATTACAAAATTTACAATCGCCGCATCGCGCGCGTCTATTGACGTATTAAGTGGCTTCGAGCTCTTTTTCCACCAAGCCAATGATGCCTTCATGCTTTTTACTGGTGAAACCCCCACTAAAGAACAACTCGATTCCATTAAACACTCGCAGCTTTCGAAACTAGATTAAGGACGAACTACCCCATGAAAAAACTACTGATAGTTAACGGCCCCAACTTAAACTTACTTGGCTCCCGTGAACCACAGCAATATGGCTACGAAACACTTGCCGATGTTGAGGAAAACTGCCGTAAAGTGGCTTCAGAGTATGGCTATGAGACAGAGTGCTTACAGAGCAACACCGAAGGCCATTTGATTGATGCTATTCATAAAGCTGGCGCTGAGTTCAAGCAAGGGCATTGTGATGGCGTGGTGTTCAACCCTGGCGCTTATACTCATACGTCAATCGCTCTACACGATGCAATCAAAAGCGTCGATGTTCCTGTAATCGAAGTACACATTTCTAACGTACACGCCCGTGAGACCTTCCGTCATCACTCCTATATCTCTCCCGTTGCTGCGGGCACTATCATTGGCATGGGAACGAAAGGCTATAAATTGGCAATCAACTTCTTATTGGATCGATAGACATTTATTAACGAAAATCGCATCTTACTTAGTCTTCAAAAAGACAAAAATGCAGTAACTAATAACTTAAAAAAAACCTCCAAAGTCTGACTTTGGAGGTTTTCCTGTACCTAGTAGCTATTAGATGTCATTAATGTGCACTACCCACTATTCACCCACCATTGTGATAGTTAACCACCACTGAATAATGCTTACCGGCAGCAATATCCTCGATCAAGTTACTCGATAGCACCACTCCATCAACTTCAATACAAGCCTGGGTTTTATCACTCACCAATTGATATTCAACGTCAAGTATCGCGCCTCTAAATTCACGCTTAACTCTCGCCTTTTGCCACTCAGTAGGCAGTTGAGGGGAAATCACCAGCCCTTCCCGACAGCCCTTAAGGCCGAATAGATTTTCGATAACTAGACGATAGAACCAAGCCCCTGTACCGGTATTGAAGAGGTTACTCGAACGGCCTGCTGTGTCAGGATATTGATAGTACGCACCGCGATAGTAGTTTGGAATGTAAAGTGGCAGCTGTCCTCTTTGAACAAAAGACTCACACTCTGGATCGGCCAGCATTTTACGCAAGGTGCTAAAGGCTCTATCTGACTGATTAATATGGTACATACTTGCTGCATAAAACGCAGCGGCATGGTTGTAGACGGAGCCATTCTCTCCTGAGCCTGGCCATTTTTGTGTTACGCGACCCACATCTTCACGCATTGCAGTAAATGCTGGTGCACACAGCATCACGCCGTATGGGGTATCCAGTTGCTCATCCACCGCCTTTAACATTCTCTCGGTTTGCAGTGCATTGGGCATATTGGCAAGGAATGCCCAGCTTTGGGTATTTAAGAAAATACGCCCTTCTTTATCCTCTGGCACTCCGAATGTTACCCCATCATCGGTAATTCCTCGCGCGTACCAATCTCCCTTCCATAGATACTCATCAGCAATCACAACGAGCTCATCAACGGTGTGTTGGAACCTATCCAACTCGTTAGCGTCATTCACATCTCGAGATAAACGTATCCAAGACTGCAGTGCAAAACTGAGTGCTTGAGTGAGCCAGCCGGAAACGCCTTTACCCTTTGGCCCTACCATATTCATAGGGTCACACCAGTCACCTTGAGCAATATAAGGCAAACCACGTTCGTCACGTGCGCCGCACATATGGTGCATTGCCATGTTCATGTGTTCTAAGACGGTACTCTTGTCATCAGAGTCTTGCCACGTCAGTAGCTCATCGAGAATAGCCCAGTCGTTACTCTCGTTAATATAAGACTCAAGGATCAGAGTAAGCCAAACTGAATGATCAGTGTGCGGTATCTGGTTGATGTATTTCAGCTCTGCTTCTGGAGTTAACAAGATGCCATCTGGCATTTCACCATCGCGCTTTTGCTGGCTTAGTGAAGTAAGGATGACCTGTTTTGTCGCCTCATGGTTAACATAGGCCATTCCCATCCCATCTTGCAGGTAATTACGAGTTTGCGGATCGGTTGTCAGGCGATGAGTATCGCCATGATAGAACACTTGTCTAGGAAGCCAGTTGTTGACGAACTGATCAAAGATCTTATCCGGCGTTGAGATGTTTAAAACCCCTTTGCCAGACTCAATGTAGCTGGCGTAATCCGCTGCTGCATGCGCTTTATTGTCACTTAGAGTAAGCTCAAGCGTGTCAGCGATTTCTTCTTTATCTAATGCAGGGCCAAAAGCAAAGTTGTACTCACGTTCATCTCCCGGCTGTAGGTCAAGTTCAAACTGCATAATGCAGGCTGGCATTTCGTAATGACTTGGCTGGTCACTTAGGCTACGTTTGTCGCTAAGTCCTGTTGGATTATGAAGACCGCCCTGCCCTTCAAATCGAGGCAAACTGGTTTCAAAGTGCGTTGGCTTAACATCGCACGCCAAGTACGTAATGTCTTTTAGATGTTTGTTCTTCGCGTAATCTTCAAGCTTTTGGTAGGGAGTAATAGACGTACACACCACGGCATTGAGCTCATCATCAAAGTGTGCGCCCATGTTCATCCAGGACATGTATCCCACAGGGAAATACGGAACCAATGACACGTTTCTTGATTGGTTGTCACTATTACGCACCTTGACATGCCATAGCTCTGCCGCTAAGTCAGGACTGAGTGTCAGTGTCATCTCAAGTTCAATATCTGAGTGCTTGATCTTCCACTTAATATCACTGAGGCCAGGTTGAAATTCAAAGCTATCTAGGTCTGCCTTAATTGGCGCAAATGGTGCAGAGAAAAGCTCTCCACTTTCATCATCACGAAGATAGAAAAAACGTCCCGGATGGTGCGCAAAATAAGGCTGCTCCGGCTGCATGAAACTCGTCGCGGCCATGTTCGGGTTATGGGCGTATTTTTTCGGTTCTGGATTCATATATTGAGCGACAGCGTAGCCCTGACAATTCATGTGAATCATCATATGTTTGTTCCACAAGTATCCCGCTGAATTTGGCACCAACGTTGGGCTATCTAGCGAAAATCGTGCGCCAGCTTCAATGTAGTTTGTCATTCTATCTCCCTCTGAAATACAACTTTATTTGCGATTATTTTACTGAGTGAGTTGATTCTCGAACCGACAGTGTCGGCTCAAAACGTGTTTGGATAGGGAGAGATTCCCCGTAGCATAAGTTAAGGAGCTGGTGACAGGCATTGATAGAGATATCTTCTAAAGGAATGCGCACACTCGTCATGGCTGGCGACGTATATTGAGAGATATCAATATCATCATAACCGACAATCGAGACCTGCTTACCCACCGCAATACCCTGTTTGTTGAAAGTGGCAATCGCGGCCATGGCACTGTTGTCATTTCCACAGAAAAGCGCTGTAAATGGGCGCTTTTTGTCTATCAATCGCTGCGTAGCTTCTTGACCGAGCTCAAAGCTGTAACCACCATGCTCAATGAGGTCGGCATCAACCTCGATACCCTCTTCCGCTAATCGATCAATAAACCCTTGGTGTCGGCTGAGTGCATCTTGGGCATTCATTCGACCTGTCACGATGGCAATCTCTTTGTGCCCTAACTCTATAAGGTGTTCTGCTGCTAATCGGCCTCCTTGGTAGTGATTTACACAAAAGGTCTTATCAATCAGCTCTTCAATGTCTCTGTTTATAAACACCACTTTTGGATAACGCGCCTCAATCCGTGCCAGCTCGACAACAGAAAGCTCCGGACACGACATCAGAATTCCATCACAGTCACGTTCAATTAAGTAATCTAGGCAGCCGATGCGCTCTTTATCCGTTTTCGCATCCTCGGCATTGGCGAGAATAATATGCTTATCGCGTTTTCGTAGCTCTCGCTCGATGGTTTGCAGCATCTTTCGATGAAAGGAGCCCGAAAAAGAAGGCACCCACAGACCAATAATGTTTGAGCGCTTCGACGATAGTGAGCGCGCCATACTGTTTGGCCGATAATTTAACTCCGCCATCGCCGACGCTACTTTTTCCCCAGAAGCGGATGAGACTGACGCGCTCCCAGACAAGTATCTGGAAACAGTTCCAACACCCACACCTGCGAGTTTTGCCACGTCTTTTATTGTTGCCATTAGGTTTTACTCACGTTGGTTAAATTGATGACTTATCGTTAATACTAAAGCGATATCGGGCACTTATACAGCCAATTTTGCTAAAAATTGCGCATTTTACATGGAATGTGACCGGTAACACATGTTTATAAATCAATCAAAAAACCTCTAGAACAATACGGAAATGAGCGTTATAAAATAAATAAATGGAATCGATTCCATGACGACCAATCCAATTACAAAAACAGGCACAATAACGAAAACAAAAGGTATCCCCATGATGAAGAAACTTACGCTCGCTACGATCATTGGACTTATCGCATCTCCGGTTATTGCCAAGGAAGAAGCCGAAGTTATGCACTGGTGGACTTCGGGCGGCGAATCAGCAGCTATCAAAGTGTTAGCAGAATCATTTGAGGCGCAAGGTGGCACTTGGAAAGACAGTGCGGTTGCTGGAGGTTCTAATGCCCGAAGTGCAGCGATGAACCGTATGCTAGGTGGCTCTCCGACGACAGCGGCGCTATTCAATACCTCTCAGCAATACCATGAAATGATTGCTGAAGGGATGCTGAACAACATCGATGACGTAGCGACGGCCAACAATTGGGAACAGATCCTGCCTGAACCAACGCTAAACGCCATTAAAGTGGACGGACACTTCTATGCCGCTCCGGTCAACATTCATATGCCTGGTTGGTTCTGGTACTCGAAAGATGCATTTGAAAAAGCGGGCATTGATAAAGAGCCACAAACGATCGATGAGCTGTTCGCGAGCCTAGATAAACTCAAATCTGCTGGCTACATCCCACTTGCGCTTGGTGGTCAGAATTGGCAAGAGAACCTGCTATTCGCAACGGTTCTAAGTAATGTCGGCGGCAAGCAACTTTACCTAGATGCACTAGGTAAGCGGGACGCAAAAACACTAAATTCCGACGAGTTCAAACAGGTGGTCGATACCTTCCTGAAACTTAAGCCTTACGTCGATGCAGGTTCACCAGGTCGTAACTGGAATGACACGACCAGCCTTGTCATCAACGATAAAGCGGGTATGCAGATTATGGGTGACTGGGCAAAAGGTGAATTCACTCAAGCTAACAAGATCCCTGGTCAAGACTACGGCTGTTTCCCAGGTCTCGGTGACGACTCACTCTATATTGTCGGCGGGGATGTCTTTGTCTTCCCTAAAACGGACGATGGCGCTCAAGTCGCAGCTCAGAAAAAACTGGTGGAATCGATGCTGAGCCCAGAAACACAGGTGAAGTTCAATAACCTGAAAGGCTCAGTGCCAGTTCGTACCGATATCGACGTTTCCAGCATGGATGTGTGTGCACAAAAAGGTGCAGCCATCCTCAAAGTGGCTGAGCGTCAAGTCCCAGATGGCTCAATGCTAATGGAAGAGTACCTGTATGGCTCTTTAAAAGACGCCGTCACTGAGGTGTGGAACGCACAGAACATGACGACGGATAAGGCAGTCGCCATCTTCACTCAAGCACTTCGCGATTAATCTCACTGTTGTTAACGGCGCACCTCGGTGCGCCATTCAATGAAATGCTTCCTCATTAAGACTTACTTTGGAGTGCATCCATGAATGTTGCTGCGGTGCAAAGACACCTAAAACGTAACGCCCTAGCCTATGTGGCTGCTCTACCCATGGCATTAACGGTCATGATTGCCTACATGGGTACTATGGTTTGGTCAGTACGTCTGTCGTTTTCTAGCTCAAGAATGTTGCCGAAAAACGATTTCGTTGGCTTTGCTCAATATGAGCGACTCTTTAGCACATCCCGTTGGATCGTCTCGCTAGAAAACCTACTGATCATCGCCTTTCTCTTCTTAGCGATTTGCTTTGTGCTCGGATTTCTACTTTCTGTGTTTATTGACCAGAAAATTAAAGCCGAGAGCTTTTTCAGAACCGTTTTTCTATTCCCTTATGCAATGTCATTTATCGTGACCGGTTTAGTTTGGCAGTGGATATTTAACCCTCAGTTAGGCATTCAAAACACCATGCAATCTCTTGGCTGGGAATCGTTCACATTCGACTGGATTGTTAATCCAAATATGGTGCTTTACACCGTTGTTATTGCGGCCGTTTGGCAAGGTGCCGGACTGGTCATGGCGCTGCTCCTCGCAGGCCTTCGTGGCATTGATGACGATCTCTGGAAAGCGACAAAAATTGACGGTATTCCCACTTGGCGTGTCTACATCAGCATTATTTTACCTATGTTGCGCCCAATGATTATTACAACCGTTGTATTGCTGTCGATTAGCATCATCAAAATGTATGACGTTGTAGTCGCGATGACAGGTGGCGGTCCTGGCGTAGCCAGTGAAGTACCAGCAAAGTTCATTATGGATAACCTATTCGAGCGCGCCAATATCGGCCTTGCCACCGCGGCTTCAACGGTTATGTTGACCACGGTCTTGTGCTTGATTACGCCATTTATTTACTCGAACTACATCAAGAAACAAGGTAGGTAACTTATGTCTGCGACTCTTTCACCTACAATGGGTGCGACACCCACCAAACGCGTCATGTCCGTTAAAGCTCGCTGGGGACGTATTGGTGTCTATGGTTTTCTGACCATTACCGCTTTGTTTTTCTTGCTGCCGCTCTACGTCATGCTGGTCACTTCGTTCAAAGAGCTCGAAGAGATACGTCTATCCTCAATCTTTGCCCTACCGCAAAACTTCACGCTGGACGCTTGGAAAGTGGCTTGGAGCAGCGCATGTACTGGTCTTGATTGTAGTGGTCTACAAGTGGGTTTTTGGAACTCCGTCCGTATCTTAATCCCTAGTGTGGTCATCTCTGTGCTGTTTGGCGCAATCAACGGTTATGCCCTGTCATTTTGGAAAATAAAAGGCGCTAACTTACTGTTTGCCTGCCTTCTGCTTGGGGCATTCATCCCTTATCAAGTGTTTATCTACCCGCTGATTCGCGTTTACGCCGATATCGGAATTTATGGAACACTTACGGGCGTTGTGGTTTCACACGTTATCTTTGGCATGCCGATCATGACTCTACTATTTAGAAACTACTACAGTACGCTGCCAATGGAGCTGTTCAATGCCGCTCGCATCGACGGTGCAGGGTTTTTCAAAGTGTTCTTCACCATCATGCTACCTATGTCAGTGCCGATCATCATCGTTGCGGTGATCATGCAGGTGACCAATATCTGGAACGACTTCTTAATTGGTTTAGTCTTTGCGGGTAACGACAACCTTCCAATGACGGTTCAACTGAACAACATCGTCAACACCACTACTGGTGAGCGCGCCTATAACGTGAACATGGCCGCCACTATTCTTACATCACTAGTACCACTAATCATTTACGTCGCATCAGGACGCTGGTTTGTGCGTGGTATCGCCTCTGGTGCAGTTAAAGGATAACGCTATGGGAATCGTAAATATTAGCAAACTTGATATCAGCTACGACTCAATCAAGATCGTCGACCAACTAGACCTTGCCATTAATGACGGAGAATTTTTAGTACTCCTAGGCCCTTCAGGTTGTGGCAAATCCACCCTATTGAATGCCATTGGTGGGCTGATTGATACCTCTGGTGGTTCAATTCACTTTGATGGCAAAGACGTGACGTGGGCGGATCCTAAAGATCGTGGGATTGGCATGGTGTTTCAATCCTACGCACTTTACCCAACCATGAGCGTTGAAAAGAACATGTCATTTGGCCTTCGTATTGCGGGTGTCGACAAAGAGACGATCAATAAGAAAGTGGCGTGGGCAGCTAAATTGCTCCAACTCGAACCGCTATTAAAGCGTAAGCCTTCCGCACTTTCAGGTGGACAGCGCCAACGCGTGGCAATTGGTCGTGCCTTGGTTCGTGATGCCGATATCTATCTATTTGATGAACCTCTGTCGAATCTAGATGCAAAGCTTCGAGCTGAGCTAAGACTGGAAATCAAAAAGCTTCACAAAACGCTCCATGCCACCATGATCTATGTCACTCATGACCAAATTGAAGCACTGACGCTGGCGGATCGTATCGCGGTAATGAAAGACGGTATCATCCAACAGCTGGATACCCCGCACAATGTCTACAACAAGCCACAAAACCTGTTTGTTGCTACGTTCCTGGGTTCGCCTGCGATGAACTGCATCGAAGGGCAGTTGGAAGTGACTCAACAGGCAATCACGTTCAACTCTCACGGTTTACTCGTCGATGTCACTGACTATCCATTTTCGCAGCCTCCTGAGGATAAAATGAATGTCACACTTGGTATTAGACCAGAGCACTTAATGGTGAAAGAAAATGCCGCCAATAACGCTCTAGTCGGTCAAGTTGAACTCGTTGAACCAATGGGATCCGATACCTTAGTCTGGACGAAATTTAGCGACCAGCATACGTTGTCTCATCGAATCACCTCGGAAGAGAGCATTGCTGCTGGCGATCAAGTTACGGTCAATGTTGATGCAAACAACTGCTCAATTTTCGATTCACAGACTACGCTTAGGCTTTAGCTTCATTAACGGCTATTCTTGTGGTGTTAATTGGTGGTACTGCGATTGGTGGCGGTGAAGGCCAAGTACTACGTTCATTTGTAGGTGCGCTGATTATCATGACGCTGACTGTTGGGATGCTTATTCTCGTGCCTGCTTATTACCAAACTTTGGTGATTGGTGGTGCGTTATTGGCTGAGGCAGCATCGAATCACTTGATTAGTAGCAATCGTAGTGAAGAATAGAAAGAGCTAAGTTTACATATGATATCAGGCGCCCCCTGCCTTAATGCTTCTATTTACTGCATTATCTACCTAAATAAGACAACCCAACCACAGATACTATGGTTGGGTTGTTTGTTCTCATTTCTTTTACTGACTGTAAGGAAGCTAATTGCCTACTTCTGCCAATGCGAGATCCCTGCAAATTTATTGTTGTCACTAACGTAGCAACTATTCATGTCACCGGGTAACATCAAAAATGAACTCCGCCCCATAGCTAGTTAACTCTCGCTGGAGCCTGTTTCTTGAAGTGTCTAACGCTTTACACTGGTTGTTGTGTACCTATGTTACTATTGAACTAATGCACAATTAGTATAGATTAACTAGTTGACAATAGTGGCTCGACATATTTACGGGGCATTCAGTAATGGATTATTCGAATAAGGCACATATAAGTGAGTTCTAAACTGATTTTATTTTTGCGTCACCCTGTGATGCTCATGTTAGCAGCAGTTTTTTTGTGGATGCTATACCCACCTGTCGTGAACCACCTAATCGACCTAAGTAATGTTTTTTATGTCGCTGCTGTGGCTCACTCATTTGCTGCGATCTGCATTATTCTTTTTACTGTCTTTCTGTTTTTCGGCAAAAGTAGAGTGGGTTTAAGTGACATATATAACCGTTCAAATATCTCAAAACTACTGGTTCCAACACTTTGTTCTGGTTTTCTGATTTGTACTAACCACCTGTTACTGTACGCAGCTTTAAGTACATCGAAAGAGTTCGATGTGATTGCTATTTTGATATTCGAGACGTGGCCGATTTTATTTTTCCTAATTGATACAGCGTTAAGGCGAGATAAGCGGAAAGTCACTATAAGCGACTACATTTTTCCTGCTACTGCCTTTGGTGGTTTTATAGTCCTGACAGCGCCGAATATGGACTTAGCCGACTGGATTTTGCTTGATAGCCCGATGTTACAGACGATTGGTTTTGCACTAGCTGGTGGCATTGCGATGGCGGTTAACTGTTATTTTCGGATGAAGTGCATGGATGCGTGGAGTGAAATCTCAAGTTGCCAAAAGCTCCGTTTAAGTAGTTTTAAGCGAGGCTTGCTGACAGAAGCTGGAGTAAGAAGTATTGCGGCACCTCTTCTTATCATCGCACTGATGTTCTCAGGAGAAGAAGTGCCTGATCCTGACCCAATAAACTTATTACTTCTTTCGTTTGTTGGTGTGGTTATTTTGGCGGTTGGGAGCCTTATTTACGATTTATCTGTATACAAAGCGGATAACGCTTCGATAAGTGCATTATGGTATTTGATGCCGGTTGGTGCTGTAATTATCCTCGCGATCATGCAAGGCCGTTTGCTTAATCAATACGAAGCTGTAGCGTCTGTTTTGATAGTGGCCTCGAACGTATTCTTGGTCTTGAAATATCCGCTTAAGTCATCGCTACTTATTCTGTTCGCTTCGGTCTGTTTTATCGGAGTTTGGATTCTTTTCGCGCCAGCCGCCTCTATCGACAACTACTACGACCTGCTAGCTGTTTCTACGGTATTCTTTGTGCTACTTGCAACTTTTGCACTTGAGCGAACGACTGCATTAAACAGAGAGCGAGAGAATTTACTAGGTGAGTTTAGCGAATATGCCATGCGTATTGTAGAGCGCCTAAACAACGATAAAAATGTGACAACGACTCAACCCTTTCCTTCTGAACTTAAACAATATACATACACAAATCTTTTTAGCTTCCTGCGTGCCTTTAAGTCGTCAAAAGAACTCCGGTTAATGCAAAAGAGAACCCAAACCCTCAAATACAAACTGCTCTCCTATACTCAGGAAAACTCGGAAACACGTGATGATTTACTCGGCTTATTTAAAGTCGGGGATAAGCTACAAACAATGGAAAGTGATCGCTTACCGACTGAAGAGTTTGTCATCCTGTTTTTGTTGGGAGGCACCAATGTTATCTTCTCACTGTTGTTCCGACCTGAAACACTTTCTTCAAGTCTATTTGCCTTGATTGTCGGTACATCGATGATTTATCTGCTACTCATCATTTTCGAACGTGATAAATTTACTACCCTCCGACCTGACCATGCCATCATGTGTACTAACTTAGTACGGTATGTTCAAGGGAAACTTAGTTTTGGTGTCGATGACAAAAGGAGTTCTGAACTAGAATCCATAATATCTTCGTTGATAAAAGAAAAGTCCATTGCTGGGGCAAACAAACAGGGGGGCTACTGGATATTTAGTATCTTCACTTTCTTAATTGGTGGATTTGGTTATGCATTTCTTTACACTTCTCTTGAACAAACGCGTTCTATAGAAGCATCTCCGTTGGTGTTGGCCAACAACCCTGCTTCTAAAACAAAAGTGAACATAGCTCTACTAGACTGGCCAAGCGCGCAAATAAAGGGGCATATCCTCACTAAAATCATAAACCAGCATACAGAGCTAGATGCCTCACTTCGTTCGGTGTCCAATCAACAAGCATTCCAAGAAATGGACTTGGACAAAGGTTTAGTCGATATCCATCCAGAGTTTTGGGTTGAGAATAATCCAAACCTTGTTCGTCGTTATGTTAAAGCATTCGGTTCTGTATCTTTAGGAGGTGAGTCAACCAATGGTTCTCAAGGATTGTGTTATACGGATTATGGGCACCAATCTAACCCGCGACTGACTATGGATAATTTGAACGCTCCAGAGATGATTGCTCGCTTCGATCTAACCGGTGATGGTAAAGGTGATATCTGGGTAGGTGCAGACAGCTGGTCGTCGACAGAGATAGAACAGAGGCGCTTAAGTGCTTATGGCCTAGATACCTCTTACAATTACCATATTTTTGATAGCGAAGTGTTCCAAATGTTGCATTCAAGGAACAATCAAAATGAAGTTCCAAGCCTTTTCTTTTGCTACTATCCAGATGCCGTATTTGTGGACCAGCACGTCCACTTTATTGAGTCAAAACCCCACAATAGCGCGCTTTGGCAAGATATAGTTGTTCAACGCGAACAAATCGAACCAAACAGAGGAACCTCTTGGCCAAGGAGTACTATTCAAATCGCTTATCGTAGTGATTTGGTTAAAGAGCAAGCCGCTCTTGAAGTGCTGATGAACAACTTCGTCATCAGTAATAAGTCTTTAGTTAAAATGCTTGCAGAGGTTCAAGAAGGTGGAAGGGTCGATACAGTTGCGGAAAAGTGGATAGAAAAAAACCAAGACACCGTTCTAGAGTGGTTGACAGGGTTCAAGCTTTTGTCAGACAGCAACTAAAAGGCACGTACCAGTTGAATCCGTAGTCGATATTGTAATGACATAGATCCTTCAATGAAGTTTCAGACAGCACACAAAAAAGAGCCCACTTTGCTTGGGGCTCTTTTGTCTGTTGGCTTAATCAACAAGCGTAACTAAAGGTCAAACAGTAATCATCACCACCTTTAGCCACATATTCTTTATCTTCATTACTCGCCGATGGGTGACGTTTTTCGTCCCCTTTTACCAAGCTAACCCAGTGACGTAATCCGATCTCTTTGTATGCACCAAATGTCGTGCATGTTTCGATTTGGATATCATCAATTTCAACCAGTTCAAGACAACCTGTACCTTTGCTGCGGGCGATGGTCATTTCTACATGCGTGCCACTTTCGTCGCGGAACAAGATGTTGTCAGGGTTGCACTCATCACCAGTGTAAGCAACAAAGTGTTTGTTGTGGCGTAAACCGCTGTGCTGGCCGTTTTTGAAGAAGGCTTGTACGTGGCGGTAGTTGATTTCGTAACTCACTACGTCTTCGTGTGAACCGATCTCTAGCGGGAACAGCGTATCAAGGAGCTGCTTGGCCATTTTCTGCTTTTGCGTAGGCTCACCTGCGTCGACCATTTCAACGGCAAACACGGCTTGTGCGATAAAGTTTTGTGGGTTTTGTTGCTCTGTCTTATCGAATGTTTGCATGTTCATAGTCTATTCCTTCAGCTGCTTTGAGTACTGCATTAACCAAGCTCTATTACTTCTTTATGACCGTTTGGTTACCGCTTGATTTTTAGAATAGCGCTTTTTTACACACAATTTCACAACAAAATTTTTACACTGTCAATTTTACAAAAATGTGTTTTTACACACCTCATTTTGCCCTAAAGTCATGCTCAACGAAAAAAGGTTCATCGCTAATTAGCATGAGCCGAAAAGAAAAGTGGCAGTGATGGTTTTTTATAGTCACCAAACAAAAGTAAACTTACAGCCGCTACTTTCATGTAGGTAGCTATTCAAAGATTGCATACTTCGGAGAGGTGATTAGGAGTCAAATGAGCGCCGTGAACATTTTTTACCGATTCGAACGGACGCTCAGAGAGTGTAAAAGGGTTAGTCGAGTTTGAAATGATGGGATTCTACAACCTGACTTTCAATATGGACGTAACTCGAATTAGTAAGGAAGGTATTTTTGATCTGTTGTAGCTCACTCTTAATATGTTCAAATGCAAATGTTTGTTGATCTGGTAGCACAGATACAGAGAACACCACCAAAGGCTCACTCATTGCGTCGGTAGGATATTCTTCGAGGAACAGATGACTATCTGCAGTCCAATATCCTATCGCTCCCTCAGCGTTATTATAAAAAGTAACTCCTCCGAACAGTCTACTTAAACTGGAGCCTAATTGCTGACAAACGGGTGTAACTTGTTGGCGCGAGTTTACAGTAAAGCAAACATCAAATCGAACTCTGGTATTGGCGACCATTGGCTCAGTTCCTTTGTTTGTACAAGTAGAGAAAGATAAAACTGACGATTGCAATCGACATCCACGCAGAGCCATCATGAGGAATAGAGCTAAATACGTCAAACACACCAGGAATGTCATCTTGTTCTAAGTTGTCAGAGGCTGAAATCAGACTAATGGTGAGGTCGACAATAGCTAAACAGCCAATACCCGATAATAGGTATTCAACAGTTCTATTGATTTTTGCTTGCTGCTCACCAAGTATAGCGTCTATCCGTATACTAATAAGGTTTGCTCTCTGAATTGTGAGCTCCTGAAGTTCTTCTAAGCTCCAGGCTTCACAAAAATGGTTCATTAGTTTGCGACGACTGGACTGAGTGCCAATTCGAGCATCTTTGAACTCAAGGCTACAAAATTCAATATGCTCCAATGAACGCTGAGTTCTACTTAGGGTTGAACTTAACTCTCTGCGGCTTCCTGAACGAAGTTCATCACGCTCAGTTATCTCTGCATAGGTCCGTTTTAGCTTGGTGTTTAGAAGATAGAGTATGGCGTTATAGCATTGGCAAACGAGCTGAACTCGGTACCAGTCTTCGACCGATTTATAATCGAGCACAAGAATGTTTCCGGATCCGAGATAATACCCATCCAACTCATCTGATTCCTCAAGCCCAACCCAAGAGCGAAGTATATTTAGCAAAGAATCCGAATGTTCCAAAGGGCTAAATATCATGCGACCCGTCCACATTACTCCTTGGTGCTCATTTTTGTTGGGCTCAAAACTGATGTCGTTGAATATCCTAAACTTGTCCGGTTGTATAAGATGGTCGTAGCTAGTCAGGTTCAATGTTTTTGCAATCTTGTTGAACGCTGGCCTAAGAGAGTATTGATAGGCAATGTTTGCCAGTTCTGACAGATCGCTATCTATCTCTCCACGGAATAAATACTCAGCATCTTCATCGGTTTCGATGTTTAGATCGATTTCCAAATGCAATACGCCTACAGTATCGTCAAAAAAATGAACATCACTACGAATCAGCCGTGCTTTTTTCCACCAAGGGAATAATTTTCTTGATGATATGTATTCATCGGTTCGAATGAGGTCAACACTACCTGAGTACATCGCTTGAAAGAAGTAAGGATGATTGTCACAATCAATGTTGTTGTAGCCGTCATTCCTGACCTGCTGTACGGGCTCAAAGTGTGTATGAAACACTCTTTCTAGTCTGTATTTGAGACGTAGATGCTCTTTACTACTTAATGAAGAGCGAAGCTCACTGTTAGAGTTGAGCGGAGTTCTAATGGGGGAAAATGTTGATAATCGTATGGTGCCGTAACGATTCATAGGCCATCCTAGCTTACTTACTACGTTGTATATTTAGCCGTCAGTTTGAACTTTTCATGGTACCAAATAGCGTCATTTAAGCTATATTGGAGAGTGAACGTTGATCCATTCGCGCACTGCCAATTAGTCACAGCCTTGTCAGAAATTTGCTCACCAATCTATACTAATTCTTTTAAATTTCAATCATAAACGTATAACGTACATGTATAAAGTGAACCAGCCAGCTTTCTTCACCTTCACTTTTTAACTAAGGAAAACTCAATCAAAGCGGTCTTTGGTGAATGCAAAGAACACCAATGGCCGTTGTGGAATAGCTATTCAAAAAAAGGCCTCCTAGTATCTTGGGAGGCCTTCATGACAATTTGGGGGAGCTTAGTTAGACTAAATCAATTACATTGCTGCTTTTTTCGCTTCTGCTACCCAAGCATCAAACTGTTTTTGATTCGCTTTGATCCAACCGTTTACGTGCGCTTCGATATCAGCAGGGCTGCCCTTACCTTGACTCATCATCATGTTTTGAGCACTCACATCGTTGATGTTGAGCTTGATGATTTCAAATAGCTTAGCTGCCGCCGGGTTGCTCTGTGCGAACTCTTTGTTGGCTACTATGCGCATTGAATTCATTTCAAACCCATAGTTCTTGCCATTTGATAGTGCGGTATCAACGCTTTTACGGTCACCAGGAAGTGCGGAGAATGGCACTTCAAGCCATACTACGTCTCTACCTGGAACTAGCACACCACTCACCCAATATGGAGTCCAAGTGTAGTACAACACTGGGTCACCCTTTTTGTAACGTGAAATAGTATCAGCGATAATAGCGGCATAGTTGCCCTGATTATGTGTCACGGTATCGCTAAGTTTATACGCACTTAACTGTTCTTCAATAACTAACTCACAGCCCCAGCCAGGATTACAGCCTGTCAAATCGGCCTTACCATCACCGTTCGCATCAAATAGTGCAGCAATTTTTGGATCAGATAGCTGAGCAATATTGGTAATGTTGTATTTATCTGCGGTCTTCTTATCGATTAGGTAGCCTTGAGCCGCACCGCTCACGTACACTCCTTCACGGTAAAACTTATCATCACCACCGGACATGTTGTACTTATCAACGTGAAGTGGGAACCAGCCAACAGCAAGAAACGTCGCATCACCTTTAGCAACAGAAGTATAAGCAACGTTGTAGTCCACTTCTTTAGTTAGCTGAACATCGTAGCCAAGCTCTTCAAGAGCCCGGTTTACGATAGAAGTTTGGAACGTTTCTTCTGCCACTGTCGATTGTACAGGCTGAATAGACACACCTTCACCTGGTAACGCTGCAGCAACAGCTTGACCTGCAATAGTAATAGTCGCCAATGTACTCGCAGTCAGCACACTCTTCCATGAATTACTCATTGGTCGTTCTCCTAATAGATTGATTCGATATAACGTTTTTGGTTTTAAGTTTGTAAAAGTATGAGATTGGTCCGCTCTGGTACCATCGTGATTTAGTGTTACCCGCATTGACGCCAAGAACCTGAGTGATACGGTCAAGCAAAATGGCTAGAATAACGATGCCTAAGCCGCCCACAGCAGCTAAGCCCATATCAAGACGGCCGATTCCACGCAGTACCATTTGCCCCAAACCGCCTACTGCAATCATCGAGGCAATGACTACCATGGATAATGATAACATCAGAGTTTGGTTTACACCGGCCATGATAGTTGGCAATGCTAAAGGTAATTGAATGCGATATAACATTTGCTTTTTACTCGCTCCAAACGAGTGACCTGCTTCTATCAGGTCTTCTGGCACTTGTTGGATACCTAGAATGGTTAATCGTATAACAGGTGGTAAAGCGAAGATTATCGTCACCACTACCCCTGGGACGTTACCAATACCAAACAGCATAACGATAGGTACCAAATACACGAATGCTGGCGTGGTTTGCATAGCATCGAGAATCGGTCGAATAAACTTTGCAGCCGTTTCACTGCGCGCTAACCATATCCCGACCGGGAGTCCTATAAGCAAACAGAAGAATACGGAAGTAAGCACTAGAGATAACGTGGTCATAGCTTCAGACCAAGCACCAATTAAGCCGATAAAGATCAGTGATACCAAAGTTGATACACCGAGCTTCAGATTTGAGAACTGCCACGCTAACAAGAATAAAATGAGCAGCATGAATGGCGCGGGTGTTGATACCAGCGCAGTCTCAAATGACATCAAGATAAAGTCGATAGGAACTCGAATGGCTTGAAATACAGGCCTACCATGCTCGACCAGCCAGTTCAAACCAGATTCCACCCAATTATCTAGAGGCAATACCGCATCCTGGAAAGGATTAAGCACATCAAATTGCTTTTCTTCAACAGCTTCTGATGTAAGCCATTCGGTCGCAGGGGCTACTTCGCCGCCTTGCGCCCATGGGTCGCTTTGAGATTGTGAAGTATCGGCCCACGGATCACTTGCTGGCTGTGCTGTCTGCACCCAAGGATCGTTATTGTTTTGTTCAGATGACATATGACTAATCCTTATCCAGTGTTTGTAATAGACGTGACTTGGTTATAACACCAAAATAATTGCCCATATCATCTACCACTGGAACTGGGTATGGAACGCTTGCCACAACGCCTAATACATCATTCACTGGTTGATTCGGCTGAAGAGTTACCGATTCCTCAAGCTGCGCACTCGCCAAAGAGCGCTGCTCTTTGTAGGCTAAGCGCAATGAGTCGAGTGACACTATGCCTGAATAGTTCGACGCTTTATCGACAACAATGCCGAAATCACGATCATGATCCATTAGAAGTTGCATTGCAGAACCAGGCCCATCGTGTTCAGATTTTCTGAACATAGCAGCAGGTTTCTTACGGGCAATGTCTTTGGCGGTCAGGACGCTGGCTACGTTCACACCTCTAAAGAAGGCTTCCACGTAATCATTGGCTGGATTATGAAGGATTTCATCCGGGGTGCCCACTTGTACCACATCACCATTTTGCATGATGGCAATACGATCCCCAATGCGCATAGCTTCATCTAAGTCATGTGAAATAAATACAATGGTGCGTTTGTCATCGTTCTGCAGACGGATAAGTTCGTCTTGCATTTCAGTACGAATAAGAGGGTCGAGAGCGGAAAATGCCTCGTCCATTAGTAGAATATCTGGGTCACACGCCAGTGCACGAGCCAATCCGACACGCTGCTTCATACCTCCAGACAGTTCGTCAGGGTAAGATTCAGCATAAGTATCAAGACCTACGCGTTCAAGCGCTGACAATGCAGAACGATTTCGTTTATCAGACTCGACGCCAGCAAGTTCCAGACCAAACGCCGCATTTTCAATGACGGTCATGTGAGGCATAAGAGCAAAGTTTTGAAAAACCATCGAGATGTTATTGCGGCGAACTTCTCGTAGCTCTTCTTCAGAGATATGCGCTATGTCTTTACCTTTTAGGTAGACACTGCCTTTGGTGGGTTCGATCAAACGGTTAAGAAGTCGAACAAGGGTAGACTTGCCTGAGCCAGAAAGCCCCATGATGACGAAGATCTCACCTTCATTAATCGAAAGAGACACATCATTTACGCCAACGGTTAGACCTGTCTGCTCAAAGATGCTTTCTTTATCAACTTCTTTGTCTATGAGTGAGAATGCCCTTTCCGGGTTCTCCCCAAACACTTTATACAGTCCCTTAACTTCCAGAATGGGATCCATGTTGAGTTGTCCTTAAAGTACTTTGTAATGTAACGTTTAGCACTCTAAGTAAAGCCGACGTTAATTTCAAGGTATAGCATTCTGTTAACAACTAAAAAACATCAATAAATTAGTGATTTAGATATACGATCCACTTCACACAAAGTTAGTTAAACCACTGAATTAATTACAAAACCATACAACTAGTGCGAGATTAAATGTTACCTTTGCAAATAATTTTAAGTTTTTGATAATAAAAACAACAATTGGCAAACCGCTTTCTATGTGCTAGCCACTTCACCAAGCACATAATAATAATTAGAACACTAACCTTTATCCTATCCGTTTCGCCAAAGCTCACGGATAGATACACTCAACACTAAGCATATTTTCATCATTCAAGTGCTTCCACAATGAGACTCAAAGGATGTACACAAGATAACCCAGTATTCTCTTCGATTTGCCAACGACAAGTTTCGCAATCAGAAACCGCCAAATCGGCCTGTGAGTGATCAATTTTCTCAAATAAGCCGTGACCTATCTTCATTGATACATCGTAGTTTTCGCGCTTGTAACCATAAGTTCCGGCCAAGCCGCAGCACTCACTATCTAGCACTTGCACTTCCAGACCTGGGATCATTTTTAGAAGCTCAATAGTAAAGATATGGTCACCGCTACGCTCCAAGTGGCAAGGTGTGTGATACACAATACGCTTATTCAGTGGCTTCATTTTTGGTATGTTGCCCTCACGCCACTCACCGAACATAAAGCGGCTAAATAGATGTACTTTGTCAGCAACCTTCTGGTTATCGACATCGAGTACATGGGGATACTCTTCTTGTAAGGTAAACGCACAGGTCGACGACGTTGAGATCACCGACTCAGAGCGGCTCTCTAACGCTTTCTCCAACTGACTTACATTAAGCTCTGCGTTTTTCTTTGCTTTGGCGTGAAAACCGTTGGCAATCAAGGGCACTCCACAACACTTCTCTCGCTCTAATAGTTGGACACCAATGTTCATCGCGTTCATAACACGGATGAAGTTTTGGCCAACACTATGATCGTTATAGTTAACGTAGCAACCATGAAAATAGCTGATTTGCCGGCGATATTGGCTTTGATCGGCGACGTGTTTTTTGTACCAACGACGGAAAGTACCATGTGAATACTTAGGTAAAGACTTATGATCATGCACTTGAATCGTATGGTGCATGGCCTTTTTCACGAGGCTTTGCTCGGTTAGCTTATTTACAATAGGGGCAAACGGAGTGGCTAAGCTACCAAACAGATCAGTATGGCTCAGGACGAAATCTCTTGCCGTTGTCAGACTCAGCGGTTTGCGTCCATGCTTTCCTCGCGCGGAAGCAATAATGTCGCCAATACGCACCCCAGAGGGACAAGCAGTTTCACAGCGCTTGCAGTTAGTACAGAGCTTAAGTACATCATCAAAAAACTCTGGGCTTTTCAGTCTCAAACGCTCTCCATCAGGGCCACATTGTTTGGGTCCAGGGTATTCAGGGTTGGCTTTTGCGACTGGACAATAGACGGTACACACCGTGCACTTAATGCAGTTCTCAAAGGTTTTCGTTTGCTCATCACCATTAAGGCTAGCGACGGCGATTAGTTCAGCTGGGCGTACGGCAGTCATACTAGCGCTCCTTTCTTTGGTGATTGATTGGGCTGCTGTGAATGGCTTAATTTTTGTAAATAACACGCTAACACCTGGCTTTCAGCGATTGCATCGGCAACATGGAAACCAGTGCTTATTGCTACGCCCCCGCCACAGCCATGAGCAATAGGATCATAATGAGCAAGAATAGAGCCTGCACAATAGACATTGTCTATGCACTGATGCGCTTTAAGGGGCTTGAGCTCCCGATTAGTTGACACACCAAAGTTCATAAATGGATGGGATTTGTGTGAGAAAAAGTGCTTTGAATACCATGATTCCCGCCCACCGATGTCTTCAATATCTAAATCAAAGATAGGCTCGCTCACCTTATGATGCTCCGCTTTCAGGCCTTTGCTAAAGAAGCTCCCTGATGCCAGCACCACATGCTTCGTATTGATAGGTACAGTTCGCATTTTTCGAGTATACAAACACGCAAGCGAAAGCTGGTCACCGTTTTGCTTAAACACACCGTGCGTCACCTCGTCGCCAACATGAAGTGCACCACCCGCTTCAATAAATGCTCGTCTTAACGTGTCTTCGATTCGTATACCCAAAAGGGACGGCGGCATAGTGGGCACTTCATGAAACTTCAGATGTGTTTCAGAGGCCAGTTTTTCCATCAGTACTAAGCCATCTCCATTGCCAAGGATTGAAGGCATTAGTACCAAATCGTTCGGCGTGGCAACTTGCCTAAGCTGGGAACAAAAGTTCTTAAAGTCAGCCTCTTGACGCAGCAGCCGAGACACATCAATAGAACGAAATTCGTGGCAATTTCTTTGAGCTATACCTGATGTATCAAGCGTGATTTTTACTGTGAGCAGCTCTTTGTCAGCGAACATTGGTAAACTCGCCAACTTGGCTTTGGCAATCTCCGGCTGGAAATCTCGGAAACCTTCAATCGAGACTAAGATTACTCGTTCAATCTGATTGAGAGCCGCAAATTTCTGATCAAGTTGCCATACGTAAGGTTGAGATAACCATGTGGACTTTAGTGTGCCTAGGCTGCTGATTCGATAGTGATTATCCAATGAATCTTGATGTATCAAAGGCAGCCCATTCTTGCTCATCAACTGTTGAAACCAGCTGAGTGACTCGAAGACCCGTTTCTCACCTAACTTTGCGTAAGGATGTAAAGACGAAGTCTTAGCAAGCTCAGCAATTTCATTAAAAGGATTGCTCACTGCTTCGCCAGTTATTGGCGAATGACTCAGCACATCGATAGAGCCAGATGAAAAATGCATTGCACTTTGACCATGAGAAACCACGGCGGTTTTGAGTCCACGCTCAATGCATCTTAAAGCGCTGCTAAACCCTGCAAGGCCGCCACCAATGACAACCACATCATAATCAATCATTGCTCAGCCTCCACTTCCTTATCTGTCTCTTGTTTCGTTTCGTAGTGATTCACATCATCTTGTTTGAGCTCAAAATCCCCGGCCCCAAATAAGCCTTGATATATCCAGTAGCTAAATTCCGCCTCCCGCAGAGCATCGCCCCAAAGTACAGGTTTGGTGCCCTTCCAGCGCTCTTCAAGAAAGTCATGCAGCATCTCTCCAACTTCGTACCCCGAAAAGTTACCGTAGTCGGCCAATAGACTGGCTGCTCGATAGCTGCACATTTCGCCCTGACATGGCCCCATTCCCAACCTTGTTCTTCGACGTAAATCGACGAGGTTATGCACATCCAACGCTTTTACCGCGTATTCAATTTCACCTGCAGTGACCATCTCACACTCACAAATCACAGACTGGCTGGCTTGGTCATCAGATAAAAACGCCAGTGCCCGCTCTCCATGTCGATCAATCGCAGAGTGATAAACAGGCTTTGCGATACTTGCGGTTTTCTTAGCAGGAGTTGGGGCACTATAAGAGCCAGGCAAAGGTGTGGTGTGCGTGATACAAGGAATGGTGTTGCCAAGCTTTTTCGCGACGCTGTCGGTCGCCATTTGCGCCATGAGCCTATATGTCATTAGCTTGCCGCCAGTAATAGTGGTAAAGCCATGCAGGCCGTCAAACTCCGCGTGATCAACAAGAACGATGCCGCGGCTGATATTACGCCCGCTAGTGTCTTCACTGAGTGAAACTAAAGGTCTGACACCCGCATAAGCACGTAGCACCCGGCTTTGGCTCATAATTGGCGCAAGCTTTGCACCTTCCTCCAGTAGAATATCGACTTCATCGGCACTCACGCGAAGATCGTCTATTTGGTCGTAATCGATATGTTCGGATGTGGTTCCGATGAGAGAAATGGTGTCGCCAGGTACCAAAATATCGGCATCCGCCGGTTTGCGGCAACGATTGATGACTCGGTTATTGATGCGGTAGTCGAGTATCAGAAGAGATCCTTTAGCTGGGAACATTTTTACGCTGAGATCCGCATACTCACATATTGTCTGTCCCCAAATACCAGCAGCATTGATGACCTCTTGCCCAAACACCTCAAACGGTAACTGAGTGCGTGTATTGAAAGCATTAACACCAATGACTCGATCCCCTTCTCGGATGAGAGATGTCACAGCACAATGGCTAAATAGCCTAGCGCCTCTCTCTTTGGCATCGAGTACGTTTGAAGCACACAATCTAAATGGGTCAATGGTGCCGTCTGGTACTTTAATCGCGCCGAGCATTGCTGGATTGGCGTTAGGCTCAAACAGTAACGCTTCTTTGGTTGTCATTCGCTCGGTTTCGATTCCGGCAACATCGCACGCTGCAACGAACTCGTCTTGAAAGGAGAGCTCATCTTCTGGAAGCGTGATGAACATACCACCAGTGTCTTCAATACAGTGTGAGGCAATGGACTTTAAGATGCGATTTTCAGCAATACACTCCATTGCAGAATCAGGATCAGTGACAGCGTAACGCGCACCAGAATGCAATAAACCATGATTTCTGCCAGTTGTACCAGAGGCCAAGTCATCTCGCTCGAGCAAAATACAATCAATGCCCCGCAATGCGCAGTCCCGCATAATGCCAGATCCTGTTGCACCGCCTCCTATGACAATCACCTCTGTTTGATATCGAGCTATTGCTTTCATTGCATCCCACCCATTGAATTAACGCACAATTAGTGTGGCATTAAAACTCAATAAATTTCGGGATTTTGCTCACAAATGTTCGTTCGAACATTTAATCGCGCAATTTGGTTTCGGTAAAAACCTTTAATTTTGATAAATGCCATGACTACAAAACACAGATACAAAAAAACCAGCCATAAAGGCTGGTCTCTCAAGTCACGACTCGTTATCAGACGCTAAGCAATTTCGACGTTAATCTCATTATCTTTCAGAACATTGCAGATCTCTTTTGGTGGTTTCATATCAGAGATGACCAAGTCGACTTCTTCGATACCACCCAGTTTCACCATCGCATTGCGACCAAACTTACTGTGGTCGACTCCCAACAAAACGCTCCGACTGTTTTCAATGATCGCGCGTTTTACTCGAACTTCATGGTAATCGAAATCCAATAGTGAGCCATCATAATCAATGCCACTAATACCTAAAATACCAAAATCGAGTCTAAACTGAGCCACGAAATCAATGGTCGACTCTCCTGTGACGCCGCCATCGCGACCACGAACTTCACCTCCTGCTAAGATGACACGGAAGCTTTCTTTGTGCATCAACATCGATGCAACGTTGATATTGTTGGTCACAATACGCAAGTCACTGTGTTCAACCAATAGCGCTTTAGCAATGGCCTCTGGCGTGGTACCGATATCGATAAACAGTGTGGCACCATTCGGTATGTGTTTGACGAGCTGCGCAGCAATCCGCTCTTTCTCTGCCTGACTGGAGACTTTGCGGCTTTGGTAGGACGAATTTTCAGAGCTGGTCACAATGGTTGCCCCACCGTGATTACGTTTGATTTTGTTCGCATCCGCCAATTCGTTTAAGTCTCGACGAATCGTCTGTGGACTCACATGAAACTTTTCAACCAAATCTTCCGTGCTGACGTAGCCATGCGTGGTCACCAATTCAATGATTTCCTGATGTCTTTTTATCGCTTTCAACCACACTCCCTCGCGTTAAAACCATGGTGAACCTCGAGTTTACTTGGTATTGGTAAGGTTTTAAATAGTCGCTACACCAAATCTGTCCATTACTGTCTTCGATTACAGCTAAAGCAAACGAAGCTCTGCTCTATTTCGCGAAAAATAACCTAAACGAACATAAAATGTGCTTTGGATAACAATTGTGAACATAATACGAACATTTTTAACTTTCGTACGCACATATGAGATCTAAGCCGGATTTCTAACTGGTCTAATCAGCTACAATCCCAGCGCACATTTGATATGCATATGAAACAAGACCAAGGAAAGAACTATGAGTATAAAAAAAGATCCTGCGCTACTCGGCCAGTGTATCGCAGAGTTTATTGGTACTGGCTTGCTTATATTTTGGGGTGTCGGCTGCGTTGCGGCGTTAGTGTTAACCGGTGCTGAGTTCGGCCAATGGGAAGTGAGTATCGTATGGGGCTTAGCCGTAGCGCTTGCTGTGTACTGCACCGCAGGTGTTTCTGGTGCTCACATCAATCCAGCGGTGACCATTGCTCTTGCTGCGTTCCACGGGTTTGAAAAGCATAAGGTACTACCTTATATCGCATCGCAAGTTGCAGGTGCATTCTGTGCGGCGGCGTTGGTATATGGACTGTTCAGCAACTTGTTTGTCGACTGGGAACTTGCCAACGGCGTTGCACGAGATACACCTGAAGCACTCGCAACAGCAGGTATTTTCTCTACCTACCCTCACGCTTCTCTGTCCTTCTTAGGCGCAGCAGCGGTGGAATTTACCATCACAGCAGTTCTCATGTTCGGCATTTTAGCGTTTGGTGATAGCAATAACGGCGGCGAATCTCGCGGTGCGATGGTACCACTGTTGATTGGTTTACTTGTTGCGACAATTGGTGGTTCGCTCGGTGCACTGACCGGCTTTGCGATGAACCCTGCACGTGACTTCGGTCCTAAGCTATTTGCCTACTTTGCTGGTTGGGATTATGCACTGACGGGAGCGAAAGATATCCCATATTTCATTGTTCCTATTTTTGCCACTATCGCAGGCGGCCTATTTGGCGGCTGGCTATATCCAAAAGTGATTGGCGCTTACCTTCCTGCTGCTGGCGGTTGCACTAGCCCTGCGCAGTGCGAGGAAGAAGCTGAAGTCAACGACACGGAAGCACACGTTTAATAAGTTAACTCTATCCCCTACAGATAATTACAACGAAATCAAAAGGACACTACTATGACTAAGAAATACATCGTCGCTCTTGATCAAGGCACCACCAGCTCACGAACGGTCGTACTTGACCATGACGCTAATATTGTCAGTGTCGCCCAAAGAGAATTTACTCAAATCTATCCAGAAGCTGGATGGGTTGAGCATGATCCGCTAGAGATCTATGCCACGCAGAGCTCCACTCTGATTGAAGCACTTGGCCAAAAGGGCATCACTTCAGATGAAGTCGCCGCTATCGGCATTACCAACCAACGTGAAACGACCATCGTTTGGAACAAAGAAACGGGTGTGCCAGTCTACAACGCCATTGTCTGGCAATGTCGCCGCACAGCAGAAATCTGTCAAGAACTTAAACAACGCGACGGCCTTGAAGAATATGTTCGTAAGAACACAGGTCTGGTACTCGACCCATACTTCTCAGGCACGAAAGTTAAATGGATCCTCGATAACGTCGAAGATGCACGCGACCTTGCTGAAGAAGGCAAACTGATGTTTGGTACTGTAGACACATGGCTAGTCTGGAAGATGACTCAAGGCCGCGTCCACGTGACTGACTTCACCAACGCATCACGTACCATGCTTTTCAATATCAATACGCTTGAGTGGGACGAACGCATTCTCAAAGAATTTGATATTCCACTTTCTATGATGCCAGAAGTGAAACCATCTTCAGAAGTTTACGGCCAAACCAACATTGGTGGTAAAGGCGGTACACGTATCCCTATTGCCGGTATTGCAGGTGATCAACAAGCGGCGCTATTCGGCCAAATGTGTGTAGAACCAGGACAAGCGAAAAACACCTACGGCACAGGATGCTTTATGCTGATGAATACCGGTAAAGAGAAAATTAATTCTAAAAACTCTTTGCTAACGACCATCGCATGCGGCCCGAAAGGCGATCTTGCTTATGCGCTTGAAGGCTCTGTATTTATGGGAGGAGCATCTATTCAGTGGCTACGCGATGAAATGAAGCTATTGAGTGATGCGAAAGACTCTGAGTACTTTGCGAACAAAGTAGAGTCGAGTAATGGCGTGTATGTGGTTCCAGCCTTCACTGGCCTTGGCGCACCGTACTGGGATGCTTACGCACGCGGTACCATTATTGGTATGACGCGCGGGACAGGAGCGAATCATATCATCCGAGCGACATTGGAAAGTATTGCTTATCAAAGCCGTGACGTGATTGATGCCATGCAAGCTGACTCCGGCATTGAGCTCGCCTCTTTACGTGTAGACGGCGGTGCAGTTGCGAACAACTTCTTGATGCAGTTCCAAGCGGATCTATTGAACACAGAAGTACACAGACCAAAAGTGGTTGAAGTCACTGCACTCGGTGCAGCTTACCTCGCTGGTATTGCTGTCGGTTTCTGGGAGGGATTGGAGGAAGTATCCGGTAAAGCAGAAATCGACCGTACCTTTATTCCATCTGGTGATGCAGAAAAGCGTGAAACTCGTTATAGCGGTTGGAAACGCGCAGTACAAGGTGTATTGAGCTGGTCTGAGTTTACTCAAGCTGAAAAATAGTCACGATTAGTCATTGGAGCGCATTCGAAGTGTAACTACCTCGGTGCGCTCTTTTCGTTTGTTCACTATTACGTCTCTCCACACCAGACCAGATAGAAGTAGCCCGAGCCAAGCAATAAACACAGCGGTGAATAGAGCACATTCTCAAGCACGGCAAAATCACCCTGTTTGTTTTTTTGGTAAAGCCAACCAAGTTAAAGTCGCCTATCGCTCTTAAAATAAAAATCGTTCCGACAACAATACCTGCCCACTGAACATACTCGAGCAGCTCAGGTTCGATGAATACTAACTCTATTAACCCTAAAGACAGTGAGGCAAACAGCGAAAGGCAAATCGCCACTAAAAATATCACCCCAGCACCCAGCGTAAACGCATTACTCCCTTCTAATTTGGGGATCGCCAATTGAACGCCCTTTTTACGCCCAAACGCCCAATACACGTGAATCAACGCGATGATCGATAGAATCGAAAACATCGATAAAGCTACGAGCGACTGCATGAACCCTCTCCAATTTTAAATACCTAAGTCATCTACAGAGAGGTGTACTATGTTGGAGATTGCAAACCAAGTCGAAGCACGCCAATTACGTGCGTTACATTAAAGTTTGCGTCTCGAACGACATTACAAGACTTAGTAACCCGTTAATTCCATGTATCCAAGACCTTCATGGGAGCCTTTTATCTGTACGGGTCCTTCCCAGTAAGGTACGGTCAAAGGCATTTTGGCATTAGGGTTAATGGCGTTAATCGTCAAAGATAGCTCGTGTGTTGGTATGTCTAGTTGCCACGATGTCGGGTGCGGGTGGCCATTTAGGTCTGTGTGTGTCTTTACCTTGAGAGAGAGTTCATCTGCACTAATGGTGATTCCTTCTCGGTCACGATACATCAATCGTCCATAGGCGTAGTTAGCTTCCCCTGCTTGGTTGTCTCTGAGCTGAAAAACCACCAAACTAGTGTCTGTGTCGAGCCTCAGTGCGAACCAGTCCCAACCTTGCTGAGAGCCGAGCAAAAATCGGGAACTCCACTCTCTGTCTATCCATGCTTGCCCTGTCACCTGATGCCTTTGCCCTTCCACTTGAATCGAGCCCGTGACGTCTATAAACGGCTGACTGTAATAATGAGAAGCAACCCTACCATCGGCACTTTTCACGCTATAACCATTATCACCCTGAAGCTGAAAGGCTGACTCGCTAGAGAGTGAGAGCTCGTAGCTAAATACACCTGCGGCAACGGAAAGTGTGGCGGGGAACATGTCTTGGGACTCACTATTCCATTGCCAATCATCCAAATAAACACGAAAAGGCCGCTCAGTCACCCCAGCGATTTCTGGATGGGCGCGAGACCATTTCTCTTGTGCAAGATGAAGCGTTGGCGTGGTGATTGCACTGTGCGCCATGTATATCTGTGTACTGTTCCAGTTTGCCTTTTGTTGTTCTACGTTTTGCGCCTCCTCTGGCGCTAAGGCGATTCGAAACAGCGTCCATTGAACGCCAAATGTTTCGCCTGCACTGTTCTCTAAATTTGCAGTGACATACCACCACTCATAGCGAAAATCATTGTGCGGCTGATGATCTTTAGGAAACTCTATGCTTCGATTGGCCGTCACCTTGGTAAAGCCTTGTTCATCTTGGCCAAGTAAAGCACCAAAACCTTGAGGCTTTGGTTCCTCACAACCGCTCAATAGAAATAAGAGTGGCAACAGTGTCACCAAAAGACACGAGGATCTATTTTTCATCACAGCACCTCGCTCTGAAGACTCGACATCGCTGGACGTTTCACCAAACGCCACAACGGCAATGCCGTCGCCGCTGATGCTGTTGCGATACTCACCAGTGATAGCATCGCGATATCGCTCCAACTCCAAACAAATTGCAGGCTCCATCCAAATGCGCGCAGCGTTACCATATCCGTCAATATGTACCCCACCAACGCACCGAGCGGCAGCGCAAGGCATAGCGTAAAGCAAACTAACACCACCATTTGCATCACAACCATGCCTAGCAATAGTCGACTTCGTACCCCAAGTGCATACAGCCGGGCTATGGCTGCTTTGCGCGCTTCTATAAGCATGAAGCAGGCACTAAACAGCCCGATTACCGCCACCATTAACGTGACACCATTCAATGCTTTTGTAACCGCAAATGTCTGCGAGAAAATCTCGAGTGCTATGGTTTTGATTTGTTGTTGATCGTAGAGCTGGTTGTCACTAAACCCAAACTCGTCCATCAATCGCCTGCGCATATCATCGCTATCAAGTTCTGATTCAATACCCAAGCTAGTGGGTACAGGCGAAAATTCAGCGCGCTGCCAAAGTTCGGGAGCGATCAATAGCTCCCCTGTTGGTGAACCGTAATCATAAAATATTGCACCGACTTTTAGTGGTTTTTCAAGCGCAGTGTTTAGCTCCGCCACTTCTAGCTCATCACCAAGGGCTAATCCAAGTTTCACTGCCATTGGTTCACTGATAGCCGCTAGCTCCATTTGATAAAAACGTGGCCAGAAGTCGTCCACCATTTCTTTAACGACCATCGTTTGTTCAAGTGTTAACGTGTCTTTGGTGCCGAGCTTGGTTGGAAGGTTAGAAACCGTCGTATCTAAATAGCTTTGAGTGAAGATGGCACTTACTCCTGGCATAGACTGCAACGTACTTTGAATACTGCTCATCTCACTTTGAGCGGGACTGATATAAATGTCCGCATGAAGGCGCTGCTCTAGCCACTGTTTCAATGTATGCTCAAAACTCACCACTAGGGTATTCATCGCCAGGTTCGCTGTCATGGCCAGCAGCAGTGCCATCATCGCGAGAGATAACGGCGCAACCAACTCTTTAAGCTCAGCGACGAGATAATGCTTCAACCCACTGGTAAACAGCTTTTCAGCCCAAGCGCTCAGCAACAATAAGCCTTTAGGCAGATATAGTGGCGTAGCAACCACCAACACGCCAAGCCAAAGCATAGTGACCCGAAAATGATGACTGAGCACGAGTCCAACTACAGCCAACATCGTTAAACCAATGGCCATAACCAATAGCTGGGTGGTCTTTTGTGGTTCTGGAAGCGCGTAATAGCCACTGTGTATTGATAAAGGTTGCTGAACGCTACCCCGAAAATGTTGCCAACATGCCACCAGTGCAGCGGTCAACGTGATAGAGAGGGCTTGAAACAACCAGCTCCATTGCCAAGAACCTGGCAAGAGCGTGGCGCCGTAAAGCTGCTCCAACGTCAATGCTACCGTTGGATGCAGCCAATGACTCAACTGCATTCCGAATATAAAACCAAGCAAGGATCCAAGCAGAACCATGATGGTCAGCTCAACCAACAAAGCAGTAAAGACGATTGTGGATTGAAGTCCCGCTTGCTGCAGCTGAACCAGCAATCGCCTGCGCTTTAACAAACTGTACTTCACGCCATTGTAGGCAATAAACAGCCCTACCAAAAAAGCCAGCATGCTCATTGCGGTTAGATTTAGGTGGAAACTATCGGTCAGTGAATCGAGATCGCTGCTTTGAGTATTTTCAATCCACTGGCCTTGCGCTGCGACGAGGCTCTTCCATTGCTTCTCCTGCGCGCTGCGACTTCCAAACACCGCTATGTAGCTAAGCTGCCCAGAGCGATTGAGTAAACGCTCCGCGAAGCTAATGTCCACCAGCATTCGATTACCCAGTTGCCATTGATCTGGCACGGCATAAATTTGTGTCTTGGTGTCATCGAGTATCAACTGGCTAGGGCGCCCCATTTGCTCAAACTGTTGTTCACTCACCAAAGCGATGGGTTCACCTTGAAGCATGTCAGTCAATGGCAATTGCTGGTCGAACAGAAAAATCGGTTGTTTACCGTCTTCTCTCCCACGGTTCATCGTCGCGGTGACAGCCGCAACGACGTCACTGCCCTGCACTGAATATCGCCGACCTTCGGATGAGCGAACGCGTCCTTCAAGTACCGCCAGTGATTGGCTCAACCCAGCCTGCCTGAGCTGAAAATAGAGATCGTTTGAGAAGTACTTTTGTCCAGTAGGAGGGATGATAAATTGCGAGGCAGGCAGACTCAGTTGCTCTGCGGCATCAGCGTAGCTGCGCTTTGCATTTAGGTTTATCGCTTGCACCGCAACAAACAGCATCACCGCAAGCACGATACCAATCAGTATAGAGGCGGCTTGCAATGGAGCTTGTAGATAATGACGGGCATAAACACGCAGTGCGAGCACAAGATGCCAAAGCTTAACTCGCGTCATAAAGCTGTCCGTTCACTAAACGTAATCTCGACTGCATAAAAGCTGCACACTCCTCGCTGTGCGTGACCAAAAGCACCGCCGTATTCCCTTGCTGGGTAATGTCGGCCAAAAGCTGCATGACTTCTCTGCCCGATTGCTCATCCAAATTACCCGTTGGTTCATCTGCTAAAAGCAACTTAGGCTGACTAGCAAGCGCTCGAGCGATGGCAACTCTTTGCTGCTGCCCACCGGATAACGCCGCGACATGTCTATCCAGTAGTCCACTTAGCCCTAATGTCTCTACTAAGTAATCACACCAATCATTCCATTGCATTTGAGCAAGAGACAGCGGAAACGCAATGTTTTGACGCACATTGAGTGGCGTCAATAAGTTGAACTGCTGGAACACAACACCTAACTTGTGGATGCGAAAATCGCTCCAGTCACTATCTCGCCATTGACTCGTATCTTGGCCATCAAGAACTAGCTTTCCTGAATTTAAAGGCTCAAAGCCCGCAATGATGTTCATCAACGTACTTTTGCCACTCCCGCTCGCTCCCATTAGAGCAATGCTCGAGCCGGTAGCCATCACCAATTCGCAGTCGCTAAGCACCGCGTGCACTTCATTGCCATCAACAAATTGCTTGTTAACACTGTTTAGAGAAACCAACGCACTGTTGGGCATAGAGGCTCCTTAGGATTTGTTACTAACGCTGAGAACACAATGCTGATACGCATTCAATCTGGCTTCACACCAACCCTCCAGGTGATAATTCAGTTAATAAAATGTAATTAACACAACTAGATAAGACAAGAAAGCACACACTTTTTGATTTTAGTTCACTAAATAAATGGGAAATGTGACATGAAATGCAATTCGGCCGAACAACTAACCCATTGAGTTGCTTGGCAATGGACATCCCACTATGGTGGACAAGATATGCACCTACACACACCGCCGTATTTAAACCGGTAAATGTGAATTTAGGGTGACACGGATGTAACTAACTTCAGGCGTCAGACTTGAAGTCAATAAAATAAGATAAGGAAATCAGATGCCATTTAAAAAAACCGCATTTGCACTCGCCTGTGCTTCTGCATTGCTTTCAACTTCAGCATTCGCGGCAAACGACAAGCTCACCATCGGTATTACGCAATACCCTGCCACTCTGCACCCTGACATCGACAGCATGGTGGCAAAAGCCTACACCAAAGGTTTTGTTAATCGCGAAACCATTGGGTACGACCAAAACTGGGAGCTCGTTTGCTTTTATTGTGAAGAAGTCCCTAGCTTCGAAAATGGTTTAGCGCAAATCGTAGATAGGCCGCATGCCAAAGAAGGTGAGAGCAAACAAGGTGTTAAGATGCGTGTAACACTCAAATCTGATCTCTATTGGGGCGACGGCACTCCGATCACCACGAAAGACATGGTGTTTTGGCATAAAGTAGTCACCTCTCCTGACGTGCAAGGCAACCCTGAGTTGACGACTATGCAGCAGATCGAACAGCTTGAAGTTGTCGATGAGCATACAGTGAATGTCTATGTCGACCGCGTTTCATTCAAATATAACGCTGACTATATCCCAAACATTCTGCCCGCTCACATCGACCAAGCGGTATTTGAAAGCAATTCTAAAAACTATCACCTCAACACCAAGTTCGTGACAGAGCCAACCTTGGCTGGCCTATACAGCGGCCCATATATCATCGAGCAGCTCAAACAAGGTCAGTTCGTTAAAATGACCCGAAACAAACATTGGAAAGGCAAACAACCGCATTTTGATACAGTGACACTCAAAACCGTCTCTGACACTCAAGCCTTGCAAGCCAATCTGCTTTCCGGTGACGTCGACTACATCCCTGGCGAATTGGGTCTGACTCTCGACCAAGCACTACAATTTGAGAAAAAATTTGGCGACAGGTTTAACGTCGATATTCGTCCTGCATCTCTCTACGAGCATTTGGACGTTCAGCTCAACAATCCTCACTTGTCGGAAGTAAAAGTTCGCCAAGCGTTATTATTTGGGCTAGATCGCAAGCTAATTACCGACAAACTATTCGATGGAAAACAGCAAGTTGCTAACTCAGATACAAGTCCACTGGATAGCATCTATACCTCTGAAACACCGACCTACGACTACAATCCAGAAAAAGCGAATCAACTACTGAAAGAAGCAGGCTATGAGCTAGTCAATGGCGTGCAAATGAAAGATGGTGAGCCGCTGGAAATTGAGTTTATGACGACTGCGGGCAACAAAACACGTGAGTTGGTACAGCAATTCGCTCAAGGTCAGTGGAAGAAAATCGGCATCAAAGCAAACATTAATAACCAAACTGCACGCGTGTACTTTGGTACTACCCTGACTGAGCGCAAACACAAAGGTCTAGCTATGTTTGCGTGGAGCTCGTCACCAGAAAACCCCCCGTTAACCATTCTGCACTCTGATTACATCCCAACTAAAGACAATCAATGGGCAGGACAAAACTACGCTGGCTACAGCAATCCAGAAATGGATCGCATTCTAGAAGCCATCGATGGCGAGCTTAACAAAGAGAAGCGCACTGAGCTTTGGAAGCAATTCCAAAATCTGTATGCGACAGAGCTGCCAGCACTGCCTCTCTACTATCGTTCAGACAGTTACATTCTTCCAAAATGGCTGGTTAATGTTGAGCCAACCGGACACCAACATTACTCAAGCTACTGGTCTGAAAACTGGAGTCGAGCAAACTAGATTTCGAATTCTAAAGTTCGAAATGAATAAGCATCGAAACCGCTAAGCGGTGTCCATTTTAAGAATGAAGTGTCTATGAATGAAGTTATCTTAGACGTCCGCAATATGAGTGTGGCCCTAGGGCCGCATTTTGCTGTTAAGGATGTCAGCTATCAAATCAAGCCAGGAGAGATCCTTGGCGTCGTCGGTGAGTCTGGCTGCGGAAAGTCACTCACCTCTCTTGCCATTATGGGGCTACTCGATAAATCGCTTACCTTGTCTGGTGATATTCGTTTTGGCGGAAGAAATCTTGTCGGCCTGGGTGAAAAGCAGTATCAGCATATCCGTGGCGAAGGCATTGGCATGATCTTCCAAGAGCCAATGACCGCCTTAAACCCAGTAATGAAAGTCGGGGATCAGATCGCCGAAATGTTCATTATTCACGAAAACAGCTCACCCAAAGAAGCACGTGATCGTGCCATCGAAATGCTCAAACAAGTTCACATTCCGTACCCTGAAAAGCGTGCTAATGCCTATCCGCATGAGCTATCAGGGGGAATGAGGCAGAGAGTGATGATCGCCATGGCGCTCGCTTGTAAGCCGAAAGTATTGATTGCCGATGAACCGACAACAGCGCTTGATGTGACGGTTCAGGCGCAAGTGCTCGACCTACTAGAAGAACTGAGAGAAACCACGGGAACGGCGATCCAATTTATCAGTCACTCTCTTGGTGTAGTGTCGCAAATTTCGGATCGTGTCATGGTGATGTACGCGGGACGTGTCGTTGAAATCGCCGATGTAAATGAGATTTTCGATAACCCTCAGCACCCCTACACGCAAGCACTACTCGATACGATCCCACGAGTCGGCGTCGATGTGGACAGGCTACCTGCTATTCCCGGCAGCGTACCACCACTCGATCAACGAAGTGAAGACTACAGCTTTCGTGACCGCTGCCCAGAGCTCTACGATAGCTACTTGCAGAAAGCAGAGAAGCGCAATCATCAAAGACAAGCCACGAAAGCGGCTCAATCAGATTCGGCGCTACAACAGCCCATGTTTCGTCAACAAGGAGGCGCGGCCTAATGACTTTGCTCGAAGCCAGTAACCTGCACAAGCACTATCTCCTTGAGGCAGGCTCGATGTTTGGAAGAAAACCGAAAACCCTTCATGTCACCAACAATGTTTCCCTCAAGGTTGAGTCAGGAAAAACCACCGCGATTGTCGGTGAATCAGGCTCTGGAAAATCGACGTTAGGCCGCATGCTCAGCATGTTAGAGCGTCCCGATTCCGGCGATATATTTCTCGCAGGACAAGAGGTGTCTAGATTGCCTAGTCATATGCAGCGTCGATTACGACAACGCATTGGCCTTGTGTTCCAAGACCCCTACTCCGCGTTGAACCCGCGTATGCCGATTCTCTCTTCACTGATTGAACCGATGAAAGTCAACGGCATAGGGAACAAGCAATCACAGCGTGCCCGCGCTATCGAAGTCTTAAGTTGGGTGGGCATGCGAGAAGACGTTCTTACCCGCTATCCTCATGAGTTCTCCGGCGGACAAAGGCAGCGGATCGCCATTGCCAGAGCATTGATGCTAAGGCCTGAACTTATCATCGCCGATGAACCACTCTCGGCACTAGATGTGTCCGTGCAGTCGCAAATTCTCAATCTATTTAAAGATTTGCAGCAGGAGCACGGTATTGCGTTCTTGTTCATTAGCCACGATATGGCGGTGGTTTACCACCTCGCACACGAAGTGGTGGTAATGAAAAGCGGAACCATTGTCGAGCACGCTTCCAAAGCTGATTTTTTTGCGAACCCCAAACACGCTTACAGCCGTGAGCTACTGAGCGCTGTTCCGGACATTGGCAACACGCGCAGGCGAAATCGCTCTCAGCAAACCGTAACCGCTTAAACAGTTGGCCACTGGTTTAAGCCATTAGATGTAAGGGCTTTATGCCCGTATGGATACACGCATTTTATGAAACGATTTATATTTTCAAGATTGCTGCAAATGCTGCTGGTTCTTCTGCTGGCCTCGTTTGCTGCATACAACTTAATGGGATTAATGCCAGGCGATCCTATCGATCTCATGGTACAAAATAACCCCCATATTACCGCTGAAGACGTCGCAAGACTTAAAGCAGAGCAAGGACTGGATAAACCGGTCTATGTTCGCTACTTCCATTGGCTTGGTGATGCCCTGCAAGGTGAACTAGGTTATTCCCGCATGTTCTCTCAGCCCGCTATATCCGTGCTTTGGGAAGCGATGAAAAACACCCTCATTTTGGTTGGGTGCGGCACGCTTCTCTCTATACTGATTGCGCTACCCGTTGGTGTGCTGTGTGCCGTAAAGCAAAATCGCTTCACCGATTACCTGATTAGTGGCATCACCTATCTATTTCTATCTACACCTGCGGCTTGGCTCGCGCTAATGCTGATCATGCTGTTCTCGGTGGTGTACCCCATCTTCCCCGCAGGAGGAACGGGAGAAGCCGATGGCGCTGAAGGTTTTGATAGGCTGCGTTATATGATCCTACCTATCCTTAGCCTAACCTTACTCAGCATTGCCTCTATTTCACGTTTTATGCGCTCAAGTATGCTGGAAGTGTTTCGCCAAGATTTTGTGCGAACCGCAAAAGCAAAAGGCGCTTCTTCAACACGAGTACTCTTCAGGCATTGCATTAAAAACGGCATGTTACCGATGATCACCGTGCTCGCAATGGATATTGCGGCATTAATGAGCGGCGCGGTACTGACCGAAACCATCTTTAGTTGGCCTGGTATAGGTAAACTCACTGTCGATGCGATTAACGGTAGTGACTACAACGTCGCCATGCTCTGTTTTATGGTCGCCACTACCGCCATTCTAGTGATGAACTTTATCGCCGACATTCTCTACTCCAAAGTGGATCCCCGTATTGATCTGACCAGAGGAAGCCCGTCATGACCGCACTCGCAGCAAGAAGCCAAAACCCTTGGCTGCAAATCGTTCATCGCTTATCTCGTCATAAGTTAGCAATGGCTTCTTTACTAATCCTTACTGTAATGACGATACTGTGCTTCAACGCTACGAGTATTGGTCAATGGCTGGGTGTCGATCCTTTCGAAGACAATCTCTTTAGCCGTTTCGAAGCCCCGAGCGACACGCACAAACTTGGCACTGATGAACTTGGCCGTGATATTTTGATACGCCTCCTTCTGGGTGGTCAGGTATCCCTTACGTTTGCCTTTGTTGCCGCCATTGCAACCTCAGTGATTGGCACAGGGCTGGGCGTTGTTGCTGGTTATCATGGCGGCCGCGTAGATGCCATTATCATGCGCAGTGCTGACTTCATCATTAGCCTGCCTGGCATCATGTTGCTGATTTTGATCCAGAGTATCGACATGACCAAGCTTGGCTTTTCAGAAGAGTTAGTACGTAGTGATAGCTTTAGTGTCTACCGTTTAGTGGTGGTGATTTCACTATTAGGCTGGCCATTTGCTGCACGTTTAGTGCGTTCAAACACCCTATCCGTAAAACACCGAGAATATGTGCAAGCGGCTATCGGTTACGGCGCAAGCCACTGGTTTGTAATGAGGCAGCACATCCTACCTAATGTCATCGCTCCAGTGATTACCGCCACGACACTTGGCATTGGCGGAGCAATCCTGACCGAGAGTGCTTTGAGTTTTCTTGGCTTTGGCATCAATCCACCCACACCATCTTGGGGCAACATGCTACAAAACGCTCGTGAAGCCATGTGGCATTACCCAATGGCGGCAGTATACCCGGGTGTGATGGTGCTCATCACCGTTATTACGATTAACTTCTTGGGGGATGGTTTGCAGGAAGCGATTGATCCGAAAGCTTAGTATTCACTAGCAGGGAAAGTGGCGGTGCTCTTTCCCTGCTTATTATTGCGAGGTACACAAAAACCAATGTCTACATCTTTACTGCTGTGAGTGATAGCGGAATTTATGCAATGTATCGCTACACCAAAAATCTTATTTAGCAGCCAACGCTACCCCATCAAATTTTACGCCTTCCCAGCCATACTTAATAAAGTTACGAATATTGGCATGATCAGTACCTTCAGGATTTTTCAGAACATCTTCGCGATAGTATTGGCCAAAGCACGCCAACGTTGATTGCTCATCCAGCTCTTTGATTTGAGCGAAAGCGAAGATTTTGCACGAGCCATTGTTTTGACCGGCTTGATTCTCCGTGTCCCCGTTTACAAAGCTCACTGGCGTAAAATCAAAGTGCTCGTCAATCACGTGCATCGTTTGCTCAAACATCACTTCGTTTGGTTGTGTAGCCAGCAGTGCTAGAAATTGTTCCATTTTTTAGTATCCCTTACTCGTTTTCTGAGCTCGCACTATATCATTGGCGCAATAAAATGTGGGGCAGTTAGAAAAGAAAAAGGGTTCGAGAGGAAATACGCAAGCCCAACTGATTAAATATCAGCCAACAATCAACATTCCTCTCATATCAGCGACTTTGAATGTCTTTTAAATGAGTTAACAATGCCTTCTCAAAGTCTTTCTTAATAAGGGGCTTAGCAATCACCGTATTGACGCCACTATCTAGAAATTCTTGTCGATTTTCACTGATAACATCCGCTGTCCATCCGAATATTAATACACCATCGCCATATTTTTCTCGTATCTCTGATGCCGCACTCGGGCCATTCATTACTGGCATGTGATTATCCAATATGATCAGGTTGTATTTATTAGGGTCGAACATTTCCAAGCACTCTGCGCCGTTGGCGCAGCTTTCGACTTCGATATTTAAAGACTGACAAAATTTGGCGGCAACAATTCGATTGATCGCATTATCATCAACGAGCAGTACCCTGTAGACAGAGAAATCTGCATCAATAGGATCAATACTCAATTCATCATCAACCTTATTCTTAATCGCTGGCAGAGGGATCTGAACCGAAAAAGCGGAACCCACCCCCACTTCACTGTTCACTTTTATTTGTCCGCCCATCAGTAAGGTGAGGCTTTTTACTATCGAGAGCCCTAGCCCAGTACCTCCAAACTGGCGTGTTGTAGAGGTTTCCGCTTGCTCAAATTTCTCGAACACACTGTCTATTCTCTCTGGGGGGATCCCAATGCCCGTGTCTTTGACAACCAACTCGCATTGTCCTTCGCCTCGATTAGACACAGAGACTGAAATCGATCCTTTTTGAGTAAACTTGAGCGCATTGCCAACCAAGTTAAGTAAAATCTGTCTCAGCCTTACCTGGTCGCCAACAAACAGCGTATCCGGATCGGTTTTATCATGAATTTCAAACAGCAGACCTTTTTCAGAACAGAGACTTTGATAGGTATTGTTCACTGGGGCGAGTATTTCTTGCATCTTGAACTGGGTATGTTCTAGCACTAGCGCTTGGTTTTCGATCTTTGAGATATCCAAGATGTCATTGAGAATAGAAATAAGATGGTTGCCAGAGCCTAGTATGAGTTGAAGTGCTTCTCGATGTTTAGGGTCGGTAATTTCTTTTTCTAGGATTTGGGTTAGGCCGAGCACTCCATTCATTGGTGTTCGAATTTCATGACTCATCGTCGCCAAAAATGCGGATTTCGCCTCATTTGCAGCATTCGCTTCTTTGGCTGTGGTGGTTAGTTTACTCTCTAATTTTTTGTACTCAGTAACGTCCCTTTCTATGGCAATATATCGGTCAATGACACCATTCTCATCGCTAATCGGTGTGATATCGATATCCACCCAGTATTCTTTCCCCTGAGAGTCATAATTCAAGATTTCCGTTTTGATTGGCAGCCCTTTAGATAGGGATTCCGCAATGCGTTGTTTCGCTTGCGGGTCAGTATTGTCACCTTGTAAGAAGTGACCAGGTATTTTGCCTTTCACACTCACCAACGCATAGCCAGTCATCTCTTCAAACGCTCGGTTGACCCATTCAATAGCGCCGTGTTTATCTGTAATCACCACAGCATCTCTAGCGGCTTTAACTACCGTTGCTAGTAGCTTACTCTCACGCTCTTGAAGAATGAGTTCGCTGTTTTTCTCCGCTAACTCTTTTTGGGATATTTCGAGTTCTTTATGAGGGTTAACCAGTACTTTGTTTCCAGCAAACAAGACAAGTAGAAAACTGACGCCCATAACAACCGCAATCGCATTGTAAATATGCCCCATGAAACTATCTAATTGCAGCTCTAAAGATTTGGGGTTAACACCTTGCATTAGCGTCAAACCCGCCCTAGCGACAGGTGTAGAGTTCACAAGCCAGGCACCAAGTTCGTTTTGAGTGACGTAATCAGAGACATCCCCTTGTGTTAACGCGTACCAGCGCTCTTTGGGGTCGATCAATTCCCCAAACAGTTCGTCATAATCTACTGGCGTCTCACCAAATACCATTCCGACGAAGTTGCCGTTGCTAATTATTGGCATGAAGATCTTGATGCAAATATGATCGGTATCATTATGGAGAAGGTAAACTGGCGCTGGCGTAATAAGGTTCGACGCCATTTGCTTCATTTCATTAAAAATACGGATTTCATTGGTTCGAGATGGGTGCCTAAACTTGTCTTCAAAAAGGACTTCCCTATCCGCGTTAAACACCGCAAACAAAACGGAACGAGTGTCTCCCTCATAACGGTGTAAAGTCGAATCAAGGTTGACGCTCTGTTTACCTTCAAGAAACCCGATAATGTCTTTATTGCTCGACGCCAGTTTCACGCGCGCCTTTGCATTGTCTAAGTATTCTTCAACAAACAACTTCGCGGCTTGCAGCTCTAAATTCGATCCAGTTGTTTGCAGATAGTCTATCGCGTGCTTAGATTCTCGACCTAAAATAACGACAGAAGCAATAGCGAATACACACATGACGAAAGTCGTGTATATCAATACTAACGTTCTCCCACTTAGCCCTTTTAGTTTCAGCACGTTAAGTCCCTTTTACTGGTCACTTCTATGAATCTAGGAGATTTTGTACAGATATGCAGTACAACTTCACGAAAAAACGAAAGTCCACAAGCTTAGCGCTCTATTTTAAAAGGGTCGTGGCAGTTCACCAAACACACTAAAGTTTTTAGATTTCTTGATGTTAGCCACCCAAATCATTATTTAACGTCTATATTTCTGTTAAGCCCCTCTTCAATTCAAGGATAATGAACAGCAAAGCGCGATTTGCCACTAAGGTGGCGCTAAGTTTGACTCTCGCTTATCTCATACCTTTTGCTATGGGATGGCCTCAAGCTTCCACGGCTGCGACTACCGTTATGCTCATTGCATCGACGGGGAGTCAGCGTGAGTCTTTTGAAAAAGGCAGCCTCAGAGTACTTGGCACTATTGCCGGTGCAGTCATCGGTCTTATTTTAGTGGGTGCTTTTGCTCAAGACCGATTTTTGTATATGTTAAGCGTGTCTATTGTGGTGTCGTTTATCTTTTACTTTCGCAACGCCTATCAAAGCGACCCTACTCTACTCATGCTGACGGCTGTCATGACGCTAATGATGTCAAACGGTGGCGATGCCGAAGGTGCATTTCTGTATGGTGTCGACCGTGCTTATATGACGGTATTTGGAGTGACGATATACACCTTGGTTGGCGTCTATTTATTCCCCAGTAAAGCAGAGCAAAACCTCACTGCGCTGCTTCAAGAAACCTTAGACATCCAACAAAAAACCTTCGCCGCAATTTCCTCATCTTTACCAGGTATGGCGACTTCCGCTTCGAATGATGTTCAACCAAATGAGATAAAAGACGAAACTGGTGAACGTGATTATGCCGAAAACACGACTCCATCCATCGACGATCTAGTCGAAAAACTCTTCGCCGCACAAACCACGCTTGAGCAGCGCTTCAACGTCATAAGAAAGGAGAGTAGTGAAGTCGCCGCGTACATGCATGAGTGGAAATTGGTCATCCACCACAGTCAGAAAATTACCCAACTCCTTGCGACTGCGTCAAGCGCGCGCTTCAACCATGAAGACACCAATGATTACTTGGCCGAGTTCCCTGCGTTTGTCGCGCAAATTGAAACGCTGCTCTCGCAAAGTCAGCAGTTTTTAGATTCTCCTGAGGGTGGAGAGTCATTTCGCTTTGAAGAGAAGAAGCTGCAAGTTGATGAAGCAAAATTGGCAGCAAGCGGTCACCTTTCCAGGGCGTCGGTGTTGACCTTGGGCTATCTAT
This sequence comes from Vibrio wakamikoensis, assembly GCF_050337275.1. Taxonomy (NCBI): domain Bacteria; kingdom Pseudomonadati; phylum Pseudomonadota; class Gammaproteobacteria; order Vibrionales; family Vibrionaceae; genus Vibrio; species Vibrio wakamikoensis. The sequence continues at coordinate 215,831 of NZ_JAKJST010000012.1, read as the reverse complement.
TGAATCGGCTTTATGGTAACGCAGGTAAGCTTGCTGAAGCGGTTAGCTGTATTGACTCTATCACTAAAGTGGTGTCGTTTAAAGAAACGCTTCCTCCAATGCCTAGTGCCTTTTTGTGGTGGGATGCAGAAAACTTTAAAACATCGATTAAAGTCTTCGTCACTTACTGGGTCGCAGGTGGTTTATGGATTATGTTTAACCCACCTGGTGGTTACAGCTTTGTGATTTTCTCCACCATATTTATGGCTGTCCTGTCTTTTATGCCGCTTCATCCTAAAGCGCTGGGATTTCTGTTCACATTCGGTTTTTTATTCGCTATCCCCGCCTATGTGTTTATTTTGCCCGCGCTAGAGCTCGGAATTGAACTCGCACTGTTCCTATTTATTTATACCTTTATCGGCTTTTACCTATTTAAAGGGCCTATCACCATCTTCTTTATGTTGGGTATGTTTGTGCTTGGGATAGACAACACTATGACCTATCACTTTGGCATCATTCTTACCGTCATGACCTTATTTTACCTTGTGGTGCTGATGATAGTGTTTTCGCACTACTTTCCTTTTTCCAGCAAAGCGGAGCATCTATTTTTAACCGTTAGGCAGCGACTTTTCTTTCACTTACACCGTTTGCTGCTCGGCATGCAAAATATCAAACCAAACTGGCTAACAAGGCTGCGCCTCGCATTACACGTCAAAACCGCCAATGTCGCCTCTAAAAAGCTGGTGCTTTGGGCAAGTAAGGTCGACGTGAGCTATTTCGATAACAATAGCCAACAACACTTAGTTCACTACGCCAAACGCTGCGGAGTATTAATAGGACATGTGAATAACCTCGTTGCTGCACAAACAATTCTGAAAAATAACTCATTGATTACTAAGCTTAGAGAGACTCACATTGATACTGTTTTACCAAGCCTCGTCAGAGTGCATGGGCTCGAGGTGAATGGTATCGCTCGATCAAATAGCCATGCTTATTTCGAGCAAGCTGAGCAAGACTACACCCAAGCGGAACAAGCTCTCGAAACCTTTTTCGAGTCGCTCGACTTGGACGAGATAGACAAAAATGACATTGCTGGCTTCTACCTATTTCTTCATTTAAAAAGAAACTTGTATGAATCACTGAAAAATGTTGAAGAGGCTGGTCGAGATATCGATTTGAAGAACCTCAAAATGCATCGATTTTAGGGACGAAATAATGATGAGCTATCGGCTATTCATAGCCTTTATTACGACTATGTTGATGACTGCCTGTACCACACTTGGCCCTGAATTTGAGCCGAGCAGCAAGGTGGTGCTTCCTCAGTCATGGAGTGACAGTGAAACAGAATCGAGCACACAATCAACGGCGAACTGGTGGCAACAATTTAACGACCCGACTCTCAATCAACTTGTAGAGAAAGCCGCTAAGCAAAACCTAGATGTCGAGGCCGCTGGACTTCGAATCTTACAGGCCAGAGCCGTATTAGGCATTGCCGATGGTCTGCGTTACCCACAAGCACAGGCAATATCGGGCAACCTGGCTCGAGCCTATGTGAATGAAAGTTCCTTTAACAACGCCGCCATCAGTTTCGATGCAGGTTGGGAAATAGACGTCTGGGGAAAATACGCTCGCGGTATTGAAGCCGCGCAGGCAACCTACTACGCCTCTATTGCCTCTTATAACGATATATTGGTGACCATCACTTCAGAAGTGGCTCGCAACTACATCAATTATCGTTCGTTCCAAGAGCGCATGTTACTTTCGCAGCGAAACATCGAAATTCAAGAGCGTGTTGTCAACATCACTCGAGTACAATTTGAGTCCGGTAACGTCACCGAGCTCGACGTGCAGCAGGCGAGAAACCAACTATTCACCACCAAAGCGGCACTACCCGCGCTTGAAATTGCCATGTTACAGGCACGCAACGCACTTGCTGTTTTGCTCGGTTTGCTGCCAGAACAGGTCGACCCTTTACTTGAAGGAGGGATGAATCAAAGACTCGCTGAATATGAACAACGTTTTCGTTCATCAGGCTCTAAGTCTCTTATATCAGAAGATGACGATGGTTCAATTGTGCCCGAGGCGCCAGCACTTGCCTCCAATATCGACGCAAGCTTGGTCATGAGACGTCCAGATCTGCAAGTCGCAGAACTTCAAGCTCATGCCCAAAGTGCACAAATTGGTGTGGCAGAAACCGCGCTCTATCCTAGCTTTTCCTTATTTGGCTCGATTGGTATCGACAGCTCAGTTCCGTCAGGTTCGAGCTTTAGCTTCAATGACTCACTGACATTAGTTGCAGGCCCTTCCTTTAGCTGGAACATTTTTCAATACGGCCGAGTTAAAAATAACATTCGCCTCGAAGACGCTCGTTTCCAAGAGACCATGACCAACTATAACAAGAAGGTTCTACAAGCGGTGCAAGAAGTCACTAACGCCATGGAAGCCTACGAACTCTATGTCGAGCAAAAAGCACTTCGTCTTCAATCGGTCAACGCATCGGTGCGAGCATTCAATATCTCTCTTACTCAATATGAGAACGGCCAAATCTCGTTTGAACGCCTGCTCAATTCGGTAGAGAAAATGACTCGCAGTGAAGATAGCTACGCACAAATCAAGGGCAACGTCGCCAACCAGGTCGTCGCGCTTTACAAGTCACTCGGGGGCGGTTGGCAAATTCAATCCGGACAGAGCTTTGTGTCTCCAGACAACATTGAGCAGATGCAAAAAAGAACGGATTGGGATAACCAATTAGACCAAGAGAATACCCTTGTACCAGAAATGATGTTTAGAACCGCATCCACCAAGGAGGAGCCGTAAATGCCACACGAACTCGCTTGGGGCGATATCTATTTTTCACCGCTAACTCTCGTCGTGTGTATGGCGATTGTTGCCACATGGATTACGGTGATCATTATGAACAAAACTAAGTTGTCGCGATTTGTCGCATTCCCTTCACTAACGTTCCTCGCCATCGTGGTGATGTACGTTGTTGCCTTCGACCACTTTGTGATTAGGTTTTAGGAGCCTCCGAATGAAGAAATCCATTATTATCGTCCTGAACTTAGTCATACTTGGCGGCGCGGCCTGGTTTGGGTATCAGAAGTACCAAGACTATTTCAATAACCCTTGGACGCGCGATGGCCAAGTAAGGGCGAACATAATCAAAGTCGCGCCACGTGTCTCAGGCCCCATTGTTAACGTTGCTATTACAGATAACCAAAGAGTGCAGAAAGGCGATCTTCTTTTTGAGATTGACCCAGAGACTTACCAGGTTGCATTAGCTCAAGCGGAAGTAGCACTTGAGCAATCCATCATCAGCTCAAAGGGCAAAAAAATCGAATACGACCGCTTGCTCGATATACGTAAAAAAGACAAAGGCGCAGTATCGCACAAAGATCTGATTCGACGTGAAATCGCTTATCAAGAGTCCCTACTCAAAATCAAAGCGTCGGAAGAAAAACTGAAATCCGCCAAGCTTAACCTAAGCTATACCCGTGTCGTGGCTTCTGTCGATGGGTTTGTTTCCAACCTCGACATTCGCACTGGTACGCAAGCGGTGACTAACCAACCGTTATTGGCGCTGATTGACGAAAATAGCTTTTGGGTATTCGGCTTTTTCAGAGAAAACCAACTACCACAAATCAAACCAGGTAGTGATGCTCGGGTGACATTAATGTCGCATCCAGACACGCATTTAGAAGCAACGGTCGACTCCATTGGCTGGGGGATTGCGCCAAAAGATGGCACCGTGGGTTACAACTTGCTGCCTAACGTAAACCCTGTATTCCAATGGATTCGACTCGCGCAGCGTATTCCGGTGCGTATTTCGATTAAGGAATTACCTGAAGGGGTTCATCTAAGATTTGGTCTATCGGCTTCTATTATGGTGATGGAAGACACTGAATAAGGTGCCACACGCTAGTGAACAATATGGAAACGGGTGGCAAAGCAGCAAGGATAGATAACATGAAAGTAGGAAATCGCCTTAAAAACATCAATGAAGAAAACAATTTCTTCTATTTGACTCTCGCCTTAATTGCCTTATTGATTAGCGGTGCTTTGGCAGAAGTTGTGGGTAGTGGTGCTATCGAGCGTGTTCTTCAAGTCACAATTGTCATTACCTTTATCGTCTGCTTTGCGAGCCTTAGGTTTGATAAAAACTGGTCACGACTTCTGAAAACACTCGCTCTATTCTGGGTTGCCGTCATTATTTTCAAACTCATATTCGAGCGGCGTGAAATGGATATCGCCATGCTGGCGCTCACCTTTTGCTTCTTCTTTGGAACATTCAAATCCACAGCAAAGCAGGTACTGTTTCATGGCGAGGTAAATACCAACAAAGTCATCGGCTCAGTCGCATTATTTCTCCTGCTTGGCTTAATGTGGGCTATCGTTTACTTGGTAGTCATTGAATATTCGCCTGGCGCATTTACCGGTATGGAAGCGATTTCTTGGGGAGAGAACTTCTCCAATGCTGCCTATTTTAGTTTCGTTACCTTAACCACTCTCGGTTATGGTGATATAAGTCCAGTGACGCCACTGGCTCAAGTAGTGGTGTATTTAGAGGCGATTGTAGGCGTATTTTATATGGCCATCGTCGTTTCGAGTTTAGTCAGTGCAAATTTGCAACACAGGGAACAACAAAATGGATAGACAAACCGAACAACGTCAAAGCAAGCTCTTTGTTAATAATATGGTGGAGTCGGCTATTCGAATCGGCTTACTCGTACTTTTGCTCAGTTTTACTTACGACATCATTAAGCCGTTCATTATTCCGGTGTTGTGGGGGGCAATCATTGCCGTAGCCTTATTGCCCGTCACTAAAAAGCTTGAACGTTCGCTTGGTGGCAAGCGAGGGTTAGCCTCTACACTAGTTGCTTTGATTGGTATCTCAATTCTAGTTATCCCATTTGTGTTGGTGTCAGGCTCAATTTATGACGGCGTTGCACATACGACGGAGGTACTGCAAAGCGGTGAGATTAAGATCCCAGGTCCAACAAACAAAATCGCCGAAATCCCTATCATCGGTGACAAGCTGTATAGTATCTGGAACTTGTTTGCGACCAACATTGAAAAAGGCATTCAGCAGTTCTTGCCTGAAATTAAAGGCTTCTTAGGCACCATAGCTTCTATCCTTGGTGGCGCACTGACAAGTCTTATCATGTTCATCATCTCACTGGCGATAGCCGGCGGCTTTATGGCTCACGCAGAAAAAATATCTGGTGCACTAGAAACCGTCGCGGTACGAACCGTTGGTAAAAAAGCAGAGCAATGGGCGAACTTAATGGCCGCAACCATTCGCAGTGTATTGCTGGGCGTTGTCGGTGTTGCCTTTATTCAGTCAGCTATTATTGGCGCTGCGATGTTTGTATTCAAAGTACCAGCCGCTGGTTTACTTACTCTTGCAACCTTGATTTTATGTATCGCTCAGCTTCCCGCGCTTTTGATTGTCGCTCCGGTCATTTTCTACGTTTATTCAACAGGCGACGGCACCAGCACCACAATATTTACGATTTGGGCATTGGCCGGCGGTCTTTCTGATAATTTCCTAAAACCTATGTTAATGGGGCGTGGTGTTGACGTTCCGATGCCTATCATCCTAATCGGTGCTATTGGCGGGATGCTCTTTGCGGGCATCATAGGCTTGTTCTTGGGGGCAATTGTCTTAGCGATTTGGTATGAGTTGTTCTTGTTCTGGATAAACTATGAAACGCAGAGTGAGCTAACCGAGTTAAAGCAAAGTAAGGAAGAGGTCGAAGACTACCGAATATAACTTTTGTCTCTGATTGTTTTTAGAAACTTAATCAAAGATCTGCGAATACATGGCCTTGTTCGTGCGTTACCGCTAACAACAAGGCTATGTTGGTTTTGAAGATGATGAATTATTTTTCCGCAATAACAAGGCCATGATTACTTGCACCCAATAAGCTCGGTTCCTGGCAGGTTGCTAAGTGATAGTTAAGCCAAGACTGGTATTGAGTGGGTGTAAATCGATTAACTCCTTGGTCTAAATATCGGTTAAAGCCATCTGTAGATGCATGAGCTGTGACTTGAAAGTCTGCTCCTTTGACTAGCGACTCCATCTCTGCTGGTGAAGCAAAGTAGCCAACATTGAAAAAACCATCCGCTTCCTGATTTGAAACGGTGCCTTTTGAGTGCAATTCACCAAGTATCTCAGGCGTAATCAGGTGAGGAAAACGTTGAGCAAATAATCCTGCAACAAAAAACTTAGAAATATAAGCTATCGCAAGCACTCCACCAGGCTTCAAAATGCGCTTAGCTTCTTGAATCGCTTGCTGACGCTCGTGCGCAGTCTTCAAGTGGTAAAGCGGCCCCAAGATGACACATAGATCTTGAGATTCATCCTCGATAAAAGGCACATGGCAAGCATTCCCTTCATGGATATCTAGCGCTAAACCTTGTTTCAAAGCATTCTCTTTTAGCAAACGCACTTGATCGGGTACTAACTCAACGGCAGTAACATGACACCCCTGACTAGCAAACTCTAGAGAATAACGACCTGTCGCTGCACCCAGTTCACTAACCTGTTTCCCTTTGCCAAGATAATCACTCAGTAAATGCATAGTCGTATCGTATTCAAGCTGGGTAATATACTGACGAGTCAAGCGAGAATGCTCGTCTGCATCGGTATATTGGGCAATTAATGCATCCATTGCGAAGTCCTTTAATTTTTATGATTGAAGATTTAGCTGTGTGACCAGTTTTGCATTCCAGACCGTTTCCCCGTGGCGAATAAGATGAGCTTGAGGCATAACCTTTCCTTGTAAAACCGTCACTTAGCAACAATATGCCACTAAACCCATAACCAAGTAAACCACATGAACATTCATTGCAATCACACCAAGCCTACATCTGAGTCTCACTTGGGTATATACTCCCTAGCACGCCACACACTCGTGTAAAGACGACTTAAGCAACCTTAGTTCCTATTCTTACCCTATTATGCAGCTGTCCAACTTCAAATATAAAACGCGAAAGGGCCCTGACTATCGTCATGGCGAACAGGTTTCTTTTTTAAATATCAAGCAGACGTTTGGCATTGGCAGCATCCGTGTTGGAAGTTGGGTAAACTCGGAAGAGAAAGATCTCGCCGCTAACCTTATCTTTGATTCATTGGCTGATTTGGCGTTTTTCCTCGCACTTCCAGCCAAGGCTATCGGCCTGCGTGGCAATCTGAATCTTGCTTTTGGCACTGGTGGCCGTAAAGGAGTACAGGCGCACTATGCTCCCAATCAGAGAGAGTTGGCACTTGCTAAAAATGCGGGCGCTGGCGCCCTAGCGCACGAATTCTGGCACGCGTTTGACCATTACATTGCAGAGAAAGCCTTTGATATTGGTGACCGTTCAGGCCCGCAGACAAAAATACTGTTCGCGAGTGATTGTTGGCTTACCAATACTAAACACTTACCTCATCCTTTAAATGAACGGTTACTTAACGTATTTGATACTGTGCTGTTAAGCAGTGATGGTTTGGATCGACACGACTATGTTTCTCGAAGTGTCAAAGCAGATCAAGCCGCAGGTGCCAACTACTTTTCTCAGCCAACTGAAATGATGGCTCGAGCATTTGAGGCTGTCATTGAATCATGCTCAGAGATTGAAAACTCGTACCTCGTTGCAGGTACCGAGAAACAAGATCTTATCGCGTTGTATCCAGATATGCACCATCGCCAAACCATCAGTGATGCACTGCTGGCATACTTTAAACCGCTTGGAGAAGCGCTAAGCCGATAGCTTTTCAACGCTTAAACTGATAGTCACCAAAATAGACATCAGCTTGCTCTACTGACCACAGCGGCTGCTTTGCCATGACTTTGGAAAAAAACGGGCTATTTAGATAACGAGTCAACCAGTCACGTACCTTGGGATAAGGCGCTTCTCGAAACCACTGCTTGTCGATACGAGCGAACTTTCTAATAAATGGCAGTAAGGCGATATCAACGAGGCTTTCGCGCTCTCCAAACAGAAACGGGTGCTCTGAAAGACGAAGTTCGAGCTTGGCCAGCTCACGCTCACATTCTTGCCGCAGAGGGTTCATTGAATTTTCATGGTAGCGTTTAGCGCATCCAAACGCGTTGAGTGCTGGGTCAAAATCTCGTTCAAATTCCTCAATCAATGTCAGCATAATTGGAAGCTGATTGTGACTATCCTCTCCCAATAATCCATGAGGATCATTTTTCGACAACGCCCAAACCATGATATCCAAACTTTGTTCCAGAACGTGCGTCTCATCAGCCAACAGCGATTGCTGATTTTCTGACACCACGAGTACTGGCACACTGGCCTTTGGAGAGGCTTGCAGGAGTTCGGTGGGCTTATTGTCTAGCTTAATTGAGCGAATACGTACTCGTTGCTGCGCTTTAATCAGCGCCATCCGAGCACGTATTGCAAAAGGGCAATTGTGCAGAGAATAAAGAATGGGCATGGATTCCATTATTAACATCCTCTGAAGCTTTGTGCCTCATAAACCACTATCTTACCACTCGAATTACTCTTGAGGCTTGTTGTTATCTCTATCCACATAGGGCCAGTAATGATGCCCTACTCGAATAAGCAAAGTCGCGGCCGCCAAAACAAATGCCGCTACCGATAGCCAAACGACTATGGTTGCGTCCATTTCTTTCATCCCAAGTGTGATATAGCGAGCAATGGCCATCATGGCAATATAGATTGGATATCTAACTGGAATTTTTCCGTTCACGACGAACTGCTGCACCATAGCGAGAACTTCTAGGTAAATAAACATCAGCAGGATATCAGTGAGCAGCACTCGACGTTCAGTAAAGACGTGCATGAACTCTTCAACCATGGCGTAAATGGTGGCAAGCGTAATCGCCACCAGCAGCACGGCTTCGAGCACATAAAATATTTTTAAAAACGGCTTACTAAACGATTTAGGTAAATGTGAAGGCATAAACTTTCTAAGTTATTGTTAGTTATGTTTTTACTCTAGCACATTTTTATTGCAACAAAGAATACGCATCACCATGCAGTCACGCTTTCTTGGTTTCAATAATTCCTAAACCGCTATAAAGCGAGTTTAAAGCCTTCGTGACTGGCAACAAAACCTAACTTCTCGTAAAAACGTAACGCGTCAGGTCGCTGTTTATCACTAGTCAACTGTACCAGATTACAGCCGCGTTCACGTGCCCTCTCAATCGCATATACGAACATCTTTTCTCCTAACCCCTGCCCTCGAACTTGCTTGACAATTCTGACACCCTCAATCAAGCAGCGCCAACTGCCGATATGAGTCAAGTAAGGGATAAAAGTGAGCTGCAACATACCAACTACCTTGCTCTCTGATTCGACGACCCAGAGTTCATTGTTTGGATCTTGTTCAATTGCGGCCATTGCTTGTAGATACTTAGCATTTATCGGCGAACTAATATCCTCTCGTTTTGCTCCCAATGGGTCATCAGCCAATAGATGTATTAACTCAGCGAGATCAGATGATTGTGCTTGTCGGTAGTGAATCGTCATGCGACTTTCCTTAGTAAATAAAACTAGCAAAGCATCTTAGCAACTATGGAAGCTGATGACCAAATACCAGCTTCACATCAGGGGACTGGGCAGAAAACGTTAAGCCAATCTGCTTACATCGCATTGTAAACATCATTCTTTGATGTTGCATTCGACACTCATTTGGCCAACAAAGTGCGACCTATTTATCATTAATCATGAAAATTGATTGGAAAGGTCGACTAGCACCTAATATCTACTAACTTGTTTTCACATCATTCGCGTTAGGATCGAAAACCATGAGTGAAAATCAAAGGCGTCACTATCGACTTACCTATCCAACTAAAGAGCGACCAACGCTGCATTTAGCCAATCACAGTTACGAGGTATTGCAGATTGCAGAAAGTAATATTGTTATTTCAACAGAGCGGGCTTCGCTGAATGCGGAGTACATATTCCAAGGAGAGATTGCATTTAATGATGGTACCAGCGACAGTGTCGCGGGCGCAGTGCTAAAAAATGATGCGCAGCAAGCGATCATCTCACTCACTGAGACATTATCTTTCAAACGTTTGATGTCTGAACAACGCCGAATTCGAGTGACTTATCCAGCGTTTGATTTTAGTGACTGAGAACTAATTTGGCTCTATATAACAGCGAATAAGCAGTATCGATGATGAAAACCTAACGCACATCGATACTGCATTTAGGGCGAGTGCTTTCGTATCTGCGAGCTTTCTAGCTCAATCCCGCAAACACCACTTTCCAATAACCTTTACTTACCCACTACCAAGGTTACCAAAAAGCAAACACAGGCTATCACTAGTAAGGTGATTTCTTTTCTGCGCATAAACGCTCCTTTTGTTTCACGATTAAAAAACCGATAGTGCACGAGTGCTTATCCAGAGATAGATAGGCACTCGGCAATTTACTTATCTTTTCGCCACATCTTGTAGCCATTCCAATACATGCTTTTGCTGAGTAGGTGCGCAGCGACTGGCGCCGTCAACAGGATAAACAGCATGGTACCGAGAACTCGGGAGACAACGGTCACGTCTGGCATACCTACTGCCACAGCAGCCAATAATGCGGTCAGCCCCATGGTGTTTGCTTTAGTCGAGGCATGCATTCGCGTATAGAGATCCGGCATACGCAGTACCCCAATACTCGCCACCAGCACAAAAAAAGTGCCTAAACAGAGTAAAAGCCCAGTTAAAAACGTCATGACTTGCCCCCTTGCTCAAGATTCTTCTGATTTTCCGCTTCATTTTGTTGCTGGTTTTGCTTTGCAATAAATCCAGCAAACGCGATAGTGCCTAAAAACGCGACTAGACCTAGAGTTATCGCGACATCAAGTAGTGATTTTTGGCCACTCGCTAGTGTGTGCACAGCAATAAAACCAACCGTGATAAAGGCAATAAGATCCAGTGCAACCACTCGGTCAGCGAGCGTCGGCCCTTTAATCAATCGGATAAACACCAACACCAAACTAAACAGCATGCCTACATAGGCAAAATTGATACTAAATGACAGCCAGCTATCCACGTGTCACCTCCAGAATTCGTTTTTCCATCCCATTCTTGATTGAGCGAATCACATCGTCGTGATCTGGTGCGAACATGGCATGAACAACCAAATGTTTCTTATCTTCAGTCACATCCAGACTCAAGCTGCCTGGGGTAAGTGACACCATGTTTGCCAGCAGCGTGATCTCAAGATCAGAGGTGACATCCAATGGCACATAAATGATGTCTGGATCACTTAGATGGGTGGGCGTGACAACGTCCCACACAACATGAGCGGCGGACACCAGCATCTCGTAGCAAAAATAAAGAAACAGCTTTATCGAAGCACTGAACCGTTTGAAGTAACTCGATTTAAGCCCAAACGGCTGGCTCAACCTAAGAGCGAAATAGCCCACCACAAAACCGGTGACGAAACTCAAGCCGGTATACTCACCATTGAGCATCATCCATGCGCCACCCAAGAAGACATTTAGGAAGAAATAGTTCATGCGCCACCTCCTAAAACGGCGTTGATATAAGCGCTAGGTTCGAGAAGTTGCTCTGCTGCGGTAAAGGCAAACTGAAAGAACGGCTCTGCTGCAAAACCAATAACCAAGGTCATTGAAGTCAACACAACGATTGGCGCGTAATAAAGCGCTCTGGTTTTGTTGCACAGTTTTTCTACCGGCACCTCTCCTTCTTGCTTAGATGGTTTAGCCTTCCAAAACACCTCACTCCAGATCTTGGTCATTGAGAAGATAGTAAGCAGGCCAACAAACAGTGCGACACCAGCTAGCATGTAGTACTCGTTTTGCAGGCTGTCTTTGATGACCAAGAACTTGCCCCAAAACCCTGATAATGGAGGGAAGCCAGCCAGTGAAAACGCTGGTACTAAGAACAAGAACGCAAGCCAAGGCGTCGCTTTGTACATGCCACCCAATTCACTTAGCTCGCTAGTTTGATGCTTACGCTCCACAAGACCGCCTATCAAAAACAGATTCGCTTTGACGATTATGTGGTGCACGATGTAGAAAATAGCGCCCGCCAAAGCAAGCGGTGTATACAGTGCTAGTCCCATCACCATGTAGCCAATTTGGCTGATGATGTGGAAAGAGAGGATTTTCTTTACATTGTATTGGCTCGCGGCTCCCAGTACGCCTGTCAGCATCGTCAGCGCAGCCACCCAAATCATCAGAGGCTGCCAACCACTGTCGGCCAAAGGAAATACCAAGGTAAACACACGCATTAGCGCATAAATACCCACTTTGGTCAGTAGCGCAGCGAATAGAGCCACTACACCACTTGGCAACGTGTGGTATGACGCAGGCAGCCACGCAAACAATGGAAATAACGCCGATTTAACCGCAAAGCCAAACAGGAATAATGCCGCAAGCAATACCTTGGTTTGTGGTGCAATGTCCGCAGCCTTACTGTGTAAATCAGCCAAACTCAGCGTACCGGTTGCGCCGTATAGCAGACCAATCGCCAACAAGAACATCAGCGTCGAGATAAAGTTCAGCATTACATACTTTACCGCGCCATCAACTTGCTTACGATTCGCATCCAGCACCATAAGACCAAATGACGCGATCAGCATAACTTCAAACCAAACGTAAAGGTTGAAGATATCACCGGTTAAGAATGCGCCGTACACACCTGCTAAAAGCACATGAATCAGCGAATGAAATACGCCGTAGGACGGTTTCTGCATTAGATCCGCCATGGCATAAAACACACTTACCACACCGATAATGGCGGTAATGACCACCATCGCTGCCGCTAAAAAATCGGCGACGAACACGATGCCAAATGGCGCTGCCCACTGGCCGAATGCGACTGCTTGAGGGCCGTGGTCTAAAACGCCATTCAGTAACAACACACTGCCTAGCAAAGTAAACAGTGCACTGGTACCACTTACTGCTTCAGCAAGCTTATGGTTATGTCTGGCGAAGAACACTAACACAGCGGTCAAGACAGACATGATAACAGGCAAGGTTAACCACATTGACATTACACCTGCTCCTCTGAGTACTTCATTTCATCAATATCTGCTGACTGCGTTTCTTCATAAGCGCGGTAGAACAGCACCAAAGCAAACACTAAGAGCCCAAAGCCAATCACAATGGCCGTTAAGATCAGCGCTTGTGGTAACGGGTTCGCAGCATCCATATGTGGCACGACAGAATCAGCATCAATGAGCGGCGGATTTCCTAGTGTTAATCGACCTGCATTAAAGATGGCAAGATTGACGGCGCTACTTAGTAAAATCAGGCCAAATAGGACTCTAAGTAGGTGTCTTTCCAGCATCAAATAGATCCCAGATGCGACAAACACTCCAACAACAACACTCCACAACATTTCCATCAGTCCATCTCCTCCGTTACATGGAGGATCATTCCCATCACCCCACCAATGACACCTAGATAAATACCAATATCGAAAATTAATGGCGTACCCAGAGGCAATACATCTTTCCACCACAAACCCGTTAGGAATGGCAGATTAAACACTAAGCTCACAGCACCTGCGGCAAAACTAATAAAGACACCCAGCATAGCGATGCTAAACGGCGCGTAATGCAACCTTTCTCGCACATACTGTGGAGACTCCGCGAACATAAGCAATGACAGGCCAATGACGGCGATCAGCGCGCCGATAAAACCACCTCCTGGCGAGTTATGCCCGCGCATCAATAGGTAGAGTGAGAACACCAGCATGAGTGCAGCAACAATATGCGATGCCGTTCCCAAGATAAGTGATTTCACTTTGGTCGATGGTACACTGCCGGGTTTAAGCAGGCTCACAGCACACAGGCCAGCTAGTGCCACAACCAGTACCTCACCAAAGGTATCGAAGGCGCGGAAATCGACCAGAATGACGTTGACGATGTTGCGACCATGACCGCCCGGCACACTTTGCTCATTAAAGAACTGAGAGACCGACATATCGATAGGATCAGCGGTAATAGAAATCAGCATCATAGTGACAGCAACGCCAATTGAACCCGCAACCAAAGCATGTAGGACGCGGCGACCTTTAGAGTGCTGCTTCACTGTCGATAGCTTTGGCACATGACGCATTAGCAGTACTAAGAAGACCACCATCAAGGTTTCAACCAATAGCTGAGTCTTAGCGACATCGGGTGCGCTATAAATCATGAACACCAAAGTGGTCATGAAGCCAATCATGCCGAGAGCTGCGACCGCTAAGAATTTTGTTCTGGAAATAATCACCACGAAGGACGACGCGATGAGTAGAGCAGCAATCACAAGTTCGTAAAGCTTGATGCCCTCCAATCGACCTGCAAACTGGCTAAGTGACATTGGAGTATGAGTGATGAGCAGCACCGCTAGAGCGCCAAATGAGAGCAACCCATAAACACTCATTCGTTTTGTCTGAAGCAAGTTCGTTTGCCACTTCGCAAAGCTCACCATAGCGTGCAGCAGATTATCGAAGACACGATTTGCACACGGCATTTTTGACAACTGACGATCAAGCAATGTGGTCAGTGACGGATACACTTTATAAAGCAGCACGCCCAGTGCCAAAGTCACAACACTCAAGATGAGCGGCGTGTTGATACCATGCCACATTTTCACTGGCTCAGGCGTCGACACCGGCGCTATCGTGGTCACGCCAGGAATAATCACTTGCTCATTAAGCCACCCTAGACCAATGAGCGTCGCCAAAACGCTGATGATGGCCAGCATAAATGGTGGCATCCACAACCCTTTATTGAGTTCAACAGGCTTAACTTGTGTCGGCTCACCTTGATGACGTGTAGTAAAAGGTTTAATTAACAGCGCCATAACCAGTGTCACGGTAAGCGCATTCACTAATACCATCAGAAAGACTGCCCAATTGCTGACTTCCAACCCCGCTTTGTACATGTACTCCTTACCCAAAAAGCCAGGTAAAGGCGGCACACCAGAGGTCGAAAGCACAGCAACAACCGCGGCGACAAAGCTGATTTTTAGCACAGAACGTAAACCGCGAAGCTGACTGATTTCACGTGTGCCCGCTGCTTTATCAATGTTGCCGACCACCATGAACAGGCCTGCTTTGTACAGGGCATGAGCAACAATCAGCATCAGTGCCGACTTAAGTGCTAAGTCACTTCCAATACCAAGCAAAAAGGTCAGCTTTCCGAGTACTACAGTGGTGCTGTATGCCAACATGAGTTTCAAATCAGTTTGCTTGAGCGCCATCAGCGCGCACCACAACGCAGTAAAACCGCCGAGTAAGGTCAGCGTATAGAACCAGACCTCTGAGTGAGAATAGATGGGTGATACCACTGCCAGCAGGTAGATACCCGCTTTAACCATTGTAGCGGAGTGCAGATAAGCACTCACTGGCGTTGGCGCTGCCATTGCATTAGGCAGCCAGAAGTGAAACGGGAATTGAGCAGACTTGGTTAGCGCGCCCAACAATATAAGAACCAAAGAAGGTAAAAACAGAGCGTGATTTGAGATCTCGCCTACTTGCGCCAAGATACTGGTCAGCTCATAGCTGCCTGCCATGGAGCCAAGCATAATCAGGCCAGCAAGTAGTGCTAAACCACCAGCGCCAGTAATAAGCAGTGATTGCAGCGCATTCTTTCGAGACTTGAGCGCTTCGTGGTTAAAGCCGATGAGCAGATACGAGGTAACCGTCGTCAATTCCCAAAATACAAACAACAGCAACACATTATCGCTGAGAACAACGCCAAGCATGGCGACCATAAACGCGGTCAAGTAACAGTGAAATGCGACTCTCTGTTTGTGCTCTTTAAGATAAGCCAGCGCATAGATCTGCACCATAGTACCGATACCGCTAATCAAGCAAGCAAACAGAAACGATAGTCCATCCAGCCGGAAACTTAACGCCAGACCTAGGCTCGGAACCCAAGGAAAACTCCAACTGACGCCCTGAGGATCATACAACGACAAGACGGTTGTTAAGATCAAAAACGGAAACAACGCAAAAAGGCCAAATAGCGGAGACGACGAACTCTGGCCTCTACCGCTGCTCTGGCTTTGTATCCCGCTATTTATTACGGCTCTCTCGATACTCAAGTTAACACTCACTTCTCTCTTTCTCTGCACATAGTGAGTTGGTTGTCTTTCTCCCTTCTTGGGCTCCCTGATAAAAACATCGGAAATTCCGAACCAAAAACCACATATGCAATACAAAATTCGAACTTAATTCTATCCTCGAATGGTTACAAGGCTCTAGGTAGGAACTGTAAGGTTTGATTGAAGAGTTAAAAGAAGCGTTTCTTTAGATGTAAAAGTTCGACTATTTGCAGCGAAGTATTGCGATCTCAACAAAATTCATGAGCATTTGTAACGAACTGTCACAGCAAGGGAAATCAAGCGGAGGAAGCAATAACGTGAGTATCCCCTGAAGATAGGGATAAACGGCTAAGTGTGGCGTAGTAAAAAGTAAAACGCCCGAAATGATTGACCACATTTCGGGCGAGGAGTGCCAAGCGATAGCTTATTGTGGGGATTCGATGTTTATCTCATTTAACCCACCTGCATTGTGAAGTGCTGTGAAGCCTTTAGACTCCATATAAGCCAATGCTTGCCCAGAGCGATTACCACTGCGGCAGTAAAGCACTATAGGTTGAGACTTATCGAGTGCAGCGATGTGCTTGTCCAACTCAGAAAGTGGATAGTTGACGGCTTGGTCTAAATGCCCAGCGTTAAACTCTTCTGGCGTACGAACGTCGATGACCATTGCGCCTTGCTCAATCATTTGCCAGCCCTGTTTTGCTCGTTCACTGGCATGAGCTGCCCCTAAAACAAACAATAAACTAAGTACAATATAGCGAAACATAACCTTCATTCTTCCCTCCTTGAGCATCACACTGAGCAGCCGTTGTCTAAAACAAGTCTAGCGTAGCCTCTCTAGCACAATGTTTTGGTCTAGATGTTCATGATACGGCTGATAGTCAAAACCGCGATCAAATATATAGGCCGTTACCAATGAACGAACGCAACTCACAAGCTCTTCGGCCTTCCAAGGCTTCTCAAAGTAGTGGCTGACACCCGCAGTGTTAATCGCAGTAATGGTATCTGAGTGCGTCGCTTGACCAGTGAGCAGCACCTTTTTTGTTTCTTTGAATCGACTGTCACCTGAAAGCTCAGTCAACAGCTCTACCCCTGTCATTCCCGGCATCACATGATCCGAGACAATCACCGCGATACTTTCACCTTCCGCATCAAGGTCTTCAATAAGATCCAACACTTCTTCGCCAGACTCACAGTCCTCGATATTTAGCCAGCTCGATAACGGCTCAAGATCTTGAATGACGGCGCTGAGTACTTCTCTCTGGTCATCCACACAAATGACGTTAAGCTTCTCCATATGCTTCTCCTACTGGTAACTTGACGCGAAAGATAGTGCGTGTTTCATCGCTTTTAACAGCAATCGTGCCACCTATCTCGCTGACGATTCTTTTCACAATTGATAGTCCTAACCCCAAGCCAAAAGACAGTCCGCCTTTTTTTGTTGTGAAGTTAGGCTGAAAGATTTTTCGGCGTGTGGACTCATCGATTTCCGGTCCATTATTGGCAATGGTCACCAGAATACGTTGATTCACAAACTTCGTTTGAATATCGATATTGGGCGCATCCGTTTGGGAAAGTGCATCACAAGCATTCTTTAAAATGTTGCTCCAAATCTGCACATACTCCGTCGATGCCCCTTTTATTAACGGCAGAACCGCTGGTTGAACACGAACTGACACCCTTCTCAAATCACTTTGCAACAGTGCCAGTGCTTTATTGATGGTATCGTTAATATCAAGCAGCTCATCGGGCTCACCATCAGTACGCCCGAGTTGCTTCACAGATTTGACGATGCCAACGGTATGCCTCGCAGCAATTTTGAGGTCGTGTAGATCCCGTCCCATCCCCCAGTATTTGAGCGCTTTCTGAGGATCATGCAACCAAGACTCGGGGACTGGGTTATTGCCTAGCGCTCTCGCCAGTTGCTTAGCCGTGTCTCTCTCTAAGCGATAATCACTTTGGTGACGCTTGGCAATTCGGCGTACCTCACTGGAAGAAACCGTTTGACCAAGCATCAGACCGACATCGAAATAGCCACTGACTTCCGGGTGTAGCTCTTCAAGGAGTTGCAACAAATCTTGCTGCATTCGTTCTGTTTTGCTGCTCACCACGCCAATGGCATTATTCAACTCATGTGCAATCCCAGCTGCTAATTGACCCAAGGTGGTCATCTGCTCCGCAGTATGCAGGCGTTGAAGCGCTTTCTCTTTGGCTAGTGCTTCTTGCTTAGCGCGCCTTTGACGTCTTGATAACTCATTGACCATCACCGGCATAAACTGGGCACTCAATGGACCGTATTGCTGCGGTTCGACTGGCTCAGTATGTTTATCTATCCAAGCCAGCGTCACTTTGGTTTTAGCAATCACCGTCGATGAAGCGACCCAGGTGCCAGAAAAGAAACTGTGCACACCAATAAATGCCCCATTCGAGGCATTGAAGAGCTTCGTGAGCTTGCCATCTTGTTCACTTTCAAAGTAGCCCTCAAGCTCTCCTTCTAGCACGTAATACAGACGGTCATTGTGCGCTTCTTGGCGCAGCACCACCTCTTCGGCATCGAAAGTAACTTGACGACTTGGCTCTGAAAAATAATGACGAACCAACAAATCCATTGGCACCTACCCTATATGTCCAACTGCGTGCAGCAGCCACACTAAGACAAAGCTCAGCAATACGCCCACCACACCCAATATCACGCCAACGCGTGCCATCTGACTGCTTTGTACATGGCCTGTCGCATGAGCCAATGCATTTGGCGGCGTACTAATCGGTAGAGACATACCGAGTGATGCAGCAAAGGTAACGACAAGAATGAGTGTCAACTCCCCGCCTAACGGCGTTAAAGAAGTCATTGAGGTACCTAGTGCCGCCATGATAGGCATCAATAGGTTTGCCGTTGCGGTATGGGACATAAAGTTCGCCATAACCAAACATAGGAATGCAGCGCCAAATAACACAACGTAAGGAGAGAATTCATCAAACGGAATGCTGTGAACAACGAGGCGAGCAAGCCCGGTTTTATCAAGCGCTAGACCCAACGCGATACCACCTGATACCAACCATAGTACATCCCACGAGATCTTTTTCAGATCTTCTTTATTGATGATGCCAGTCAGCGAGAAAATGGCGACCGGAATAAGCGCAACTGTGTATGAGTTCATACCGTGTGTTGAGCCCATTAGCCAGAGGATAATGGTCAAAGCAAACGTGATGTACACCATAATGGCTTTTGGAGTTTTAAGGAACTTACCTTTGATCGACAGTTCGATTTTCTTTTGATCAGCACTGTACAGGAAGTTAATCAGCATCCAAGCCAGCGCCATCATGACAACGACGAACGGCACACCAAATGCCATCCACTCACCAAAGCTGATGTAGTTGTCACCCACTAAGTATTTGAGCGCAATTGCGTTCGGTGGCGTACCAATTGGCGTACCAATACCACCAATGTTAGCGGCAACGGGAATACACAGCGCAAACGCGATACGACCCGGATCTTTAGGGCCAAACACTGCAATAACCGGAGTAAGAATCGAGAGCATCATCGCGGTCGTCGCCGTGTTCGACATAAACATCGAGAAGATACCGGTGATCAACATCAAGCCTAACATGACAAACTTCGGGTCGCTTCCAAAAGGTTTAAGCAATACGCGAGCTAAGTTGACGTCAAGACGGTATTTCGTTGCCGCCATAGCAAGGAAGAAGCCCCCCAAAAACAGCATGATGATTGGGCTCGCAAAGGTCGCCATGATCTCGTTGTAATTGAGAAGTTCACCAAAATGTGGCTGCCCTTCTCCCGATCTAAACAAATAAACACCCTTGTTGGACACCAGCAAAAGCTCGAGAACAATAATGACAACGGAGGTGGCGTAGATAGGAATCGGCTCAAAAACCCAGCAAAGCGCGGCCAATAAAAAGATGGCGATGACGCGCTGCTGAACTATGGTCAATCCTTCGAAAGGGAATGCGGATAATGGTAGAAGTAATACGATCAATGGGATCGATATCGGAATGATATACTTCAGATATTTTTGCATGATACTGCTCGTCCTGAGAATAAATTACTGTGAGCAGTATCACGCCACTATGCCAGTTTGGACTAGCGTAGGATCAAAGTTTCCTCATAAATATCATCAAGTTTCTTGGAATGTGATTTGAGTATCAATTTAGCTCAGTTTGTTTTTGAGGCTTTCAACCACGGACTTTCTAATTGAGCCAAGTCGCGGTATCTGTTCCTGTTTAAATGGAATCGGACGCATTAAATTGATGGTCTTCAATCCTAAACGAGCCGTCACCAAACCTACACCTAAACCTTGCCCTGCGCGTGCAGACAGTTTTTCTGCCAGGTTCATCGACAATATGTCAGCACTCGATTCAATGGCTAGCTCACTTGCACCAGCAATCGCTATGTTCACCAACACCAATTTGAACAGCTTCAATCTCGACCAGTAACCTAGCTCAACACCATAGATTTCAGAGATTTTGTCAATCATACGGAAGTTACGCCAAGCAATTAGAAGCATGTCAGCAATCGCGAGTGGGCTTAACGCCACCAAAATCGCCGCTTCACCAGAAAGCTTAGAGACCGACGCCATTGCTTTCTTGTCCTGCTCTGTCAGCACCATAGATTGATACATATCGAGCACTTCCGCATCGCTATGGGCACTGTGCACACTATTTTGCCAACGATCAAAAGCCGGATGCTCTGCAGGTATAGACGCCTCATGAGCAAGCTTTTGACAGAATTTTTCGCCTTTGCCTACCGCGTCATTGTCTAATAAAGCTTGCGCCTCTTCTTGCACTGAAAAATGATTCTTCAGTTTGCGAAGTTTAAAGAGCTCTTTACCAAAGGCGCCGATACCCATGACAGCAACGCCAGTCACTAGAGCAGACCAGCCAAGTGATAGATAGTCGCCTGTCGTTGCCGCGGTAACCACGTTATCAATAGCTTGCCAGCCAACGAGACCTGCAAACGCAGTCAGAAATGTCGTCGCTATCCAACCTTTCTTGCTGCTACCGCGAATGGTTTTCTCCAACTCGGCATCACCTTCGTCTTCAACAGCAACCTGTTCAACGGGAACGAAAGTTTGCTCAGGCTCAAACAGCTTTTGGCTGTTCATGTCTAATGTTGGCTCTCCATTAGACAAATCTTCATCAAAGACTTTTCTGTTTTTCATATCACTCATCGAAGTTTGTCTCCAATTAAATACTGCATCGCTTTATCAAGGCGAATATGACCGCAAGGTGCATCTTGCGCACTCGCTAGAGGCCTGAATGAGGTAAATTCAAACCCGCTTTGCTGCCAAAAATCAGGCTTCGGTAGTCTTGCAGGTACATCACCGGGATACAGCGTGAATGTTTGGTTATCCAATGTCGTGCCACGCAATGCTGGAGAGCTGTCGCTGCCATTGCCGACAAACCCGGCTTCCGTTGCTTGAATAGATGCTACGCTCATGCAGCTCATCTCAATATTTTCAAACGCCGTTTCTTGCCATGCTGGGTGAACCATCTGTTGCAAAAGGCTGACTAAATTCCCGTGCTGATTCGGTGTTACATGATCTGCCTTTGTCGCAGCGAACAGTATTTTGTCGATGCGCGAAGCAAACAAGCGTCTTAGCAAATTCGATTGCCCATAACGGAAGCTTTTCATGATCTGCTGAAGCGCCTGCTTCATATCATTGAATGCCTCGTCCCCCGCCATCAATGGCTGCAGACAATCCACCAGTACGATTTGACGATCAAAGGTAGCAAAGTGCTCTTTATAGAACTGCTTAACCACTTTAGTTTGATACTCTTCGTAGCGGCGTTTCAGCATGGCGTAACCGCTGTTCTTTTCTGCTTTGTCCGTTAGAGACTTGCATGGGAAGAACTGAAGCACTGGTGCACCCGCAAGCTCACCGGGCAACACAAAGCGACCGGGTTGTACCCAATGGAGGCCACGATCTTTACAAGCAAACAGATAATCCGTGAAGGCCTGAGAGATCTCAGCAATCACTTTCTCGTTAGCTTCTGCTTTTCCATCAAATGTCTCCAGTGCAGCGAGCCAAGCTTGTGCACATTCGCTACGAATACCAGACAAGTTTGCAAACTGCAGCTCGTTCCATTCTTCGAAGGAAAGGTCAAGCAAAGGTAAATCCAGCAGCCACTCTCCTGGATAGTCAATAACATCAATAAATAGAGTCGATGTTTTGCTGATTAAACGCTTCGCTCCTTTCGCTGGCTTATATTTCAGCGCCAAACGAATTTCACTCACATCTCGCGTTGGCTGCGGCCATTCTGGTGGCTCAGCGTGAAGCTGTGCCATGGCATCATCATAGGCAAAGCGCGGTACCATTAAATTAGACTGAGGAACGCGCTTTGCTCCAATGAGTCGCCCATCTCGCGCGCACTCAAGTAATGGCAAGTTGTCGTGAGTGGAAGTATGAAGTAACTGGTTCACCAATGAGGTGATAAAAGCGGTCTTACCCGCTCTGGACAAACCGGTAACAGCAATTCGAACGTGAGAATCTAGGCTTCGATGCAACAAATCTGAGACTTCTTGACCAATGCGGTTCATTCAACTTACTCCAATACAAAAGACGAGGAACAGTGTGCACTATACGAGATTAACCAAATATGAACAAAAAACCCCTGATACAGTTCAGGGGTTTAGAGCGTTTCTAGAGATTTTTAGATAGGCCAATTGGCACTAATCATCCTCAATGAGTTTGTAAATAACAAACAGAGCAATCTCAAGCAGTACAGTCAGCACACACGCCATCGTGACGTACTTTTCATTGAAGATGCTGATGCCGTGTAAAATCAAGTCATAGCCAACAAAGAAACCCACTACTAGTAGTAACGCGATTTGTAATATTTGTATAAATCGAGGCATGTTTGCACTCTCCTTGGTTCTTTTTCTTTGAGTATATACCCTAATTGCCTCAATATGCCAAAAAGCTACTTGGGTATATGTCTGAATTATAGATAAAAAAAAGTGAGTATGTCTTCACACACTCACTTTTTTAAACTCAAATTAGGATGCGCTTTCCGCTTCCGCAATTTTCACTTTCCACGTATCTGGACCAATTTGGTGAGCATTAGCACCACTTGAATCCACCGCAACCGTGACTGGCATGTCTTCGACTTCAAACTCGTAAATCGCTTCCATACCCAAATCTTCAAACGCAACCACTTTCGCTTTCTTAATCGCTTTCGCAACGAGATAAGCCGCGCCGCCTACCGCCATTAGGTAGACTGCTTTGTGCTCTTTGATAGATTCAATCGCCGCAGGGCCGCGCTCGGCTTTACCAATCATGCCCGTTAGGCCTGTTTCAGACAGCATCATGTCGGTGAACTTATCCATACGCGTCGATGTTGTTGGGCCAGCAGGGCCTACAGCTTCATCGCCGACTGCGTCAACAGGACCTACGTAGTAGATAAACTTGCCTTTAAAATCTACACCTTCAGGCAAACCTTCACCGCTCTCTAACATGCCCTGAATGCGCTTATGCGCTGCATCACGACCTGTCAGAATTTTACCGGTAAGCAGTACTGTTTCACCTGTTTTCCACTCTTGAACGTCTTCTTTAGTGATTTCATCAAGGTTCACACGACGTGTGTTCGCGCCTGCTTCCCAAGTGATATCTGGCCACTCTTCAAGCTTAGGTGGCGTAAGCTCGGCAGGTCCCGAGCCATCCAACGTAAAGTGAACGTGGCGCGTTGCTGCACAGTTTGGAATCATACACACTGGCTTTGACGCCGCGTGTGTTGGCGCAGTTTTGATTTTCACATCAACAACCGTCGTTAGGCCGCCAAGACCTTGTGCACCAATACCGAGTTTGTTCACTCGGTTGAAGATGTCGAGACGAAGCTCTTCTTCCGCATTTTGTGGGCCACGGTCGATAAGCTCTTGAATATCGATATGCTCCATTAGCGACTCTTTTGCCAGCACCGCAGCTTTCTCTGCCGTACCGCCAATACCGATGCCAAGCATACCCGGTGGACACCAACCAGCCCCCATCGTTGGCAATGTTTTCTCTACCCATTCAGCAATATCATCTGATGGATTAAGCATCACCATCTTAGTTTTGTTTTCAGAACCGCCGCCTTTAGCCGCAATTTGGATTTCGACCTTATCACCCGGCACCATGTTGATGTGCACAACGGCAGGCGTATTGTCTTTGGTGTTGATGCGCTTGCCCGCAGGGTCTTTAAGAACCGATGCTCGAAGTGGGTTGTCTGGGTTGGTATAACCTTGACGAACACCTTCATCAATCATCTCTTGTACGGTCAGGTCGCTGTCCCATTGAACGTTCATACCAATGTTCACGAAACAAGTCACGATACCTGTATCCTGACAAATAGGTCTGTGACCTTCTGCTGACATGCGAGAGTTAATTAGGATTTGAGCAATCGCGTCTTTCGCCGCTTGGCTCTCTTCCTTTTGATAAGCTTTGTCTAGGGCTTGAACAAAATCGAGGGGATGGTAATACGAGATGTATTGCAATGCATCAGCAACAGAGCTGATCACATCTTCTTTACGAATAACCGCCATTGAATACCTCATTTATAATTTTAGCTTCCAGGAGGCCGAACTGTTTGACCTATCAAACTCATTGATCTGTTAAAAACTATTGGTCTATCAAAAACCATCAGCAAGCGAGTGACTACTTCGAGTAGAGCGCTTAGTACCACTCACTTTAACCATAGTGTTATCAGGGCTAAATGTCCGACTTTTTGTTGTGAAAATATGATACTCTTGCTTTCCACTATGCGCCATGAGTGCGACAACGTTTCTGTCACAGTTTAAGCAAATGAACAAAAAAGAAAGCCAATCTATTCAATTCGTTGACCTGCCTTATCAGCCAGATTTAGCCAAACAATACTTTGCCACTATCGAGCAGCTCCCTTGGGCTATGCTGCTGAAGTCCTCGACTTTAAAACATGAAAACAATCGTTTTGATATTTTGGTCGCTGAGCCAGTTGCGACGGTGCAGACCTATGGTGAGCTATCAAAAATTCACTATGATGGAGCGGAAGAAACGCGTAGCGACGATCCATTCACGCTTATCAATGACCTGATTGCAGAAAAGATTGGGCATACTGACTTAGAAACCGAGTGGCCGTTTTTAGGCGGCGCGCTAGGGTACTTTGCCTACGATCTAGGCAGACGAGTAGAACGCATTCCTGAGACAGCAAATCATGACATTGCCGCCCCAGATATGGCGATTGGTATCTACGACTGGGCACTGATGGTCGACCACCAGCAGAAAAAAGCAGTGATTATCGGTATTGAGCCAAATAACAAGCTTACTTGGCTGCAGAGCCAACAGGCCAAAGCACTCTTGCCTTTTCAGCTCACCACACCTTGGCAATCCAACATGAGCCAGACTGGTTATCAACAACGCTTCCACTCAGTGAAAGAGTATCTTTCTGCAGGTGATAGCTATCAGATAAACCTAGCCCAGCGACACTGTGCTCAGTATTCTGGCAGTGAATGGCATGCCTTTGAAGTCTTAGATGAACACAATCAAGCACCATTCAGTGCATTTATCCGTTTGGAAGACAGTGCGATTATAAGCATCTCACCCGAGCGTTTCTTGCAGCTTCATAACCGCGTCATTGAAACTAAACCTATTAAAGGTACCCGACCACGTTTTGTTGACCCCACTGAAGACAAAAATAGTGCAATCGATCTGGCTAACGCGCCAAAAGATCAAGCCGAAAATTTGATGATCGTCGATTTGCTGAGAAACGATATTGGCCGCGTGGCCAAGCCGGGCTCTGTAAAGGTACCAAAGTTATTTGATATTGAAAGTTTCCCTGCTGTTCATCACTTAGTGAGCACGGTAACGGGAGAACTGGATAGCCAATATCAAGCTACTGACCTATTGCGAGCATGCTTCCCTGGCGGCTCAATCACTGGTGCGCCAAAGGTTCGAGCTATGGAGATCATTGAAGAGCTTGAGCCGCACAGACGCAGTGTCTACTGCGGCAGCATTGGCTATATCAGTACCCATGGCGTAATGGATACCAGCATTACTATTCGTACATTAATTGCAACGCAAGGTGAGATTTATGCTTGGGCGGGCGGTGGCATAGTGGCCGACAGTGACTGTGACGATGAGTATCAAGAGACGTACCACAAGCTAGGCAAGATACTGCCTATACTAGACAGCTTATGACACTCGATGGGGTCTAGCACTAAATCGCTTCAAGTCCCCAATTTGGCCCCCACTTGGCCAATGTTTGAGTAAGATCTTTTGCGGTGTAGGGTTTGGACAGTATGTCATCCATCCCTACATCGTAACAATTTTGACGCTCTTCCGTTGTGGTACCAGCGGTCAGAGCCACTATTGGGTTACGATATTCCGCACTGCGCAGTCGTTTGGTCGCCTCAAATCCATCCATGACCGGCATTCGACAATCCATAAAAATAATGTCGTATTGTTGCTGGCTCGCATGCTCAACCGCCTCGAGGCCATTAACCGCCAAGTCAGGCGAGATACCCAATTTACTCAACATCTTAGTAATAATAACTTGGTTCATCTTTATGTCGTCGACCACAAGAATCTTCAACGCTGAAAAGTCTAATGTTTGATTACTATCGGCTTGAACTGCTTCAGTTTTTTCTTCAATCAACTCCGTTTTTAGGGGCAGAAATACATGGAACGTGGTACCGACACCGAGTTCACTTTCCAGCGAAATATTACCCCCCATCAACTCCACCAAGCGGCGACAAATAGCTAACCCCAGCCCAGTTCCTTCATAGTTACGCGAGCTAGAGCGATCGGCCTGAGTAAAGGGCTGAAACAACTTCTTTTGAGCCGATTCACTAATACCGATACCAGTATCTGTCACGGATACCTGAAGGCCATTGGCGCTATTTTCCACATGGACACTAACATCGCCTTTGTCGGTAAACTTAATCGCATTGCCAATCAAATTTACAAATATCTGAGTAATTCTCTCTAAATCACCGTTGATCTGCTGGCTATCCAAATTCTGTGTTTTAAATGTAAATCCAATCTGCTTCTCTTGTGCTTTATGTTCAAAAATACTCTTTAAGGTCGACTCTAAAGTGTTCCAGCCGAACTTTGATTCGATAAGCTCAAGCATACCGGCGTCAATCTTGCTGAAATCTAGCAAGTCGTTGATGATGGATCGCAGTAGTTGACCCGATTGGCTGAGATTATGATGAAGATCTTTTTGTGCATCTGATAATCCCGTATCCGCCAATAGCTCGACACTACCCAATAATCCATTTAAAGGCGTTCGAAGCTCGTGGTTTATCATTGCCAAGAACTCTCTAGTCGATCGTTCCGACGCCTCTGCACGATCCTTTGACTCAACTAAGCGTTGATTAATAACTTGACGGTTAATCGAACTGGCCAGTAACTCACACACCAGTGACATCTGACTGTTAACAAAGTCCATATCAAACGTGGTTTCAATAACGCCTAACTCAAGCTTACCAATCACCTTCTGCTCAAGTTCAATAGAAATACAAGACGTCGTGCAGCCCTCGGCGACAATAAGCTGGGCATATTTAGTCGTTTGATAGTGAGATTGGGTAACTGCCGGGAGGAGCTCACTTGGCAAAGCGATGGCACATGCTACATCTTCCGTCACTTCCGAGAGCTGATTAACCAGATCCACGACCAGTACATCATCTAGGTTGGCACGCAAAAAAATCCGACCGAAATGGATAAGGATACGCTCGATTTTCTGCTGAAACTCCAGACGTTTAAAACTTGCTTCGGAGCGTGCTTCCGTTTGCTTGAGTGCAACCTCAAGCTGCTGATTAGCATTAAAAAGCTCTAAACTCTTCTGTTCGAGTAAGGCTTCCGCTGCTTTTCTCGCGGCTATTTCTCGTTTAAGTTTGCGCTCGATCGCCGAACTGCTAGGCATAGTGTCTTTACACCAACGTGAGGCTGAATCTGACAGTACTATTGTCGTCAGACTGAGGCGTCATCTCAACATTGAGTTTCTCACCAAAATGCTCTGCACAGCCTTCGATCAGACCTAAGCAAACATGAGACATGCAGCGCGCACTTTGATAGTCCATCACCATATCGGTTTCTGACTCACTGATGAAGTAAAACTTGGGAGGCTCAGCATCTGAATAGAGTTTTTTCACTTCAACATGAATATAGTCCTCTACGTGGCGGATAAACTGAAATGTAGAGCGACTCGTCCCAATACTGGCGCTTTCTGGGATTGCAGCGAGTAAAGTTTTAAACACTGTCTGTCCAAATACTTGCTGAAGTGTCTCTGGGTCAATGTTGGTTTTCTTACTCAAGTTGACGATAAGCTTGACTAAGTCTCGATGGTCATAACTGCCAACCGCAGTATAAATGCCCTCATCACCAGACATCTCCAACACCTCATCCAATACATCCAGACCAAACTTCTCTTCAACCAACTCCATGAATTCAGTAAAAATAATTCCTTTCATTCATCTTCTCCTTGTTAATGGAACGCACTGGTTGTGTGTTTATCGTGACTCATTAAAGTATTAGGACAATTCTTGGTTGTTTTCCATATATTGTTAAATATCAGATAATAAGGCGACAAGAACTTTTTCGGCATCGCTACACAGGAGCGAATAGAGTACTGCCTTTAATACTCAACGTTAGTTTGACGTCTTTTGGGTTTCACCTGTAACTGTCTTGGTAGGTTTGCGACCGCAATCCCTGTCGCAACATGCTCTACACCATCACAAATCGAGTACACAAAGCGCCTTGGGTTGACTGATACCGCTTTCTCCTCTTTATCAACAAACGAACCATCAGCTTGTGGGACTAGGAACTGCTGATCGTCCAGACAGAAAACGGACTCAACAAAAGCAATGGGACTTGATAATGAAGGGGTTACCTGAGCCAGCACTTTTTGCTCAAAACACTTAGTATCGTGAGACAAGGATAGTCTAGAGGTAAACAAACTAGAGAAACGAGAGAAGTCCAAACAGATCATAACCTTGGTGATCTCTTCAGAACCAAAATTCTTGAATAAAAGGGTCAAGTGACACAACTCTGATTTCGGAGCCAATAGTGTCTGCTTGGGGTAAACCAACAAATACTGTGGTGTGATATTAAAGGTATAGCCCTCATCTATGTCGTTGACACCTAAGAAAGAGACCTTCACTTTATCCGTTAATTTCCTGGATGCGTTTCGGCACAAGCTTTCTATAGGAATCATGACGGTTCCGTCACTGAGCATTGTATAACCAGAAAGAGACGGAGCGTGTCTGCGCAAAGACAAAGCACTCATGTCTAAGCAAGGCAAATCTAGATGATCTGGAACACTCATCACTTCATCTGAATCAATGGGGCAATAAATCCGAAAAGCAGCTCCGCCTACTGTGCATTTCAATACTAGCGTTTGCTCATCTTTCGACTGTTTACGATACGCGTAAAAGCCATTACCAAAATCCTTAAACACCCCGTTCGGGTTTTCACATATTACATGCTCTGGCTCAATGGACTCTAACTTTTTGGAGCAGCTTTGTAGATACTCTCGCGTGAACACTAGAGTGTCACAAGCGAGTTGTAACATAAGTCTTCCGTGCTGTTCTCTACCTTCCATAATAATCACCTAATACTCAGGAAAATATAGAGTTATTCGACACGCCCACTGCCAGCAAGGTGCTCTTGAATCTGCTCGGCAGTCATTGGCCTGTAGAAGAAATAACCTTGAATAAAATCTACATCTATTAGCTTGAGTGTTTCCAATTCCTCTGCGTTCTCAACGCCCTCTGCAACCACTTTGATGTTTAAGTCATGGGACAGCTGTCTTAGCATATTAACTGCAAAAAACTTCTGTTTTATCTGATGGATATTCGTGATGAATTTACGGTCGATTTTTAGCTCATCAAAATGAAAGTCACTGAAGTAGGAGAACGACGAGTTACCTGTACCAAAATCATCAACCGCAATTTTTACCCCTGAGTCACGAATGTGTTCCAATAGGTTGGAGTTGTTAATGTTTTTTTCGAAATAGGATGTTTCTGTAATCTCAATAGTGACATCTTCATTTGTCACTGGTGACTCATTAATATAGGTAAACAACTCGTAAAGATGGTGGGACTCAGTATCAGCAATCGAGCAATTTAGCGACAGTGTTAGCTTTTGCTCCACTGCATTATCGAGTTGAACAAACGCTTTAATCGCCTTCTCAGCAACAATCATATCAATGGCATTGATCATCTTTAACTCTTCAGCAAGATGTATCATCTCCTGAACACAATAGTCCACTTCTTCGATTTGGAAGCGACACAAGGCTTCTAACTTCACAATCCGGTTGGTTTTGGTGTCCACAATCGGCTGAAAGTGAACATCAATTTGCTTGTTTTGCACCGCTTCAATGAGTAAATTTTCCAACTTTCTACGACGAATACTCGCTTGCACCAGCACTTCATCGTAAAAGTTCACGCTACTTGATTGAGAGTCATGAACAAACATGGCTTGAACCGACTGAGAAATCACTTCATCCATCGCACATTGATTGAAACCATGTAAAGCAACCCCAATTTGCCCATCAGAGATATCATTGATCAAATGGTCATCTAGATACTTACTCAAACCCGTGAAAAACTGCTTAATACACATATTGATCGTAGTGACGTCTTCAACATCGTCTTCACGTATTCGAAGCAAGACAACAAATGTATTCCTACCAATATAACCAAAGCTATCGGCATCATGAAACGACTGAAGTGCGGCATAAACTTTTTGACGTGATTCCACCTCAAGCTCACTGTAAAAGCGAGGATGTAAACTCACTACAATGAACTTGCCTCCTTGAGATGAAAGCTGCTTGGCACTATTTCTAAATGCAACTTCGTCCATCTCCTCCAAGTTAGGGATATTGGCTGCATCTGGCGCGTTGTCTTTTACAGGGTTCCGATGTTCACCTAAAAAGCTGTAAATATAAAAGCAGTGGTCTTGCGCTACCTCGACGCGCTTTATATGAACCATCTCCAACATAGAGCGTGATTCTTTCGCATTAGTAATCATCGCTCCGCGCCATTTCACCTCGCGTTCAATACGTTTTTGAAATGCTTCAATATGTCGCTTGTCACTATGGAACAGCCCTCCCTCACTAATACTGCGTCCCAATAACGCAAGTGAGGAGGTACCATGATCTCGACACAACTTCTCGTTAGTAAACAGCACTCGGTGTTTATCATCGGTGATCATGACTCCTCTGGCAGGATCATCCAGCACGTGCTCCAAAAGCTCAGTACAGGCAATCTTTGAAAGCGTGTGTGATAACACTTCGACACTGCCTTTCACCAAATTATCAATGACCAAGTAGATCTCAAACTTCACAACAATCAATTCACCACCGGTCGTCTCGAGTGGAATTGGTACAGCGGCTGGTGCGCCATCAAATTGGACGTCGCGAATCAAAGTGAGTATGTGGTTAATACTGTCAATAGAAGGCGGATTGACATGAGAATGACGGGGATCAAAGTTCATAACCCTCTGCCAAAACTCGCCTTTTGACACTTCAGTAGTAATGTCATGAAGATGTTCTGACCAGAACAGCTTCTTCGCTTCAGCCTGCTTCGCTAGCATGTCGATCTCTCTTTGAATTATTAGCCAACCGAGGTGCTTATGAGTTTCCCTCTTGCACCAAAACAAGCTAGAAGAAACAAACTCAAATTCAAGTTGATATTTACTTGAATGCAGTGCAATGCGTTCTAGGTTATTGTCATGTTGTTGCGTAGCGGAGGGGCTCGATGGATTACGTGTATGTCGATGACTTATATGACGATGTGTATCATACCCCACCACCTGTCGATAAAGCGCTACAGCGCGGTGATGTACCCGAAGAAGAGTTTGAAATTCGTGAAGTTCTTGATTGTTGGTATCAAGCAGGCTTTGTTCCATTTATCGAAGGTCAACTGGATCAAATCAACTTTTGGCAACGAGTAGACGAATTTAAGCGTTTAACCAAAACACTCACACTGCTGATACGATGTCGTGCATACCAAAGCGCAGTGAAACGTATTACGTCACAATGGCAATCAGAATCGCTAGAGTTTCGCTACGTTCACTATTTACTGTATAAAGTGAATTACCCATAAACACTATTTTTATTAGGGATTTAAGAATTTTTATCATTAGCACTAATACTCAAACTATCAATAGCGCTTTTACGGTACCTATGATATTTTGCTAACGTGTACTTTTTATAAGTTTTATTATGTACAAATA
This sequence comes from Vibrio wakamikoensis, assembly GCF_050337275.1. Taxonomy (NCBI): domain Bacteria; kingdom Pseudomonadati; phylum Pseudomonadota; class Gammaproteobacteria; order Vibrionales; family Vibrionaceae; genus Vibrio; species Vibrio wakamikoensis. The sequence continues at coordinate 183,608 of NZ_JAKJST010000012.1, read as the reverse complement.
CGTCAAAGACAAGCTCGATCACAGCTATACTCAGGCGGTGCCAATTGGCCAGGCTCTGAATGAGAATGAGATACCACAGGAAGAAATTGAGATCAGAGAAATGGTCGAAGCCTGGTATGTCAGTGGCTATCGCCCGATAATTGGGGAAGATACTCTCTTTGAGCAATATTGCTGTGCTCACTCTTTAGCGAATATTGAAGGCGACTGGGAATCACAATCACAACAACAAAAAACAACCAGACTTCAACGCCTTGAACAGACACTGGTTGAAATTTGTCGTCACCGTGTATATTTCGCTGCCCTTACTCGCTTTTTGTCAGGTTTACAGGACTGTTCAGTCAAACAACGGCTAATAAAGGTACTGTCAGTTGCCAAAGCGTCACAATCGAAGCCAAGGCTGCATCACTAGTGTCAACTACTAGCAACTAGCAACTAGCAACTAGCAACTAGCAACTAGCAACTAGCAACAAAAGTTACTCACCTCATTACCCAACCATCAAATTTGAGCTTGCCCTGAAGCTTGGTCACACCTTCTTGCTGTAGTTGGCGTACTCTCTCTTTAGAGAGCCCATACATTTCACCGAGGCAGTCTAACGTCAGTACTTCTTTACCAAACAGCCCAAAGCGATGAATCACAATATCTCTATATTTGTTCGGTAGGGATAAAACCACTTTTTCCAAACTTTTCAGAAGCTTTTCATCATGACAAGTATCGTAAGGCTCGGGAATAGCATCTGAGCGACACGTGTCTAAACTCTGAAACTCCTTGTCTGTGATATCGACAGACGCACTAGATTCGATAAATCCGCTCATGTGAATAAGTTCACTCACGTGTTGCTGAGAATTCGACGTTTGCTCAGCAATCTCTTTGACAGACGGCGCTCTTTTCAAAGCTGAGCGCATCTCATTAGTTTGACGTGATAGTCGATTGATTTCCTTGATGACATGAACTGGCAAGCGTACCGTTCTTCCAGTATTCATCAAAGAAGACTCAATGCTTTCGCGTATCCACCACACGGCGTAGGTACTGAAGCGGAAGCCTTTTTCAGGTTCAAACTTATCGATAGCTTTGATCAAGCCTAAATTTCCTTCTTCGATTAAATCGAGGATGGTGTGATTATTTAAGCCACGTTTTGTATAACCTCTCGCAATCTTGACCACAAGACGAAGATTGGATTCAATGAGTACATCCCTCGCTGCCTTGTCCCCGCGTCTGGCTAGCGTAGCATAATGGTATTCTTGTTCCGGTGTCAGCAAATCAATACCTACGACATCTTGGATATACTTGGAGTAGAAATCTACGTTGCTGTCTAAGCCGTCAGTTTTTGTGTTTTCGATCCTAGTAGTCATGGCAATCTCCATATCTGTCTGCAACCTCGCCAACTCTATAGATAATTATTAGTTTTGATCTTTTGAGGTGCGTCGCATGATCAAGAGTAGTTCCCTTTATGCTATGCATCAAAATTTACTTCATACTGTTTAGTTAATTAATGATCGAATTAGTACCAAAGTCGTAGATGTACAGCGATTACAAAGATCAAGTTTAGATCTTAATAATTGGCAGTTTTTCATTTCTAATAAACTATACTATTGTTGTTAAGTAACTGAGTTTGGGACTGAAATGAAACAAACCCCGTCACAAACTCAGTCAGGAAAAACGATAAACAGCATAAAAGGACAGCAGGATGATAGATTTCGACGTACTTCGCAGCTACATGGACAATGACGAGGACATCATCGCAGCCGTATTTATGGCATTCATGGAAGAACATGAAAACGGTGCAGACAAAATACAATCGCTTTATAACGAGCAAAATTGGAGCGAACTGTTTATCACTGCCCACTCTTTAAAAGGTATTCTCGCAAGCTTTGGGGAAACCAAAGCCGTGGTTAAGCTTGAAGCGATAGAAACCTCAACTCGCAGTGGTGACGCTCCACAGTTAACTGATATGCAATTTGTGATTCAAGAATTGGAAGTAATAAAAAACCAAATCAACGAATATTTAGCATCAATGGTGTAGTTGGCGAATAGTAGTATGACGAAATCTGAGTTTTTATCGCGCTTTCAACTGCAGCAAACCGAGGACTACCATAAAGAGACTAAACTACGTACCGCAAATATAGACAAAGGTTCTCTGCGTGAGGCCAGTGTGTTAATAGGGTTAGTAGAACGTGAAGCCAAGCTTCACGTCATCCTTACCAAACGAGCCAGCCATTTAAAACACCACCCAGGCCAGATTAGCTTTCCTGGTGGTAAGGTAGAGCCAAGTGATCAAAGCCCTATCATTACAGCACTTCGAGAGACAGAAGAAGAGATAGGTATCAGTAGCAATCATATTTCCGTGATTGGCTACCTTCCCAAGCTCGTAACCGTCACGGCGTTCAACGTGACACCGGTACTCGCGTTTATTGAGCCTAAATATCGACCTAAAATTGACACCAACGAAGTCGACTACTTATTCGAGGTACCACTGGAGTTTCTCGCTTCCCCGACCAATCTTTCGGCTGTAGGTTTTCAAATTCGCGGACAGAACCACCGTGTTTTGTCTATTCCTTATAAAGAACACTTTATTTGGGGCGTAACAGCACAGATCATCGAAAACCTACAGACTCAACTTTTGCCAAGTTAACTAAAAGTAAAAAGCCAATCGTTTGCCTAAAATGGCATTAGTTTTACTAATGCCACCCATCAACCCATCTAATCAGTAGCACGAATAAAACGTGACTAAACCTGCAAAATATAGCCCCAATGAATAAGCCAACGCAAACCATGACCTAGATCTAGTTTTTGGCTGCAATTTACGTGCAATATTGCGGCCGACTTATTTCCTGTTCCCAAAAAATGAGTATTAACTATGACTACCACAACTACTGCGGCAGCGAGTCGCGCTGCGTCTAAGTGGACCTACAAAGATTTCACGTGGGCACTTTCTCTTTTCGGTACAGCCGTTGGTGCTGGCGTACTTTTCCTTCCTATTAAAGCGGGTGCTGGCGGCTTCTGGCCATTAGTAATCCTAGCCCTAATCGCAGCACCAATGACATGGTTTGCGCACAAGAGCTTAGCGCGTTTCGTACTTTCTGCTAAAAACCCAGACGCAGATATCACTGACACCGTTGAAGAGCATTTTGGTAAAACGGGTGCAAACCTTATTACTTTCGCTTACTTCTTCGCCATTTACCCGATTGTTCTAATCTACGGTGTTGGTATCACAAACACAGTAGATTCGTTCTTAGTAAACCAAATGGGCATGGAGTCTATCCCACGCTGGTTGCTATCTGGCTGTCTTATCGCTGCAATGACATGTGGTGTTGTATTCGGCAAAGAACTAATGCTAAAAGCGACGTCTGCAATGGTTTACCCATTGGTATTCATCCTTCTAGCTCTGTCTGTTTATCTAATTCCAGACTGGAATACATCAATGATGAGCGTGAGCCCTGATTGGGGTTCAATGCCTTCAGTTATCTGGCTAGCTATCCCTATCATCGTATTCTCATTCAACCACAGCCCAATCATTTCTCAGTTCTCTAAAGAGCAACGTCGCGTATACGGTGACGACGCTGTGAAGAAAACAGACATGATCACTGGCGGTGCTGCGATGATGTTGATGGGCTTTGTTATGTTCTTCGTATTCTCTGTAGTGCTATCTCTGTCTCCAGAGCAACTATCGATTGCACAAGAGCAAAACATCTCTGTATTGTCTTACCTTGCTAACGTTCACGAGTCGCCATTTATCTCTATCCTTGGCCCTGTTGTTGCTTTCGCAGCGATTACCTCAAGCTACTTTGGTCACTTCCTTGGTGCTCACGAAGGTCTAGTGGGTCTTGGTAAGTCTCGATCTAAAGCGCCAATCGGTAAAATTGAGAAAGCGTCTCTAGTATTCATCGTAGTTACAACTTGGGTCGTCGCTATCATCAACCCAAGCATCCTTGGTATGATTGAAACCATGGGCGCACCGATGATTGCAGCTATCCTATTCCTGATGCCTGTATACGCAATGAAGAAAGTTCCAGCGATGGCGAAGCTCCAAACTTCAGCCCCTGTACAAATCTTTACAGCAATTTGTGGTGTTGCGGCGATTACTTCGGTAATCTACGGCGCTTTTTAATTGACGCTGTCAATTGAACATCTCGATTAAACCGTATCTCGATACACAATAACGATAATTTGAGCCCCTATTTCGTATAGGGGCTTTTCTAGAGGCAAAACAGTATGATCAGTGTTTTTGATATCTACAAAATTGGTGTTGGTCCTTCAAGCTCACACACCGTCGGTCCGATGAAAGCCGGTAAAGAGTTCATCGATGACCTACGCACCATGGGCAAGCTAAGAGACATCACTAAGATCACTGTAGATGTTTATGGATCACTATCACTGACAGGGAAAGGTCACCACACAGATATCGCTATCATCATGGGCTTGGCGGGCAACTCGCCAGAAAAAGTCGACATTGACTCTATCCCAGGATTTATTGCACGCGTAGAAGAGACAGAACGTCTTCCGGTTGGTATGCATTGCCATACGGTTTCCTTCCCTCGTGAAGGCGGAATGAACTTTCATTCAACCAACCTAGAGCTGCACGAAAACGGTATGCAGATCCACGCGTGGATCGATGAAGAGCTCGCTTACTCGAAAACGTATTACTCAATTGGCGGTGGTTTCATCGTTGACGAGGAAAACTTTGGCAAAGAAGAGGTCTCTGCTCTCAAAGCGCCTTATGAGTTCAACTCTGCTGAAGAGCTTGTTAACCTATGTAAAGACAACGGTCTTTCTATTAGCACACTCGTGATGGCAAATGAGCACGCGGTTCATTCTGATGAAGAGACGCGCACTTACTTTGCGAACATCTGGCGCACCATGCGCGAATGTATGGAACGTGGTATGAATACAGAAGGTATTCTGCCAGGTCCTCTGCGCGTTCCACGCCGTGCTGCAGCGCTTCGTCAGCAATTGATCACATCAGAAAAAACCACAACGGATCCAATGTCCGTCGTTGACTGGGTTAATATGTTTGCGTTTGCGGTCAACGAAGAGAACGCAGCTGGCGGCCGAGTGGTTACAGCACCAACGAACGGTGCATGCGGTATCATTCCAGGTGTTCTGGCTTACTATGACAAGTTCATTCAAACCGTCACCGAGAAAGATTACATCCGCTTCTTTGCTGCGTCTGGCGCAATCGGTGGTTTGTACAAGCAAAATGCATCTATTTCTGGTGCAGAAGTAGGCTGCCAAGGTGAAGTTGGCGTAGCATGTTCAATGGCCGCAGCTGGTCTTGCTGAGCTCATGGGTGGCAGCCCTGAGCAAGTTTGTATGGCTGCTGAAATTGCTATGGAGCATAACCTAGGTTTGACTTGTGACCCAGTTGCAGGCCAAGTACAAGTACCGTGCATCGAGCGCAATGGTATCGCTGCTGTAAAAGCGATTAACTCGACACGTATGGCTCTTCGCCGCGCTTCTGCTCCACGTGTTTCACTCGATAAAGTGATTGAAACCATGCTCGAGACGGGCAAAGACATGAACGCGAAATATCGTGAAACGTCGCAAGGCGGTCTAGCGATTAAAGTGGTTTGTTAATAGGCCTGCAGATCGCTCAATAACATAAATGCCGAAACCTAATCAGTTTTGGCATTTTTGCATCTACACGGTAAAGAATACGTTGGAATAAAAACCAATGACAAAAAAAGTCGAGATAGCCGCACCTGTCAATAAGGTTGGCATTCGCGCTTTTGGATAGCGTTCAAGCAGGAGCATGATTGCTAAGTAGGTTGGATACAAGCCAAAAATATAACGCGGCATTGCATTCACACCCGATGACAGCGGGATCAATAGATTGATGAGCATAAACGTCGCTTCTGCATAACGTTTTTTCACGAAAAGGTAAGCATTAAGTGCGAATCCTATGAGCGATACCAGCACCAAATAGAGCTTTGCTCCTCCGGTTTTCACACCATAAACCAACCACTCAATTGGATTACTGAACTCCCTACCCCAAGCAATCTGGATATGCCCAAAGGCCAGGGCATCCCCCATATGAAAATGCAAGTAAGCCATATAGCTAAAGAAGCCCAGAGGAATCAACCAAATTGCAGCAATTACCGAGAGCGCATTGTTCTTTAACCGATAGAAACTGCTCGCTCCATAAGCCTGAAAGCCCACTATCAATACTGAAAACACCAACATGACACCCAAGTTTCGAGTGATCGCAGCTACCAACCCAAGCATGCCCACTGCCCACCAATTTTGTCGATAGCAGGCAATGAAGACGCCACTGATGAGAGCGATATAAAGCGGCTCGGAGTAGCCAGACATGGCATAAACCGCATAGGGAGAAAAGCACAGTAGCCAAATGGCGATGTCTTGCATCTCCTCACTGAAACTTAACTGCTTTAGCGCTTTCAGGAATACAGCCACACTGAGTACAAATGTCAGGTTGGAAACCAAAACGAGCGCGAGATTGGTGTCTCTGACTAACAGTGCCATCAGCTTGCCCAACAAAGGTGACACCGGCATAAACGCCCAATTGGCCGCATTGCCACCTTTCATATAAGTCGGGAACAATGCATAGCCATCATCGGCAATACGTTGAAACCACATACAATCAAAACGGCATACCTGTTGCCATATATCGATATTAACAACCGTTTCTGGGTTATACGCATGCGTTCCAATCAGTCCTAGCGCATAGAAAACCGTACGACTGAACAGAACTGCAACCACTAGGGTTATCCACTGCTGCTTAGAAATCGTCAAGCTTGGTAAATGCTTATCAACGTACCGTGTTTGTTCTTGCAATAAAGTAGAATCGGCAACGTTTTGTGGATTTGTCATGGTCAGTTTGGTCATACTCATTGCACCGCCTCCGTAATCGTCACCTGTCGGACATTCAAACTGGCGTCAGTTTCAAATCGCAGTTGTTGAATTGGCTGAGCGCGCAAAAATACACTTGCGGGTAACGTCGTTTCTAGTGAATTGAGTTCTAACGGCATCAACATGACCTTTCTGCCTTGGTTTGCTGAAATATAAACAGGCTCAGTAATCGATTGATTAAGCGAAATTTTAATTCGAACAGGGCTATGTGGCGTTTTTTCGAAGTTAAAGTAGAGGCTCGCATCGTGCACTAACTCCCTACCTTCTCTCTGCGGTAAGGATTCCCAACCTTGGCGGCTCAAAAATGGCGATGGTTCTGCGACATTGATAGTCCCCATTTCAGGCCAAATGAGGTCTATATTCTCTTGGCCCCAATAGCGAGTTTTCTTGTCGATGTAATAGGTCTGGTAAGCCGTTGACACATTCGGGTGAACGGCAAGATACAAGACCCACACGTAATACAAAGAAAGCGTGATAAACAACGCGAATACGAATGGTCGAAGTACCTGTGCTTTCACCTTAGCGAAGCTATTGTTTACTGATAATTCAGTGGGTTGTGAAGACATGCTGGATAACGTTCAATAACATCAAACCTCATTTTTACGCCTTACAACACACTACCCTGTCAGATTTGAGTCAAGAACTGATGAAGTTTCGATGACCTCGTGATAGTCAATCGGCATCAATTGATAAGTGTGATGGTACGACCACGTATGAAGGGTGATTTCTCAATTTTGAAGCAGTTTGCACTAAAAACCATGAGCTTTTCGAGGTTTTGCCACAAATCCACTTTTCCATTAAGTATTTATTAACTTAATATTCACCCCGTCAGCCCATACAATTAACATTATAACTATGCGACTCACTATAACAAATAAACTCCTACTCGCACTTATCTTGGTTTTTGGCACCGTCGTTGTCATTTCAACCACTTATCAATACAACCAGCAACGTAACCTTATCTATTCGGTACTCAGTGAGCAGCTAGAGGATAAAGCCAGTAACTATTTTGATAGTTTGAATATGATGATGCTTACCGGCACCATGGCACAAAAAGAAACGTTACGAGGTAAAGCTCTGGCTCAAGAGAATATCGAGAATGTCCGAGTGCTTCGTGGTGATGCTGTGAGCAAACTCTACGGCCCAGGTTTAGACAATCAAGTTGCGCTTGATGATATCGATAAACGTGCCCTACTTGGAGAAACCGTGTTGGAGCCATTTAAGGCAGAATGGGGGCAAGGCCTCGTCGTTGCATTGCCAATGAAAGCCAGCGAGAACTACCGCGGCACCAACTGTATTGCTTGCCACATGTCTCAAGAAGGTGAAGTGCTGGGCGCAATTCGAATTGAGTATAATCTCAGTCATGTAAATAGCATGATCAACAAGCGCACCGCGATTGCCGTCGCCATTATGGCTGCCATAGCGTTTATCGGCTACCTCGCGACCATTTTCATTGCGAGACGCTTTATCGTGGGTCCGGTGCAAACTACATCGAAATTTATGACGCGAGTGAGTGGAAGCAAAGATCTCTCCATCCGATTAGAAGGCAAGCAAAACGACGAAGTTGGCGACCTTACTAATGATATCAATGACTTCCTAGATACTGTTTCACATAGCCTAGTCAAAGTGCAGTCGACCGCTCAAACCGTCAGTGGCAATGCCGACAAACTTACTGACATCGCGCAAAACAATGAATCGACTGCCAAGCGTCAGCTTGATGAAACCGCTGCGGTTGAAGCCAACATGCAGATGCTAAAAGAGCAACAGGCAACGGTCAGCGAAGCAACACAGCGCGCCTCACAATTAATGCAGGAAACCTGTGAGCTCACTCGTCTAAGTAGCGTGGAAGCGAAAAACGCCAGTGATGATATTGAGTCCTTGGTTCAAGATATAACAGAAGTCTCAACGCACATCTCTGAGCTCAATGAGCAGACGGAACAAGTCTCTGCGATCCTATCCACCATTAAAGGCATTGCTGACCAAACGAATCTGTTGGCTCTCAACGCTGCCATTGAAGCAGCACGTGCGGGTGAGCAAGGCCGAGGCTTTGCCGTTGTCGCCGATGAAGTTCGCTCCCTTGCCAGTCGGACTACAGAAGCGACCAACGATATTGAAACCATTATTGCCAAGTTCCAACAAGGCAGTAGTTTCTCAGTTAACGCAGTCAATCAAGTGTCCGACACTGCCCACCAGCGCGCTGATGAAGTGCAAGCCCTCGCTAGCAAAATGCAGACCGTAGTGTCGCAAATTGAATCAACGACAGAGCTTGCTAGTCAAGTGCAGGATCAGATCCAAGCCAACCGCCAAACCAGTGAAAGTGTCGGTGAAAAAACCGCCACAATCACGGAGCATGCAAACGAAACATCCAGCAGCGCGACCCAAACGCATCAAATCAGCATGGACTTACAACAGCTTTCTCATCAGTTGGAGACATTACTTAATCAATTTATGCTTAATAACCACAATAAAGGTTGAACCGTGAAAATTGACAGGTAATATGTCCCTTTGAAAAGAAATTTAGTAGCAACCCAATGAGTTGACTAATTATTGGTCAATAATCATTGGGTTGTATTGTTACCTCCATGGAGATGATTAATAACATGACTTACGCGCCTGTAACTGACGTACTAAGCGGTAAGCTAGCGGTAGACAGTGAAGTAACTGTTCGCGGCTGGATCCGTTCGCGTCGTGATTCCAAAGCTGGAATCTCTTTCCTTGCCATCTACGACGGCTCTTGTTTCGACCCGATTCAGGCCGTGGTCCCAAATAATCTTAATAATTACGAAGAAGAAATCCTAAAACTGACTACTGGCTGTTCAGTGGAAGTAACGGGCAAAATCGTAGAATCTCCAGCGAAAGGTCAAGACTTTGAGCTTGCAGCGACTGACGTTAAAGTAGTTGGTTGGGTTGAAGATGCAGACACTTACCCAATGGCTAAGACTCGTCACTCAATCGAGTACCTACGTGAAGTAGCACACCTTCGTCCACGTACTAACGTGATTGGTGCGGTTGCGCGTGTTCGTAACTGTCTATCTCAAGCGATTCACCGTTTCTACCATGAGCAAGGTTTCTTCTGGACTTCTGCGCCACTTATCACAGCGTCTGACGCTGAAGGTGCTGGTGAGATGTTCCGTGTGTCTACTTTAGACCTTGAGAACCTACCTCGCACTGAAAAAGGCGACGTAGACTTTAACGAAGACTTCTTCGGTAAAGAGACGTTCCTAACCGTATCTGGCCAGTTGAACGCCGAAGCTTACGCGTGTGCACTAAGCAAGGTTTACACGTTTGGTCCTACGTTCCGTGCAGAAAACTCAAACACCAGCCGCCACCTAGCGGAGTTCTGGATGGTTGAGCCTGAAGTTGCATTCGCAGACCTAGAAGACGTGGCTAAGCTTGCTGAAGACATGCTTAAGTACGTGTTTAAAGCGGTACTAGCAGAGCGTCGTGATGATCTTGAGTTCTTTGCTCAGCGCATCGACAAACAAGCAATCACTCGCCTAGAGCAGTTCGTAGATGCTGACTTTGCTCAGGTTGACTACACAGACGCAATCCAAATCCTTCTAGACTCTGGTCGTGAGTTCGAATTCCCAGTTGAATGGGGTATCGACATGTCTTCTGAGCACGAGCGTTTCCTAGCGGAAGAGCACTTCAAAGCGCCAGTCATCGTTAAGAACTACCCGAAAGACATCAAGGCATTCTACATGCGCTTGAACGACGACGGTAAAACGGTTGCAGCGATGGACGTTCTCGCACCAGGTATCGGTGAAATCATCGGTGGTGCACAGCGTGAAGAACGTCTAGACGTTCTAGATGACCGTATGCGTGCAATGAATATCGACCCAGAGCACATGAACTGGTATCGCGATCTACGTCGTTACGGCACAGTACCTCACGCTGGCTTCGGTCTTGGCTTTGAGCGTCTAGTGTCTTACGTAACAGGCATGGGCAACGTTCGTGACGTTATCCCGTTCCCACGTACACCACGTAGCGCGAACTTCTAAGCTGTTTCGTAGAACAGTTAGTCGCACAAATTAGCTATTTCAAAGGCCACCTCAACAGGTGGTCTTTTTTATTACTCGATATACCGTTTTAAAGTCACTATTAATGCGTGTTTAGTTTTCGTTTTCGAAGCACTTTTTACATTGGTAAACCATCAAAATCACACTACATTTAGATTAAAGAAAAACAACAACACGAGGTGTTTTGATGGGCAAGTTTACACAGAACGATATCCAATACTCCGGTGAAAGCAACGGCGTACATAAATGGGAGTCCACAAGCGGCCAGCCTTACTATTGGCACCCAGATTGGCTACATGTCGCAGAAGATGAAACAGGATTACACCCTAAACAAGACCTAGATGTTGGCAGTAGTGAAGAGGCGACGAAAGAGCATGCTGCAAGCGCAATACTGAAGCATCTTAATGATTGGGCGAAAAGTAAGTTCGATAAAAATCCCGATATCGAAACTCAAGCCGTTGAGTCGGAGCACCAATTGAAAGGCCACGACGACTAACCCGCTATCACTAACGTGTCTAGCTATAAGATTGGCAGATACTGCCATTCACATTCATCAGCGCAAAGCACGTTAGTGACACCTTTCTCCCCGTATGTTAGCGATAAACCCATACCTTTTCATACACAAACACCCAATTTGTTCCCTTTTCTGTTTCAAATCAAAATAATTTTCTGTTTTCTTCTTTAATGTGGTTGTCAGGTATAGCCTTGAAAGGTATAAATAGGCTGTTGTCACCAAGTAACCGTTTCGTTACCAATGGTTTTTCGCCCCCTTCAATTAACATGGATGAAGAATATGTTTGAAAAAGTTGTTGCAGCACCCGCTGATCCTATCCTCGGTCTAACAGAAGAGTTTAAAAAAGACGCTCGCGCTGAAAAGATCAATCTAGGTGTTGGTATCTACAAGAATGAGCAAGGTGAAACCCCTGTTCTAGCGACCGTAAAGAAAGCGGAAGCAGCACTTTTAGAAACGGAGAAAACCAAATCTTACCTAACGATTGAAGGTACAGCTGAATACAGTCTAGCGGTACAAAAACTGCTGTTCGGTGCAGATGCTGAAATCGTAACTGAAAAACGCGCAAAAACGGCTCAAGCTCCGGGTGGTACGGGTGCACTGCGAGTTGCTGGTGAATTCATCAAGCGCCAACTTGGCGATGCAAAAATCTGGATCAGTAACCCAACGTGGGCGAACCACAACGGCGTATTCAGCGCAGCAGGTATCGAAACCGCGCAATACCGTTACTACGATGCAGAAAGCAAAGACAAAGATTTCACTGGCATGGTTGCGGACCTAGAGCAGGCATCTGCAGGCGACATCGTTCTGCTACACGGCTGCTGTCACAACCCAACAGGTATCGATCCAACAAGTGACGAGTGGGAGCAACTAGCGAAACTTGTCGCAGACAAAGGTCTTATCCCTCTATTTGACTTCGCTTACCAAGGCTTTGCAAAAGGCGTAGAAGAAGATGCACAAGGCCTACGTACATTTGCTAAGTACAATACAGAAATCCTAGTGGCGAGCTCATTCTCAAAGAACTTCGGTCTCTACAACGAGCGTGTAGGTGCCTTCACACTCGTCGCAGCATCAGAAGAGATCGCAACAACGGCTTTCTCTCAAGTTAAGAGCATCATTCGCTCTATCTACTCTAACCCACCAGCACACGGCTCTGCGGTTGTTACTTACATCCTTAACGATGCTGCACTGCGCGCTGAATGGGAACAAGAAGTCGCTGAGATGCGTGATCGCATCCAAGATATGCGCGAACTGTTTGTTGAGACACTAAAAGCAGAAGGCGTTGACGCAGACTTTAGCTTTATCGAGCGCCAAAACGGCATGTTCTCTTTTTCTGGCCTAAGCAAAGAGCAAGTGAACCGTCTGAAAGAAGAGTTTGCTATCTACATCGTTGGCTCTGGCCGTATCAGTGTTGCTGGCATGACCAAATCAAATATGGGACCACTATGTAAAGGTATCGCTGCGGTACTTTAATGTCCTAATATCAAAATATTAACTCAAAGGTCAGCGTAAGCTGACCTTTTTGGTTTCAGCGTGTAGTATTAACAGATACTCCATTTGATAAGGCTCGTCATGGACGCTGAACTGATTGAAATCCAGAACTTTCTGGCCTCTCATCCCCCTTTCGATGAACTCCCTGAAGAAACGCTGATACACATCTCACAGCAAATCGAGATTGGCTACTATCGTGAAGACACCCCAATCATTCATTTTGGTGACGATATCCAAGATCTGTTTATGGTGCGCAGCGGCGTCGTCGAAATCTACCGCCGTAAAGGTGAGCTATACAACCGAATTGATGAAGGCGATCTGTTCGGTCAAATGGGTCTTCTTACCAACAACAAGGTACGTTTCCCCGCCAAAGCCGTCGAAGATACGTTGGTGTACTGCATTCCCGCTGAAGTGTTTCAGGAGCTATATGATGGCTTTGACTCCTTCGCTGACTTTGTTGAAGTAGAAGATACGGTTCGATTGCGCCAAACCGTCTCGAACAATGAGAACACCAACGACCTTACAACATCAAAAGTTCGAACCCTTTTGACCCGAGATGCACCGACTATTGAACGTAGCAGTAGTATCCAAAATGCCGCGCGCGTTATGGCGGATGAACAAGTGTCATCACTGCTCATTATCGACCCTGAAATCGTCGAAAGTGATGAAGATGACTCCTCTCCCGTCGTCGGTATTATTACCGACAGAGACTTGTGCACACGCGTTCTTGCGGAAAACCTAGATCCACAAGACGAAGTCTCCTCTGTCATGTCTACTGACGTAATTTCACTTGATCACAACGCGTACGTTTACGAAGCCATGCTCACCATGCTTCGTTATAACGTCCATCATCTACCGGTGCTTAAAAACAAAAAACCGTTGGGGATCATCGAAACCACCGATATCGTTCGTTACGAATCGCAGAACTCGCTGCTGCTAGTAAGCAGTATCTTCCAGCAACAGTCCATTGAAGAACTCAAAGCACTGTCTGAACAGGTTCGCGACAGTTTCGTGCGCTTGGTGAATGAAGATGCTAACGCCCACATGGTAGGCACTGCAATGTCGGTGATCGGACGAAGCTTTAAACAGCGTATCATTGAACTCGCAGAAGAAGAATTAGGCCAAGCACCGATCCCATATTGCTTCTTAGCACTGGGTTCTATGGGACGTGATGAGCAGCTCATAGTCACAGATCAAGATAATGCCATTATTCTTGATGACAGCTATGATAAAGCCAAGCACGGTAAGTACTTTGAAGCCTTCTCCAAATTTATCTGCGATGGTTTAGCGGACTGCGGTTACACCTACTGCACCGGCGATATCATGGCAACCAATCCCGAGTGGCGAATGACCCGCAAAGAATGGGAAGCCTGCTTTGCTGATTGGATTGATGACCCCAACCCGAAAGCCCTACTCAATGCCTCTATCTTCTTTGATCTAGATGGCGTATATGGCAAGCTAAAATGGGCTGAGCAACTCAACAGCTTCATTGTCAGACGCGCGAGACGCAACAACCGCTTCCTTGCCTGTTTGGCACGCAATGCGCTTAACCGCAAGCCGCCTCTAGGCTTCTTTAAAGATTTTGTGATGGAAAAGGATGGCCGTCATAACAACTCTATCAACCTTAAACGACGTGGTACGGCACCTTTGGTTGACCTTATCCGTGTGCACGCCCTCGCGGTCGGCTCACGCTCAACTAACTCGTTTGAGCGTCTAGATGACATCCACGAGGCAGGGATTTTACCCAAGGGTCGCGCACGTGATCTTAAAGATGCCCTCGAATTTATCTCAATGGTGCGTATCTCACACCAAGCGCTCGACGTCGAGCAAGGTATCGAGCCAGACAACAACGTCGAGCCAGAGAACCTGTCCGACTTTGAAAGACGCAATCTCAAAGATGCGTTCCAAATCTTGAGCAACGGTCAGAACTTCCTGAAGTTCCGCTATCAAGCCAGTAACAACTTTAAGTAGGTCATATGATAAAGAAGCTCCTTAAAGCTCCGGCAGTGCAATGGAACAGTAAGTTCGAACAACTTAGTGAGCGTGCCAAAGATGACAGGCTCAAAGCCTTTTATGCTGCAGGCTTACCGTCACCAGAAACCCCTTTGAATGAAGTGCCTTTTGTTGCCTTGGATTTCGAGACGACAGGACTTAACCCAGAAAAAGATGGGATTCTGTCGATTGGTTTAGTCCCATTTACACTCTCTCGAGTTAAACTCCGTCAAGCCGCTCATTGGACAGTAAGACCAAAAGCTAAACTCGAAGAAGAGTCTGTGGTCATTCACGGCATCACCCACAATGACTTGATTGATGCGCCTACATTGAATGAGATATTGGCCGACGTGCTCAACGCTTTAGCTGGAAAAATCATCGTAGTGCATTACCGCCCCATTGAACGCGGTTTTTTAAACTGTGCATTGAAGAAAATGCTCGGTGAAGGTATTGAGTTCCCAGTTGTCGACACCATGCAGGTAGAGTCGGACTATCAAGAGAAATTAACGGCGGGCATAGTCAATAAGCTCAAAGGTAAGCGTGCGGATTCGGTGCGTTTAGGTCAAACACGTCGCCGCTATGGGTTGCCAGACTACCCACCTCACCACGCTCTGATGGATGCTGTTGCAACAGCAGAGTTGCTTCAGGCGCAAATGGCCTATCAGGACAATGAAACCAAAGTACTTGGTGACTATTGGCTTTGACACCTCGGTCTTGCCTTAATTCTTGGGTTTAGGTGTTAGTTAAAACAAGTCCTGCTGCGGGCTTGTTTCCTCCTCGAGAACTTTATTTGGCACAGGGACTTTACCCTGTGCTAATTTACGACGATATCGCTGCCGACAAAGTTTGATAATATGCAGCTGCTGTGCCGACGTATAAGAAAGCCAATTAAAACGTTCTTCCCGCTTGCGCATACATCCTTGGCAATACCCCCTTTCATCCACCGTACAAACTCGAACACAAGGACTCGGCACGGTAAAAAACTCAAGCTGTTCCATTCACTTTCCTTGCTATCCAATCATTAATCTGGCTGGCAAATATTGCTCTGCCTCGCTATACCTCTGTTTTCGCCCTTCAATTACTCTAGCACCCACCTTACAAAGCTTAAAATTCAGAAAGTAAGAATAGTCTGAATTATCGGTCAGTAGCCATACCTGCAACATGGATATACAATAACTTCCACATCCTAGGTTGAAATCCCACTATACTAAAGATAACCTACTCCTGACAAAAAACAGTGTTTTATTAGATACGCTAGTCAGCAATTTCATTTAGTTGGAGCAATAAATATGAAGATTTTTTCTAAGAAGGTACTCGCAGCTGTTGCGCTTCCAGTTCTTATGACGGCTTGTGCCGCAAACGATGCTAAGCAGGAGGAGCCAATGAAAGCCGTTACCGCTCAGGATCTTCAGCACCATAACTGGAATCTGGTTCAAATTGATGGCAACCCAATTCAAATCGAAGAGCAAAGCGAAGCGCCACGCCTAGAAATCGGTGAAAAAATGACAGCCAACGGCAACGCAGGTTGTAATAACTTCTTCGGTCAAGGTGAGTTGAAAGACGGTCAGTTCCGCATTGAAAAAATGGGTATGACGATGAAAATGTGCCCAGGCGCGGCAATGGACATCGAAAGAACCGTTTCTCAAACCCTTTCTGACTGGAGTGAAATCACTGTCACTCAGAACGGTTTAGAGCTTAAAGGCCAAGCGCATACGCTAACATTTGAGCTAAAAGACTGGGTAAACTAAGCCAAACACATGATCTAGGAGGCCTCGCTTTATGCGAGGCCTTTTTGTATCCCTTCCCTACCCTCGGCTCTTACCCAACCTTTGCTTTACAACATTGGTTTTACAACATTGGTTTTGCCTATTGGAAGAATAACCACATCCAGTTATCTCTCGCACAGCAAAGCACGTATCTTATCGACATATTGAATTGCTATATTGAACCAAACGAGATTACCCATGACCACCAAAGCACTCATTGTCGAGGGAGGCGCCATGCGCGGCATTTTCGCAGCCGGCGTACTCGATGCATTTTTAGAGCAAGACTATCGCCCTTATGACTTTGTTCTCGGCGTCTCTGCGGGTGCTTCCAACCTACTTAGTTACTTAGGCAATGCACCAACTCGAAGCTATCAAGTCATTACTGAGTTGGCGACCAGCAAACAGTTCTACAACCCACGTCGATTTGTTTCTGGCGGCCATTTGGTCGATGTGAAATGGCTCTATGAAGAATCTAATCGCCGATTTCCTTTGGATCTGGAGCGCGTGTTTACATCGGCTCCTTTTATCGCTGCAGCCACCAATATCGCCACTGGCCGTCCCGATTACTACGAAATCACGCCAGACAATATCGCCAAGGCTATTGAAGCCACCGCTTCGCTGCCCCTTGCCTACAAAGAGACTCCTTGTTTTGATGGCGGCTGCTACACCGATGGCGGCGTGGCTGATTCGATTCCAGTACGTGAAGCTTATCGCCGCGGAGCAAGAGACATCACTGTGATTTTATCGCACCCTTTAAGCTATGAAATGCCAAAGCCTAAAGCAGGTTGGCTAATGAAAAAGTTATTCACGAAGCATCCAAACATTGGGCTAGCGCTGGCAAAACGTGCTGAAAACTACAATGACTCGCTGCTGTTTATTAAAAACCCACCCAAAGATTGCGTGGTTCGAGTCATCACCCCAACCGAGGACTTTCCTGTGCAGCGCTTAACGATGAAAAAAGCTCTACTCGATAAAGGCTATGAAATGGGTATGGAAGAAGGGCGAAGCCATGTCAATCATCTGACAGGTAAACTCGAGTATCGACAGGAAGAGTGTCACTTTTGCTAATAATGGATGAGTAAGTATGCCATCATAGTTACTCACCCACTATAAATAGGAAGTTTTCTTGATGCGTAAATCTGATAAGAAAATTGATAATCTAATCAGAGAAGTGTTGACCGAAGTTTGTGAAGGTACGCTAAAAAACTACGAAGGTTTTCTTTGGGTGACTCACACGGTCAAATTCCAGTCCTTCCCACAGAGCTTACAAATTATCTGTGTATTCGAATCGAACCAAGATAGAACCAACTTTTTGACAAGCGATGGCCAGCAACACGTTTCAACTAGCATCCAAAATGCGTTTAATCAGGTTGGCGTACAAATAAAAAACGTGGGTAAGCAAATCAATTACGAAACACGTTAAAAGTTAAATTACGCGAAAGAGACATACGGTATGAAGAAGCAACAAAGTCCCTGCATTGGCGTCTGTAATTTTTCAAGTTCCAAAGGATGGTGTTTGGGTTGCGGTAGAACTCGGGAAGAGTGCCAAAAATGGAAAAACATGAAGCCTTACGCAACAAAGGCACTTCAGAAGGAACTTAAAAAGAGATTGTTGCAAACGAATGCGAGTAGAGATAATTGAAAACTCCCAACTTAAATCTGCCCACATTCGAGTTCGCCAGCCTAACTCGAAAATGACCCAGCACCAATATTTCCGTCATTCCTGCACAGGCAGGAATCTAGTCACCGCGAGTAATTGCTTCGGAGTTAAACGTGGTTTTGCCCCAAACTTTGCTAAAGATGCTGCTCGTCAATATCCTCTCATAATATTTAGCATTGAAAAAACTAATGATAAATCTCCACTGAAAAGTAACCATTTTCAGTGGTTTTAATTTGTTGAGAGCGAATAAAAGAAAGCAGTACAGTCTTAATTCGTGCTTTGTGAGGTATTTTTCAGGAGGGAAACCGCTAACGGTTACTATGGCCACACTAAGTTTATGAATTTACCATACACATTAGAAGGGAAATAACTAGTGAATGAATTTCACTTCAGCCTGAAATCTAAGTAACTTTTTTCAATTAAATCAGAGAGCAATAATTGACTCATCAAGTTAAGTGTCACACGAAGACGCTTGAATAAAAATTGCAAATACTCTTGAGGGGTCATTATGAATCAATATAAAAAATCACTAACGCTCTTAACCTGTGGGGTTCTTCTAGCAAGCACACCATTAACAGTAATGGCAGAAGAAGAGTTTCACGATGCGGATCCACGAAACAGGCATAGGGGCTTCAAATGAGGGTGAGATAAAACTGGCTGTTGGTGGAGGTGGTTCAAATCTTTTTGATACTGACTATCAGACACAAACGAATGTTTTAATTGAATACTACACAGATTCAGAAAATGCCCGACTTCGTTCCGCACACTTTGATGAGCGATTTGGTGGTGTTTACATTGACTACAATCATATTAGCGATGCGATTGACTTCTATTCGGCAGGTTACATGCTTCCGTTGGATGCTGGCGATAACTTAATGCTTTTTCCGTCGGTCAATTACACTTATGTGGATTTCGATACCGATGGTTTAGCGAAAGTGGCTAATGAAGCATGCAATTTCGCAAACTCTTCTGTTGTGAATGCCTGCGGCACCCTTGAAGGACTTGGAGGAGCAAGTGCAACGTTGATTGAACAAGTGATCGGCAATGACGACTCGGCTCACATGGGGTCTGTGAACTTCTATGCTTTAAAGCCATGGAACGCTAACCACTATACTGTAATCAACGCCAATCTTGGGTCTTCGTTTGATGGTGTTGAAATGAATGTCGCTAACTTAATGTGGTTACAAGGTATCAAGACAAAGTTGGGTGACAACATTCTAAATATCTACTTTGAAGTAAAGTACGATGTAATTGAAATTGAGCCGACTGGCTATACTGCGATTAACAATTCAACATTCAAATCTGAAGAGACCACGGGTACCATCGGCTTTGATTTCCGTTTCTAATCACGGTGAAAATTTTCGCTTGCATGTCAATTTCATGTAAGCGAAACCGTTTCTTTGTTATTCACTTTTCTGCCGTGAACATTGAAAGATCTAGGCAAATGACTCTCTGATCACTCCCTTTAGCCACTGGACCCCCATATCTCTTTCCGTTGCGTTGTGATTGATTAAATAAAGCGGGAGAAGATCACAGTTAAACGGCAAGTCAAAACGTTGAACCAAGTTTAGCTCCTTGGTTTTATCATACAGGTACTCAGGAATGACACTGAGCCAGTCACTTTCGGAAACCATAAAAATAAGATTCATTGCAGCTGTTGAACCATATGTCACGTTTACATTAGGCACTTTATCCTGAATAAGCTCCTCAAATGTATTTCTATCAATATCTGGTCGACTCCAACCAACATGTTCTTCATTAAGGAATGTCTGAAGCGTCAGATGTCCATTGACTCGAGGGTGGTCCTTGTTGGCAATCGCAACCATTTTATCTGTCGCCACTTGTTCAACAACAAAAGAGCGATTTTCAGAGTTGACGAATGAAATAAGCACATCAGCCTTACGCATACTTAATGCGTTGTTAAAAATTTCTTCGCGGTTTTCACTTCTATACTTGACGATATTCACATTGGGTGCTGCGCGCTTTGAGATTTTTAATAATTTTTGAAAATACCAGAGGTCGAGGTCTGAATCTCCTGCGATAAAAAAGGTTCTATCACTTGTCTCTGGGTAAAATGTTTCAAATATTTTTTTGGTTCCTTCAAGAGCTGTGAGGTGTGGTGATACTTCTTTGTAGAGTTCCACTGCGTATGTTGTTGGCTTTAACCCTCTTCCCTCTCTGACGAAAAGCGGGTTGTTATACTCATTTCGTAATTTGCTGAGCGCATGACTGACCGCTGATGAAGTAATGTGCATTATTTCAGACGCACCTCGGACACTTCCCGTTTTATAAATTGCAGAGAATGTTTTGAGTAAATTTAAATCAACCATAGTACGACTCTACCGTTTCGAAGCTTTATTTAAGCGTGAATGAGGTTCATTTGACTTTTCCTGCAATCAGCTCTGAGACCATGTTTTTTAGCCAAACATGCAGGCTATGATTGCGGTTTTTTTGCAGCACAGAAATAGAGAATGGGACTTCAATCGTTTTTGAGAAACTCAGGTCTATTCTTTGAAGAAGATCAGGATAGCGAGCAAGATACATTTTTGAACCGACTAAAATCGTGTCTGAGGTTGATACGATATTCACCGCCGTTTGCAAGTCGCCACATCGTAGATCGATAACATATTCTCTCTCCGTTATCATTTCAGCTTGCGATTTAATCTTCATCCCATTTTCAACTTCAGTCCCTATGCAGACAGCAAGATCAAACTGATCGAGCTCTTGTGGCGTGTGGGCTCCATTGGCTAACGGGTGCTGTTTTCGTCCATACACGCAGAGCTCGTCAACAAACAGTTGCTTGCTGTATATCTCTTTAGGTTGGTCTAGGATTTCATGATTCAGTGACATGTGGATATTGCCATTGAGCAGGCCATTCATCGTGCCTGAATCGCAATTGTCGAGGCGGAGTTTTACATTAGGAGCTTCAGATTTTATTTTGGTATAAAGCTCGGTACCAATGAGTTCAAGCGCGGAAGGGTGCAGGGCAATGCGTAGCTCTTCAGTCAAATGAGCAGGGTTAAAAGACTCTTGGGGTTGGAACGTCAATAATAGAGCCTCAAGTGCATTAGGCATTCGAGAGTAAAGGTGATCAGCATACTCTGTTGGGGCTAATCCAGATTTTGTCTTAGTAAACAGAGGGTCGTCTAAGGTGTCTCGAAGTTTTTTCAATGTACGGCTAATAGCCGATTGACTCAACCCTAAACTTTCGGCGGTTTTAGTGGTGTTTCGTATTTGATACAACGAGATAAACACTTTTAGATGATGTATTTCCAACTGTTCTAATCTATTTAGATTCATAAAAACCTACAAAAAATCCGGCCTATTGAGTATAAAGCCAATGTGGGCCAAGTTGACCCACATTGGCGTTCATACGTTAATTTTTATCTGCAATACTTTCTATAGTATGGGCAATATCTTAGATTAAGTTTTGTAATTAAACAGCACACCAAGGTAATGAATCGCGGCATCATATTCACCTTTTAATTGGCTATTTGCAGGCCCATCAAGTGAATAAATGATGTCTGAGCTACCACCGTAATAGTACTCGTAATATAACTGCATGCGTAAATCCGTGGTTATGTCTTTGCTTGTACCAACCCCAAACTTCCACACTTCGCCGGTCGGGACATCAGGAGCCTGTAAAGTTGGATCATCTTGTGGCGAGCTCTCATAAGTGACCCCCGTCTCTAATCGCCATTGAGATTCAAGGTTATAGTGCATACCAAGGCTCAAAGAGTAGGTATCTTCCCATTGTCTGTTAATCGCGGCACTGGTGTTAGGCAAAGTGATGGTTGTTTCTTTAATTTTGCTAAAATCGCTCCAACTTGCGCTCCATAGGGCAGCCGTTTTTGTGGACAGAGCATGATAACCACTGATACTGATAATGTTAGGCATGACGATGTTAAAAGATGCCGGCTTGAGTAGGTTATCGCCTTTAAAATCACCATCCATATCATGACTGATTTCAGAGCGATAAAAAGCGCCAAATCGATGGGCTTCATTGAGCTCGTAAAAAGCACTCAAGGTATAGCCAAACTCGACACTTTCTCCGCTGCCTGTTAACTTTCGCTCATTGTTGCGAGAGGTCATGTTCTGTTCGATTTTACCAAACTCACTGATCAAGCCAACACCCACGGAGAGTTGCTCGTCGATTTTGAACGCAAGACTTGGATTAATCTGTACGGTCATTAACGAAGTATCGGTGACAAGTTGAGCACCCGAGAAGTTACTTCCGTAATCAAGCGCTGAACCACCCGCAGCGGCAATGGCCAGACCGAAGGAAACCGTATCATTGGCTGGTGTTACCCAGTAGAAAGAACCCGCAGGCATAGTCGTTCCAGCTTCGCTATAGTGCTCTCCACCAGCAAAAGCCCCCGTAGAGCCGGTATCGGTGTAGTTGATATCTGAAATAACCCCTTCAAGGTTAAATGCAATCGTGCTTTGCTCAATGTTAGTCATGCTTGCTGGGTTAGCAAAAGCCGTTTCAGCACCTTCGGCAATGGCTTGTGCACCTGCGCCTGCTGTGCTGACACTCATCATGCCCAGTTCAGGAAACACATAGGCGGCAGAATGGATATGCGTGGAAAGTAACGCCGAAATAAGCGCAGTTAAATATGTATATCTCATGGATAAATTTCTCAAAATTTGGGTGTAACTTAGCGCTGTATCGAGTGATATCAGCGCTTAAAATGGGGTTGGTTACAGAGCGTTTAGATACGACTTATACGAATGAAGCCGAACTGTTGCTGCTCCTATTACGTCAATAAAACCAAGTAAAGGGTGAGGCTTACTCGCGGCTATCCATGCTGAACCTGTTGCCCCAATAGGGATGACTTTCCCTTCTGGCTCAAATATTTCGAGTATGATCGTTCGTCCATGAGTACTGGTATTGGAACCGACATGCTGCCTAACACTCTGAGGGCCTTGAATCGGCGACACAGAGGCTTCACCTGTGCCGGCGGTAAAGCTATGAACTCTTGCTCGAAAGACTTCACCGGGGTACGCATCCACATAAAACTCAGCAAACTGTCCTGTTTTTACGTAACGGAAGGTTTGATCGGGAATGCGCATCTCCATAAATTTTCGCGAAGTATCATAAATGTGCATGTTACCGACACGGCTGCCATTAGCGATGTTGACTACCGATACTTGACCATCAAATGGTGCTGTCACGGTTTTACGATCTTGAGTGAATAGAGCTCGCTTTAAATCCGCGTGAAGTGAGGTCAATTTTGCTTCTGACACCCTCAATTGAGATTGATAATCTTCAATATCACGAGCCTTAAAAATAGAGGGAGATTGCTTACTACGCTCTATATCACGTTCCATTTGGGCAATGAGTTCATTTTGTTGAACGATTGCCGATTTAGTTTGCTCAATGATCGCCTCTGAGTCGGTATCAACGAGTGTATAAATGACATCACCCGCTTTTACCATTTGGTTATGGTCGACGTAAATTTGATCAACTTGCTCGCCAATAAGAGGGGATAAAATCGAGTGAGGTGCTTTGACCGTTGAAGAGTAAGAAAAGTCGACAGGAGCCCAGAGCCTTGAAACAATGCCAAGAAATACTAGGATGAAAGCACCGCCCGAGATGATCCAAAACGCGCTTTTTAATGTCCACCTAATAGCCCCTGTTGAGACAAGTATCCACATCAACAAAATATAAGGGATCATAATTTCTTTCATTGTGAGACCTCACTTTTTGTCGTGTTTGTATTTGATGTCACATCATTTGTACGTAGCCCATTTCGAATTATCTGGCTCAAAGAGGCGCTGATATATTTCCAATTTGCAAATGCAATGATGACGGCAACAACCCACCACGCTTTATGAATGAACAAGCCACATAAAGAGAGAGCGGAAACCAATTGGATATGGATGCTCTTATTGTTCTGCTCTTTGTGCACGGCAATTTCGTGCAATTGCCAGAATAGGTAACCGACAAAGCATACAAAAGTAATGGTGACAGCAAAGAGGTAGCCACTAAAGTACTCGCTATTGAGTAGTAGCATTATGGTTTCATTGGGGGTATTTGTGAAAAGTGACATTTCAATGTCTTTTGAGTTAACCCTCCCCATGGGAGCCAGTAAATACGCACCACCAAGCATGACTATCATGAATAATACGAATTTGGTTAATATTATTAATATTGTCGAGATGACAGTGAATATTTTCTTAATGATATTCATATTTTGCCCTTTATACCTAAAGACAGTTTAATTACTTAGTTGATCCATCCGATAATTTATGGTTTTCTCGTTTAGGCATACATTTAGGGATAAACGTCAGTACAGAAGTTTACCCCTAATGATTATCGAATAAAGTCCGCGTCCTTATAAGCAGGATTAGGGTATGTGTAAAAACCCTCATCTCCTTTAACACCTAAATTGTTCTGCTTAACATAGTTTTCATCTAGGTATTTTGCACGAGCGAGTGCAGCCTCGTCGTTGAGTTGCTCTCCCCATAACCTGTTAATATCAGCAGCAAGAGAGAGTCCAACGATATCCATCACGGCGAACGGGCCTCTTTCAACGTTGTGAGCCAGCATCCAGGTTTTATCGACGCTCTCAAAATCCGCCACTCCGTTCACGACTAAGTCAAGTGAAGCATTGATCCACGGAATCATGACAGCATTGATGATGTATCCGCTCTGTTCTTTATGCAGCGGAATAGTCACCATGCCCATTGCTTTGCTAAATTGACAGATAACTTTGTATACCTCAGGGCATGTTGTTGGGTGCCCCATCACCTCACCGATACGGCTGTCCCATACCGTATTACCGAAGTGTAAAGCTAGGAATTTTTTTGGGCGGTCAATGCTATCGACAATCTGGCTTGGAACCAAGGTTGAGGAATTCGTAGTGAAAATGGTTTTCTGAGGGGCAAGCTTAGACAGCTCTTTATAAAATGACTGCTTAATTTCAACAGACTCTGGAATGGATTCACTAATTAAATCTGCATCCTTCACTGCCTCTGATAGATCAGACGTATATTTTAGCCGAGCAAGTGCTTCATCAACTTGTTCTTGAGAGGCGCCACTCGTTGAAACAAATAACTCTGCGTACTCCTTATGGAGTGTTTTGCTCTTATCCAGTCCCTTATCAAAATAATCATAAACCGTGACTTCAAAACCGCTAAACGCGATCTGCCAAGCAACCTGAGAACCAAGAAGTCCAGCGCCAGCAATCGTTACATTGTTAATGTTCATAATATTATCTCTAATAACTCATCAATATAGCTTTAATATGGTGAGTCAATTCATGTGTCTGAAATAAAATAAGCCGATGGACAGTTATCGGCTTATTAATTAAAATTCGAACGGCTTATGGCTCGCGTTTACTTATTCTTTTCAATCGCTGGTGGAATCCATTCACCTGTTAGGATTGATTGCTCTGGCTCATAAAGACGCATGGTTACGCCAATTGCCCCTTTCTCAGGAGAAGGAAGCCAGTTAGACACTTTGTCTGCAGATGGACGCTCATGCTGCATGTACAGAGTTAGAGAACCGTCATCGTTGTAAGTCAGTTCATTGCGATCACCGATAGCAAAGCGGTCAAGCTCGTTATGAACCGCAAAGCCTTCTTCGTCGTACATGGTTACTGACCAGAACGCGCCTACAGGTGGCAGCTCATCTTTCTCAAAGTGAAGTTGATAGTTCTGTTCAGCCACCATCTTGTCGCCATCTGCATCCGCAATCGCCAATGGGTAAACGGCATCTTCTGGGTGGTTAGCACCAAGGCCGATTAGCGCAATCATCGCACGTCGAATGTAGTGGTTACCGTAAACACCCATGGTGTCTGATGGGATCAACCAACCGTTTTGAGGCGTCTCAAACTTAGGCACGTAAGATTTAATGTCGCGCTGACCTTTTGCTGCACCAGCTTCAAGTGTTGCGAGTTCAGACTTAGAGAGGTTATCTAGATCCCACCCAGTGTTTGCAGAGAAGCCGATACGTTCTAAACGCATCAATTGTGAGCCATCAGTAGCATGAGCACCGTACTTAACGATTAGGTCGCTAGCACGTTGGAAGAATTCTTTAGCATCCATTTGCGCAACTTGCTGTAGTGGCGGCGTTTTCATGTCAATGCTAGGGTCGATTGGTGATTTTGGCGCTACGTAGTCTGTACCCCACTTTGAAAGTGGTGTCATCTTAAAGCCGTCTTGGATTTTACCCACTTTGTCGTAATCGCGACCGTCGCTTTCCGTACGTGCGATCATCCAGTTCATTGTGGTTGGAGAAACGATGCGTGTTACGCCTTCTGGAAGTTCACCTTCCCAATCTTCAGAAACGATTGCAAATGCACCACCGTCTGTACCTGATGTACGAGAACCTGGTGAAGCATAGATGTCTGTCCACATGTCGTACATAGGAAGAAGGTGGTAGTGGCCGTTAGTATCTTCAGAAGAGATGATCACAGGCTCTTCAGATACGTCATACCAACCAACAGAGTACAGCGTATCAAAGTTAGGTCGAACTACCTCTTTAAACGATGCGTCTGGGTATGCGCGGAAGTGTTTAAAGCCACCATTCACAGGAACGCCTTTGTTGAGCTGTTGCTCGCGAGTCACATCCATTAGAACGATAGGGTATGCGTAAACGTACGCTTCTGAAGCGATCTGAAGTGCTTGATCTTGAGTCACTTCAGTTGAAAATACTTGTGCGTTCGTGCCAGCGATTGCAGGGGTAGCGGCTAATGAAGCAGCACCTAACGAAAGAGTCAACGTTAAGGCCAGAGCCAATTTATTCTTCTTTAACATATTTAATCTCCGAAGATTTATTTATGATTAATAATTGGTACGGGATTAATTTATGAACTTTTCCTGAGCATTAATAGAATTAGGATCGACTTAGAGTTAGTCGAAAATCGAATAACATCCATCTAGGGCGAAATTTAGATAATACACTCCATTTCTTTCTTGTTATAACCTGTTGAAAAATAATGTAAAAGCATAATTAATATACGCTTTAATTTAATTGTTCACTCTTGGTTTATTGGATGTTTGAATGCTATTAATTCTGTGCATCAAGGTTTGGTATTGTTCTTCATACTAAAACTGCTAAATTGCCTTCCCAAATAACTTTCCTACTTGTGATAGGCATTTTATGTTTGGAATTAAACGATTTAAATTAGAAAATGAACAACTCAAACAAGAGTTAGTAGATTTAAAAAAGAAATACAATGCGGATGTGAGCTCCCTCGAAAATCAGCTTCAAAAGTCCCAACAGCTCGTTCAATCAGTACAGGAAGAGCAACAAGACAGCAATGAAATGCTATCTGATTGTTTGAAAGGCGGAGATATGCTCAAAACTATTCAAACGGGAATGATTGAAAATGCTAGATCGATGGCTCGTGAAAACCTAGAACGTCAACAAATGGATGATATGTTTAAGCAAACACACCAAGCATTAGTCCGTCTAGACAATCGCGCTGTTAGTATCAGCACTCAAGCTTCTCAAAGCTTTGAGTCTGTGAATATATTAGATCACACTGCGGGGGCTATTTCGAGCCTTGTATATACCATTCAAGAGATTTCTGACCAAACCAATTTGCTTGCATTAAACGCTGCCATCGAGGCCGCACGCGCAGGAGATGCTGGACGTGGGTTTGCAGTCGTAGCAGATGAGGTAAGGACCCTTGCGGGTAAGGCAAGCAAAGCCAGTGAAAAAATTGATTCCTTGGTAAAACAAGTTTTAATCCAAGTAAGTACAATTAAAGCTTCTATTGATGAAAACCAAGTTTGTGCAGAAGAAGTTTCAGCATCTTCTGCTCAAATCAGCGCTATTGTGAATGAAGTCGTTGTAAAGTCGGAACATATGAAGCAAGTTATTTATATTGCTTCCACTCGCGCTTTCTTAGATTCAGTGAAGCTAGGCCACGTTTTATGGAAAGTTAACATTTATCGTTTGCTACAAAGTCGAACCTTTAACGAAACGCTCAATACTCATTCAGAGTGTCGCTTAGGTCAATGGTATTATCGTGGAGATGGCAGAGTTTACAACCACCTGAGAAGTTATCAATTGCTTGAAAAGCCTCATAAAGAGGTGCATGACAATGGTCGTAAAGCACTGAATCAAGCAGCATCTGGTGATGTTGAGGGGGTAAAAGCGTCAGTTAAAGCTATGGAAGACGCAAGTGTACAAGTTGTCTTTGGAATCGATCGTTTAATGAATGAAATTATCGAAACTGAAACGATATAACATTCATTTTTACTCATTCAGCCCAACCCTGACAGCTAAAAAATTTTTGCCTCCTTACTTATCAGTTCCAGCCTAAAATAATCCAGGTTGGGTCGATCTCTTTTGTTTAGTAAACGCCCCGTGGGTTTGGGTTCATGGGGCGTTTACAGTGTTGCCTCGTGTGTAGAAAGAAGAACGGCTTTCCAAAGATTTGGAGAGGGACTGTTACCGCCTTAATGAATTCATGGGGGAGCCAAACAAATTGATCAAGTTACAGTGCATCAATGAGTTCCTTTCGAAAGGTGTTGTTGCCTAAATCAGTTGAACCTTTTCCAAGTCGTGCGATCTGATCCTGGCTTTGTTGCGTAATTCAGTATAGAAACAGAGCCGCCCGTTTCGGGTGTTTCTTAGTCAATACGATCAATTTCAGGCATACCTAACCCAGTAAGCTTGTTCAACGCTTTTATCATCGCGTAAGTTTCACCCACCTGAGCATTGTAATCTCTTAAGCTCAATTGCCCTCCATACAAACTTTTAAGGTTTCAAGATACTTTTTCTAATCTGGTAGTACTGTTGTAGAACGACACACCTAAAACACTTTTGTCCAAAAGTGAGCTAGAAACCATGTGAGGCAATGTGAGGCAATGTGAGGCAATGACAGTCAACGGCAGCACCCAAATAACGTTTCGGTAAGCGTGTTAGGTAGATTCCGCATCGAGTGCGGAATGACGAGAATTTGGGCTGTACCGCCAATGTTAAAACGTTGCTATTCCTATCTCACTATTCGAGACATAGAAGCACAAATCTGAACCAACAATATTGTCCATCAACACCTACCTTCTAGTCTTCAGACCAAAAAATAGCACTCATAGAGTGCTATTTTCACTATTTAAACAGCAACACCTTCAAGGCTGCATCCGGGTCTACATCCGCGAACTCTTTAGGATTTGGTAAACGCTCGACAAAACTCAACTGCGGCGCTTCCTCAGCCATGCCTTCAATCAGAAAATCCGGAGTAACCGCTGGCGAGTTAACACACGCCATCACCTCACCATTAGGTGTCATCAGCTCATTTAAACGTCTTAAGATCTTCTTATAGTCTTTGGTTAGCGCAAAACTGCCCTTTTGAAATGACGGTGGATCAATCACGACAATGTCATACGGGCCATATTTTTTGATTTTCCCCCAAGACTTAAAAATGTCGTGGGCAAGAAAGCTCACTTGGCTAAGATCGTGGTTGTTCAGGCGATGGTTGTCGCGCCCTTTGTTGAGCGATGAACGCGCCATATCGACGTTAACCACATGCTCGGCACCACCAGCTATCGCCGCGACTGAAAAGCCACAAGTGTACGCAAATAAGTTAAGAACACGCTTACCTTCCGCTTTAGACTTCACCCACTCACGACCATTTCTCATATCAAGAAACAGACCGAAGTTTTGGTTGCGACCAATATCGAGTTGATACTGACAACCTAGCTCTTCAACCACAGGTTTGTTATTGAGTTCACCCCAAAGCACCTCTGAAGGCGCGCCATCGCTGTATCGGTGTTGCAGTACTATCGCTTTACCTTGCGCCTTTTCCCAAATAGTTGAAACCGCTAACTCCATTAAACCTTGTTGCAGTGTCGTTAGGAACATCTCATCAACAGGCTTAAACAAGTTCACCAACAACTGATTCGCTGCCCAATCACAAGTCAATTGCTCTAAACCAGGGAAACACTTACCACGGCCGTGAAACAAACGGCGAACCTCAGTTGGCGAAGAAGCTAAAGCGGACTTGACTTGTTCGAAGAACACCCCCAACTTTTCGGCCTGCATCACTTGACCTTGTGGCTCTTGATTGTCTTGTGATGAAATCATTTCTTCGGCCATACTAACTCCCACGGTTTAGACCATTGCTCAATTGCACTATTCAAAGCTGCGCTGTTCCATTTACTACCTAGTTTTGCGTTTCTTGGATCGCTGATAAACTCATACGCTTGATTAAAAAGGGTAAAGCGCAGCGCGTAAGCATGAAGATAGCCGCGATCAACGCCTGTGCTCTGGCCATAAATGGGATCACCCACAATCGCAGAGCCCACTGATTTAAGCGCCACGCGAATTTGATGAGTTTTTCCTGTTAATGGCCGACATAAAAATGCCCGCTCACCTTCTTCGCCTGCCGAGGAGAAGAACTGTGTCACTGCCGGGTTATTCTTACTTGCTACCAACTTCCAAGAAGCACGACGAGAACGTTCCATATCCCCTGAGATTGTACCCTGCTTTTTCTTCGGCTTTTTGCTGCCAATCGCCAGATAGAACTTGTCCATTTGACGTTGCTGGAACAGTTGCGAGAACTCGGCGGCCACCTCGGAGCGTTTGGCTAGGATAAGCAACCCCGAAGTCATTTTGTCGAGGCGATGCACCAAAAATAGAGGCGGACAACCAAGGAAGGTCGCCACTTCTTGCACCAGCATGGTATCCCCGTCATCTTTGTGAACACTAACACCCGGGTGCTTGTTGATGACCACAAAATCATCATTTTCAAACTGAATATCGAACATGAAAGGCGTAACTTTGAATTGTTTGGCTCGGATGATACACAAAAGCTGCCCGAAGAGCAGCTTTTGGTTTTCTGATAATAACTGATCAGAGGAAAGGATAAGCAAACACGATTAAGATTGCCGCCGGGCACACAAACTTCACATACCAAGGCCAAATTTTCCAGAACCAGGTCTGTTCAATTTCTGGGTTGCCTTGTCTGATTTCCTCAAGCAGTGAGTTACGGCTCCAAATCCAACCAAGAACCACAGCCCACACCACGCCAAGAAGCGGCTGCATATAAACCGTAGAGGCGGTCGCTACTAAGTCGAACAAAGCATTAAAGTTAGCAGCAATAATAGCGCTACATAGCAAAATAGTGCCGCCCAAGATCTTGGTTGCTTTGTTGCGAGACATCTTCGCTTCTTCTTGAAGGCAAGACACTGGCACTTCTAACATAGCAATAGAGGATGTTAATGCCGCGATAACCATAAGGGCGAAAAACGCAATACCAATGACTTCACCAGCGAGCCCCATGGAATCAAATAACGCTGGCAGTACCACAAACACCAGGTTACCAGAGCTAATAAGCTCACCAAGCTCATTGAAAATCTGCACGCCATTTTCTTTAGCAACAAACATAGCGGGAAGAATCAGCAAACCCGCCATAAACGCGACACCTGTATCGATGATCGCCACCTGCCCCGCCGTTTTCGGAATATTGATGTCTTTACTTAAGTAAGAGCCGTATACCATCATTGCGCCTACGCCAAGTGACAATGAGAAAAACGCCTGGCCCATTGCGTTAACCACAAGACTAGCATTTAAGTGGTTCCATTTCGGCACGAGATACATTTCCAGTCCGTCCATAGCGCCATCTTGGGTAAAGATGTAGCCAATTAGAGCAATGAAAAGCACAAAAAGAACTGGCATCAAACGAGATGACCACTTTTCGATCCCATCGGAAACGCCGCGTCTAACAACGAACACCGTCATCAACATGAACAGCACAGTTAAGCTTACGTTACGAGCTGTGCCGAACGTCACTAGCCAGTCAGCCACACCATTTAGCCCAATAACATCAGCAATCGGCGCAAGACCAAAACCGATTAGCCAGCCAGCTAGAATGGCGTAAAAGCTAAGAATCATGGAAGCAGTGAGCAGCGCGATAACACCGAACATGGCAGCCACCGGCTTATTTTTCACCCATATTTTGCGAAGCGATGCAATTGGGTTTGATTGACCATAACGACCAATTGTCAGCTCAGCGATCAACATTGGAAACGCCAACAGCGCCATCATAAACAGGTAAACCAGCAAGAATGCCGCTCCACCGTTGGTCGCCGTTTGGGTTGGAAAGCCCCACACATTACCTAAACCTACTGCACTCCCCGCCGCAGCCATTATAAAACCAAAGCGGGAAGTGAATTGTCCTCTATCGGAACTTGTCATTGTTTCGTACCAAACCGTCGCCCAGCGACGTGAAATGTAAAGTTGGCTGTCCTTGATACAAATAGCAACGCAAACCATCACTAACTAGCAATCATTGTTCCTTGTGCGAAGTCTTAGCAGCTCCCAAATTAAGACTGTACAATATAATTTACAGTGCATTTTTTATAGGAGTTTTGCGAATGGGTAGCAAGTAAAACAGGTAATCTTTACAATTGGAAGGCCAAAACTATTATCTGGCTATTTTGCATTCTATTTCACTATAGTTCGGCCACTAAACCATCGAATGTCAACGTAATGACCTCCCTAAGCCATACTTTGCTCTAATCAGTTCCATTGCTATAAACTTTTATCTCACGTTTGTTAACTCTTAGTGCTCACAGCAGTGACTAGTTATATTTGACAGACAGTTAACTATTCCAAATACTTGATTCTGAGATTATTATTTCCAAAACTGTCTTTCTATCGAGGCTAAATGGACAAGGTTTATCACTTTCTAACACTCGCAGGCATTGGCTTGTATTGGATACTCGTTGCCGGTGTGACATTGCGGGTCGTGCTCAAGCGGCGTGCAGTCAGTGTTTCTCTTGCGTGGCTAATGGTGATTTATATCATTCCAGTGGTCGGCGTGATTTGCTATTTCATGTTTGGTGAGCTCAACCTTGGCCGTAAACGCGCTGAACGCGCTCGCGTCATGTTTAAGCCCTTTGAAGAGTGGTTTTTTGAACTAAACCATTGTAATGCTCACGTACCCGACAATATGGGTACGCACATTTCTAAGATCGATAACTTGTGCAACAAGCGCATGGGTATTCCCGCTTTGTGTGGCAATGAACTGCAGTTGCAAACCACCCCACAAGAAATCTTGCTCTCGGTCATTGATGATATCGAGAACGCCAAGCACAGCATTCGAATGGTGTTCTACATCTGGTACCCTGGTGGGTTGGCTGACTCAGTAGCGGCGGCACTTATCCAAGCATCAAAACGAGGCGTAAACGTCAAAGTTTTACTGGATTCGGCAGGCAGTCCAACCTTTTTCCGCAGCCACTGGGCAACCATGATGCGCGATGGCGGCATTGAGTTAGTTGAGGGGCTTGAGGTTTCACCATGGCGTATTTTCTTGCGTCGTTTGGATCTGCGACAGCACCGTAAGATCATCGTTATTGATGATGAAGTCGCCTATACGGGCTCTATGAACATGGTCGATCCCGCATACTTCAAGCAAAGCTCTGGGGTTGGTCAGTGGATTGATATTATGGTTCGTATTGAAGGGCCAACCGTCAATGTGCTCTCTGCTATTCACTGTTGGGACTGGGAAGTAGAAACCGGTGACCGCCAACTACCTGTGCAGCCAGAATGCCAAATCGATATTCCAGAGGACTCGAAACCGGTTCAAGTCGTACCATCGGGACCAGGTATGCCAGATCAGTTGATTGGTCAGGTGCTCACCATTGCCATGCATCAGGCAGAAAAGTCCGTGCGCATCACCACGCCTTATTTTGTACCAAGTGCCGATCTATTAGAAACCATCAAAACCACAGCACAGCGCGGCGTTAATGTTGAACTGGTGATACCGAAAAACAACGATTCTATGATGGTGAAATGGGCATCACGCGCTTTTTACACGGATCTGCTTTCCTCAGGAGTGAAAATCCATGAGTTTGATGGTGGTCTTTTGCATACTAAATCGGTGGTGATTGATGAGCTATTTTGCTTAGTGGGTACCGTCAATATGGATATGCGCAGCCTTTGGCTCAACTTTGAGGTAACACTTGCGGTCGAAGACCCAGCCTTCACACTCGAAATGCATCAGCTGCAAAGCCACTACATCGAGAGCGCTGAGTTAGTCGACTACAACAAGTGGAAACAACGCAGTATCTATCACCGTTTCTTCGAACGACTGTTCTACCTGTTCAACCCACTGCTCTGATCATAAGGACAGAAGAAGGCCAAAGACTTGCAACTCTTTGGCCTTCATGGTTTATTGCTGTTATCTAAGCATTAATCTCAAACACATTGCGGTTTGAATACAGACAGGGATCCTTAATGTCAGAAAGCAAAACCACCAAATTTGTCACCGCTGGCCGC
Organism: Vibrio wakamikoensis; assembly: GCF_050337275.1. Lineage (NCBI taxonomy): Bacteria > Pseudomonadati > Pseudomonadota > Gammaproteobacteria > Vibrionales > Vibrionaceae > Vibrio > Vibrio wakamikoensis. The sequence goes on along the minus strand of NZ_JAKJST010000012.1, from coordinate 149,064 downwards.
GATAAAAAGTGGACAAATGGCGTCGTGAACCCGCCAGTACAACGTGCCTCTACCGTTGTCTTTGATACTGTCGCTGAAAAGCATCACGCTACGGTGAATCGCGCCAATAAGACCCTGTTTTATGGTCGTCGTGGCACCAATACGCATTTTGCTTTCCAAGATGCGATGACGGAAATCGAAGGCGGTGTTGGCTGTGCGCTCTACCCATGTGGCACAGCGGCTATCTCAAATGCGATTCTTGCCTTTGTCGAGACCGGCGATCATATTCTCATGGTCGACACTTGCTACGAGCCAACTCGTGACTTCTGTGACAGCATCATGAAGAAAATGGGCGTAGAGACCACTTACTATGACCCAATGATTGGCCAAGGCATTAAAGATCTTATCCAGCCAAACACCAAAATTCTGTTCCTAGAATCCCCAGGCTCTATCACCATGGAAGTGCAAGACGTTCCAGGTATGGCTAAGATCGCTCATGAGCACGACGTGATTGTTATGCTGGATAACACGTGGGGAGCAGGCGTCAACTTTTCTCCATTTGAGCATGGTGTCGACATTTCGATTCAAGCCGCGACCAAGTACATCGTGGGTCACTCAGATGTGATGCTGGGTACCGCTGTTACTCACGAAAAATACTGGGATCAACTACGCGAGCAGAGCTACCTTATGGGTCAGTGTGTTTCTCCTGATGATGCGTATCTTGGCCTGCGTGGCATCCGCACGCTGGATGTGAGACTGCGTCAACACGCTGAAAACAGTTTAAAGGTCGCTGAGTGGTTAGCCACGCGTCCTGAGGTGGATCATGTTCGCCACCCTGCTCTTGATACTTGCCCTGGCAGCGAGTATTTCAAGCGTGACTTTACTGGCGGTAACGGCTTGTTCTCATTCGTGTTGAAATCGAGCTACCCACGAGCGACTACTGCGCTACTGGATGGCATGAAACACTTCAGCATGGGTTATTCCTGGGGTGGTTTCGAAAGCCTTATTCTCGCCAATGAGCCAAAGAGCTTTAACTCACTGCGCACCGTCGCCAACCCGAACTTTGAGGGGACTCTCGTTCGTCTTCATATCGGATTGGAAAGTGTCGAAGATTTAATAGAAGATCTAAAAACCGGTTTTGAGCGCTATAATTCGGTGATTCAAGAGAAAACCGTTACTCAATAATGTTTGTTTAAATGGCTTTCAGATTGAAAGCCATTTTTTTACTAAAGGAAATCCGAATGAGACTCAAAGCCGACGTCGCCATCTTAGATATTCTCGGTCATTTGTTAATTTGGTTGATATTAAGTTTCATCACTTTTGGTATCGCACTGTTCTTTTTCCCTTATTCTTTCTCCAAGTTCATTCTCAACCGCACCTATGTGGTCGATGATATGGGAAGAGAGCGAAAAATGGATTGCGATATCGATCTGTTTAGCGACCTCGGCCACGTGCTATTGTGGTTTGTGATATCGATACTGACGTTAGGCATTGGCTACATTTTCTATTTCTATCGTGTGTGGAATTATGCGCTCAACAACACCCGCGTAGACTAACCTCATTTTGGAAACACAAAAGGCAGGGATTCTCCTGCCTTTTCTCGTTAGTAGTAACTAACAGTTGGATCAACACATTGATAAATTTGACCGATACTTGCATCATTCAACAATAATTGGTGCACTAAGCGTGCAACTTCGCTGCGATGAATCGCACCATGAACTTCCACATGTTGAGACAATTCCCCTCGCTCTGTCACCTCACCATCTTTAAGTCCGCCCGGTCGTAGAATAGTGTAATCGAGTGAACTACTCGCCAGCCACGCTTCCGCTAACGATTTCTCTCGTACTGCAGATCCAAAGCCTACTCGCGCGCGCTCTGAAAGATACTGCCATGAATCTCCGCATCCTAACGAAGTCACTAATAACAGACGATTAATGCCCTGCCTTTCCAGAGCATCTACTAAATACCTATGTCCAATGTAGTCTACTGGTTTGTCTGACCGAAAACTGCCCATGGTAGACAACACAACAGCGTCCTTTGGCAATTGCGAGACCGCAGCTTCCACTGCGTTAACATCTGTGGCATCACAGGCAATAAGCTGTTGGCAAAGTGAGCCTAGGCTTTCTTCTTTCTGTGGATTTCTCGCTATACCAACAACATTGAAATCCTGACTCGCAAAATAACGCACCGCAGCAAGTCCCAGCCCACTGCTGGCACCAAAAATCACAATTGTTTTCATTTTTCACCCCTTTTGATAATGCGAACAATTTACATCATCATCAAGATAAATCTATAATCTGCATCAAACAACGCGCCTTTGTGCTCAAATCCATCCATGCTAAGGTAAGCACTTAGACATGGACACGTCGATTAGGAAACCCAATATGAACTCCCCTTCTCTCATTCTTTACTACGTTTACGATCCGATGTGTTCATGGTGTTGGGGCTATAAACCTACGTGGGAGGCTATCAAAGCTTCGCTGCACGACGACGTAGAAATCCGCTACGTTTTAGGTGGGCTGGCTGAAGATACTGATACGCCGATGCCCCTTCAGATGCGGACTCAGATAGCTGAGTACTGGCGCAAAATTGAGAGCTACTTGGGAACCGAGTTTAATCATGATTTTTGGACGCTCAACGAACCAAGGCGTGCTACCTATCCAGCTTGCCGAGCGATTATTGCTGCTCGTGCTCAAGATGCCGATTTTGAAATGTACGCGGCGATACAAAGTGCCTACTATCTTGAAGCGAAAAACCCGAGCGATAATTCCGTACTCATCGACATCGCGACCGAAATTGGTCTAGATAGGAACCGCTTTACGCGAGATCTCACCGCTCAAGAAACACAACAAGCTTTGCTCCAAGAGATCGCTTTTGCTCGCAGTATTGGCGGCAACAGCTTCCCTTCGCTATTTCTATCTAAAGGTAACGCAATTGTGGAGCTGCCAGTCGATTACCAACATCCTGAAGTCACTGTGTCACAGGTACGCTCTGTAGTAACCTCTCACTAACTTTTTATAGTTTGACCATCAATATTACAGTCTGCTGCTTTTTAGGGGTGTCACGTGTACACTTATTCATGCATGTGATTTGATGAGCCAAATTATTTCTTCACCCAACTGTTTCACCGACAAGAAAGTCTCAAATGACCAAAACCCAGTTTATTGCGTATTTTTTGCGTCTGAATCGCACCTCTTATCTGCTAGCGATTTTTTTCATTTTCCTCGTTAACTGGTTACAAGTAGAGATCCCACGCTACATTCAATTAGCGATCGATCTTCTTGATGGCATCAGCAGCGAAAGCTATGGCCAATTGCAATATTACGTTTCCATCGTCGTGGTTATGGCCATTGCGATGATCATTACGCGCATACTATCGCGTATTTATGGCCTCAACCCCGGGCGTATAACGGAAGCTGAGCTAAAAAACATCCTGCTGAAAAAACTTAATAGCCTCCCAAATGAGTTCCACAGTCAGTTTGCTTCGGGACATCTGATTTCTATTGTTAATAATGACTTAATGGGGATCCGATTGATGTTTGGTGTCGGATTTCTGCAGCTATTTAATACCCTACTGGCCTTGTCATTAACTCCACTATGGATGTGGCGCATTTCACCGGAGCTGACTCTATATTCGGTGATCCCAATTATCATTGCCTTTGTGATTTTTCGCATTGGTTTTACCAAGATGAAAGATCTGCACATGGAGCATATGCGCCGTCTACAAAAGTATTCTGCTGAACTGATGAGCTACCTTTCCGCCATTGATTTAATAAAAAGTCAGCAAATGGGAGCCTGGGTGCAAACCGAAACCGACGCGCTAAATCAAAAGCTACTCAGATGCCAAATGAAGCTGACTCGCATTCAGGTGTTCTACATGCCCGTGTTGGATTACGCCAACAGTGTTATGAAGATTCTCATCTTAGGTCTTGGTGGCTACATGTTGATGCAGCAAGAGCTGACTCTTGGCGAAATCACCGCATTTTTGACCTACTCAGTACTGCTCTCAATACCGCTAATGGCACTTGGGCGAATCGCAACAATCTATCAGCGCGGTATGGTTGGCATCACCAGCTGTCAAACTATCTTGAACGCCGAAGTGCCAGAGATTGACACCCAAGCCTTGCCAGAAGAAACGCTTAATACCCTTAAAGGCCAGGCTTTCTCGGTTCGCAATCTCACCTACCGTTATTCGCAAGACGATGCTCCTATACTTGATGGCATTAGTTTCGATATTCCACCAGGTAAAAAAGTGGGGGTTTTAGGAAGCATTGGCGCCGGAAAAACGACCCTAGTGAACTGTCTTAATCACCATCTCGATGTACCAAGTAATTCAGTTTTTCTAGGCGATCGCGACATCACCAGTTTCTCCCGAAATGATTTGAGACGCTTTGTAAAAACCATTACTCAAGATCCATATTTGTTCTCGGCAACCATCACAGAAAACGTCAAGTTCGGTAGCGGGAGTCGAACGATTAGCGACGACGATGTTCAAGGTGTACTGGATCTGAGTCAACTCGCTGGCGACGTGGAACGCTTTGAGCAAAAAGCGCAAACCGTGGTAGGCGAAAAAGGCGTTATGCTTTCCGGTGGGCAGAAGCAGCGCTTGAGTATTGCAAGGGCGCTGCTTGAGCCTTGCGATCTGCTTATTATGGACAATGTGCTCTCGGCTGTGGATTACGAAACAGAAAGGAAAATACTCGAAGGTCTGTTTGCTCGATTAGATCATCAATCGGTGCTCGTCGTCTCTCATCGCGTCAATGCCTTGGAATATATGGATGAGATTTTAGTGCTTAGCGAAGGCAAAGTACTCGCCAAAGGCGACCATGCGACTCTTTTAAAAACCTGTGATTACTACAAAGAGACCTGGCTACTACAGCAAACTGAAACGGAGGCAAACCCATGTTAAAAGGGTTAGATGTAAAGTACCTCAAACACTTCTTCCAGTTTGCTCAGCCTTATCGACGTACGGCGTGGATAGGTGTCGCCATGTTGCCGCTCTCCATCGCGTGCAGTTTGCTGTTTCCATGGCTGATTATCCAAGTGATCGATGGCTACCTGTCCCACAGTAACGTTGATGGGTTGCTCACCCCTATCCTCTACTTAGTTGCAGTGCTGATTGTCAGTTACATCGTTGATACCACCTATGCCTACAACTTGCGTAAAACTGGTCAACACACCATTGCCGACATGCGCTCTGTGCTGGTGTCACGAGTGCTTAAACTGCCGCGCAGTTACTTCGATAACACACCAATTGGTATCACGTTGTCGCGGTTAACCAGCGATCTAGAAACCATTGGTGATTCGTTTGTTCAAGCCGTTGTGGGACTAGTGAGAGACAGTCTAAATACCATTGCACTTTTGATCATGATGCTGGTTATCGATTGGAAGCTCACTATGGTGGTATTAGTGGTGATGCCACCTGTGATTTATTTAACCGTCTATGTGCGTAATCGCCTACGCCAAATGCATCAAATTACCCGTTCTGCCCTTGCGAGAGGTATTGGGTACCTGCAAGAAGTGCTGCTCGGTGTAAAAACCGTTCAGTTATATCGCGCCGAGCAAGAAGTAGAGGCCAAATACCAAAGCTATACTGATGAGTTTTTAGCTGCGCAGATGAAGGTGAACAAATACGATGCGATTTTGTTCGCGTTTATCTCTGGCGTCACCTCGATCACCATCGCACTAATGATTTGGTTTGGCTCTGGCCAAGTGCTTGAAGCCTCGCTTACGCTAGGTGTATTGATTGCATTTATCAACACACTTGAGAAAGTGTTCATTCCGATCCGAGACTTCACCTCTCAAATTGCGTCTATTCAAAGCTCCTTTGCCGCTTTTGACCATATTGAGGAGCTATTTGTAGAACCGCTTGAGGAAGAAGGACATACACTGCTACCAAGTGATGAGATAAAGCCAAAGCTCGCAGAGTTCCAAAGCTTAGAGTTTCGCAATGTCAGCTTTAGGTATAAACAGGATGGGCCTTATGTGCTCAACAAGGTGTCTTTTACCCTCAATAAAGGCCATCAAGTCGCATTGGTGGGCTCTACGGGCTCTGGAAAGTCAACCATCATGCGTTTGATCACGAAAACCTATCGCGATTATGAAGGCAGTATTTTGCTTAATGGTATTGAGCTGTCACATATCGCGGCAGAAGATTGTGCTCACCTATTCTCTATGATGATGCAGGATGTTCACCTGTTTGAACAAAGCATTGATTTCAATATTGCGCTTGGTAAGCAAAGCGTCGGACGCGAGCAAGTTGTAGAAGCTGCACGCTATGTTTATGCAGATCGCTTTATCGATCAGCTCCCAAATAATTACGACTTTAAACTCGACAAAAATGGCGCAAACCTATCGGTTGGACAAACGCAGTTGATCTCGTTCGCGCGGGCTATCGCTCAAGGCGGGCAAATCATGATGCTGGACGAGGCCACCAGCTCTGTCGATTCCATTACAGAGGATTTAATCCAAAAAGCAATGAGTCGTTTGTATCAAGACAAAACCGTCATTGCCATTGCACATCGCCTAAGTACCATTAAACACTCTGACATTATTCTTGTGCTCGACAAGGGCGAAATTGTCGAACGTGGCAATCATCAGCAACTCGTCGAATTTAATGGACTATACGCAAGTCTGCTAAATGAATCTAAAGGTGGCAGCCTAGATCAAATAAATGTGATTAATATGTAATCCAATTCCGATGATGTCATTAGTTAAAACTACATTTACTAATGACATCATTAATAAAACCCATCATTCTCATGACCGCAATGCCAGCTTTGGTTACTCTGCCTTATATTTTGTTTTAAATATTTTCTGTCTGTGTGAAAATAGCCGCCTATCCACTAGGACACCCAAAAATATACGTGCAATCTTCTAAATTTAAGGAGTATTTATGAGATTGATGGACTCGATCGCTAAGAAGTTAGTGCTAGCGATCGCCGCTATTATGGTAACGATATCGATATTCGCTTCCTATTTTATTGTTAATCAGCGCTCCGCTTCTGTAGAGAGTCAAGTAACTCAGGAAGTTCAGTTAGTTACTGAGAAAACCGTACGCTCCATTCACGAGTTCTTTCGCGAGCGCTCACGTGTGGTCACAACTTTGGCAGAAAACCCGTTTATTAACAACTGGTTTGCCAACTATACTCAGCGGGGTTCTAACATAGATAGCGACCCTACCTATCAGTCGATAGTTGATACCTTTCAATCTATTTCTAAGCACGATCCACTGATCAAGTCGGTCTTCTACGCTCCAGCCAATACTCATGAATATTTCGATCTCAACGGCCGTTATAACAACCTTGACTATTACACTACCAAGCGACCTTGGTGGTTTGAAGCACTAGAAAAAGACCGTCTTTTCATTACAAAACCACAAATTGATGCTAACGATAAGAGTATTGTTACTTCAATTAAAACCACGGTGCAAGATAATAAGCAGCAGCTTATTGGTGTCTTGGGAATTGATATTCTAGGGACAGAGATTAAGCAAGGCTTGATTGATAAGATGCGCTATCAAGGTGTTGGTACTGGCTTTTTAATTGCTTCGGATGGTGACATCATCGCATTTAACGATACTCAAGACCGTATTGACATGTCGACACTGCCGACGCTCGCCGACATTGACAAAGTGTTTGCCAATACCTCTGGATTTGCCGAGCTTCAAAGTCAAGTCAGCCGCCAGCTACAAACTATAGGTTCTGTATCATTTAACGGTGAGCCGCACCTAGTATTTGTCGAAGCCGTTACTGACCCAACTCTCGAACTTGATTGGCGTGTAGGCTTCATGGTGCCAGAGAGCTTAATTACCGATCCAATTCAAGCTACTTTTTGGGGAACCGTCACGGTAATTCTGTTGGTGCTGATCATCAGTGGCATTGCTATGTTAGTCATTATTAATCGCTTCCTAACTAAACCTTTAAATAATGTTGTCACCGCTATGGACAATATAGCTGTGGGCGAAGGCGATCTAACCCAGCGTTTGGAATACCAACATGATGATGAGCTAGGCAAGCTGAGTCGCTCGTTTAACCTCTTTGTCAACGATATCCAGCAGACCACGCAGCTTAGCCTTCGAACCACTGAGCAAGTCACTAACGACGCGATTGAACTGCATCGTATCGCTGAACACTTTGGCAACACCATCGCTAGTCAAAAAAGCTACATTGAGCAAATCGCCACAGCTTCGACGGAAATGTCACAAACGATCAGTGGTATTGCGGACAATGCACAGACAGCACAACAGCATGCTTCAGATGCGTCAACGAGCTCTCAGCAGAGTCAAACACTGACTCACGACGCAAGCAATCTGATGAATGACATCTACCAAGATGTCTCAAAATCAGAGGAAGTGGTTGCCGTTCTTAATGACAATGCTACCGCCATTACTAGTGTGCTTGAGGTAATTAAAGGCGTCGCCGAGCAGACGAACCTACTCGCGCTCAACGCCGCGATTGAAGCTGCTCGCGCTGGTGAGCAAGGGCGTGGTTTTGCGGTCGTTGCCGATGAAGTTCGTACCCTCGCCCAGCGCACTCAACAGTCTGCTGTTGATATTGAAGGCATCATCGCCACGCTACAAAGCTCTGCGGCTAACGCGGTAGATTCACTACGCATTGGCCGCTCTAAAACCGAGCAAGGCGTGGATATGATTGCTGAAGTCGACAATAAGCTACGCGAAATTCATCAAACGATGGAAATGATCGACTCTCAATCTCAAGAGATCGCCTCCATGGTGAATGAGCAAGCTATTGCCTCTGGCGAAATCAGTCAGCAGACCGTCTCTGTGGATCAGCTAGCCGAAGACAGTGTCGCAGACACACGCAAGATGCTAAGCAAAATCGACAAGCAGCTTGAAATGGTGGAAGAGCTTAAAAAGACGATTGGTAAATTTAAAGTAAGCTAAATCCTTTGCGATGAAACATCAAAAGGGCTCATTTGAGCCCTTTTTCTATACAAGAAAGACTCTAACTCTCCTGCTCATTTTCGTGAATCTTTCGAATAAACTTGGCGGGCGTGCCACCGTAAAGCGAGTCTGGTGGTACATCAGAATTAACCACAGAGTTCGCTGCAATCACTGAGCGAGCGCCAATAGTCACACCTTGGTTTATCACCACATTGCCCCCAATCCACACATCATCTTCGACGGCAATGGGGGTGCATTGTGTCGCCCAGCTGCGGCGTTTTAAGTAGTTTAAGTCGTGACTTGCACAGTAGAACTGGGTATTGGGACCAATCAACACGTTGTTGCCAATGGTGATTTTCGCGCCATCGAGTATGGTGACATTCATGTTGAGGAAGGTTTTCTTGCCAATCGAAATCGTTTTACCAAACTCACAGTAAAAAGGTGAACGAATAATGCTAGATCCATCCATACTCCCCATGAGTTGCTGAAACAGCTCACCACGTTGCGCTTCGTTAGTATTTTGATTGATGGCCTGTAGTAAATCCGCTGCATTTTGACGGATTTTATTAATGCTCTCCGAGCCACCATCAAACTCTTCGCCAGCAAGCATCTTTTCAAATTCGGTCATGTTATCTCTTTAGTTCTTAGTGAGTTATTATGAGCGGCATTGTAGCACTCTCCCACATCGCTTTTCATCCATCTCTACACGCGAGTAGAAAGCTAATCAAACCGAGTTTTCAGAAAGACTTTGGCATAAATACATGTAGCGATATCGATAACTAATTGAAGTGATTAGATCAAAAAAAAACCTGCCATAAGGCAGGTTTTCTATCATTCGAGTATCTGATTACTCTTCAGAAGCGTCGTCCGCTGCTGGTGCTTCAGGAGTATCGGTTGCTGCAGCATCTGCTACCGCGCCTTCGGTACCCTCTTCACCTTCAAGTTCCGCTAGCTCTTCCACTTCATCGATGCGTTGTAGACCCACTACAGACTCATCAGAAGCCGTACGGATTAGTGTTACGCCTTGAGTGTTACGACCGACTTGGCTCACCTCTGCAACGCGAGTACGTACTAGCGTACCTGCATCGGTGATCATCATCATTTCGTCGCCTTCTTCAACTTGGACAGCGCCAACCACAGGACCGTTTCGCTCAGAGACTTTGATTGAAACCACACCTTGCGTTGCACGACCCTTAGTTGGGTACTCTTCAAGCTCAGTACGCTTGCCGTAACCGTTTTGTGTCACGGTTAGAATGTCGCCTTCGTTTGAAGGAACAATCAGAGACACAACTTGGTCATCGTCAGCTAGCTTCATACCGCGAACACCTGCCGCTGTACGACCCATTGCACGGACTTTGTCTTCGCTAAAGCGAACCACTTTGCCCTGCTTCGAGAACAGCATCACATCGCTGTCGCCGTTAGTGATATCCACACCAATCAGCGAGTCATCGTCACGCAGGTTCACAGCGATTAGGCCGTTAGCACGTACGTTAGAGAACTGGTCTAGTGATGTCTTCTTCACTGTACCGTCGCCAGTCGCCATGAAGATGAACTTGTCAGCGCTGAATTCAGACACTGGCAGGATAGCCGTGATACGCTCACCTTCTTCTAGTGGAAGAATGTTAACGATAGGCTTACCACGAGCAGTACGGCTCGCTTGTGGCAATTGATATACTTTCAGACGGTAAGTCTTACCGCGAGTTGAGAAGCACAAGATGTTGTCGTGAGTGTTAGCAACAAGCAGACGCTCGATGTAATCCTCTTCCTTCATCTTAGTCGCACTCTTACCTTTACCACCACGACGCTGAGCTTCGTAGTCGCTTAGGTACTGATACTTTACGTAACCTTCATGAGACAGCGTTACTACTACGTCCTCACGAGCGATCAGCTCTTCCATATCAATGTCATGAACGGCAGCCGTAATTTCACTGCGACGCTCGTCACCGTAGGTCGCTTGAACTTCTTCTAGCTCTTCGGTGATCACTTCCATCAAGCGCTCTGTACTAGAAAGGATGTGCATTAATTCTGCAATCTCTTCTAGAAGTGCTTTGTACTCTTCTAGGATCTTCTCATGCTCTAGACCGGTTAGACGGTGTAGGCGAAGTTCTAGAATCGCTTGAGCTTGTTGCTCAGTTAGGTAGTACAGACCATCACGGATGCCGTATTGGTCTTCTAGCCAGTCTGGGCGAGCCGCGTCAGTACCGGCACGCTCTAGCATTGATGCTACGCTACCTAGTTCCCAACCACGAGAAACCAGACCAACTTTTGCTTCTGCAGGTGTTGGTGCGTTTTTAATCAACTCGATAACTTCATCGATATTCGCAAGGGCTAGGGATAGCGCTTCAAGGATATGAGCACGGTCTCTTGCTTTACGAAGTTCGAAGATAGTACGACGAGTCACAACTTCACGGCGGTGATCAACGAAGCACTTCAACATGTCCTTAAGGTTGAACAGCTGTGGCTGACCATTGTTTAGGGCAACCATGTTGATGCCGAACGTAGTTTGTAGCTGAGTCTGTGAGTACAGGTTGTTTAGAACCACTTCACCTACTGCGTCACGCTTACATTCGATAACAATGCGCATACCGTCTTTATCAGACTCATCACGTAGTGCGCTAATGCCTTCTACTTTCTTATCTTTAACAAGCTCTGCAATCTTTTCGATTAGGCGAGCCTTGTTCACTTGATAAGGGATCTCGGTAACAATGATGGTTTCTCTGCCATTCTTGTCTTCTTCGATCTCTGCTTTAGAACGCATGTAGACTTTACCACGACCCGTCTTGTAAGCATCGATGATGCCTTTACGACCACTGATCAGTGCCGCTGTCGGGAAATCTGGGCCCGGGATGTAATCCATAAGCTCATCAATCGAGATGTCTTCGTTCTTGATGTATGCCAAACAGCCATCGATAACTTCATTGAGGTTATGCGGTGGAATGTTGGTTGCCATACCTACTGCGATACCAGAAGAACCGTTTACTAGTAGGTTTGGAATCTTAGTCGGCAGAACCGCTGGAATTTGCTCTGTTCCATCATAGTTAGGAACATAGTCAACGGTTTCTTTGTCTAGGTCTGCTAATAGCTCATGAGCGATTTTAGCCATGCGGACTTCGGTATAACGCATTGCCGCCGCTGAATCGCCATCAATGGAACCGAAGTTACCTTGACCATCTACCAACATGTAGCGAAGCGAGAACGGCTGAGCCATACGAACAATAGTGTCGTATACAGCACTATCACCGTGTGGGTGATATTTACCGATTACGTCGCCGACAACACGGGCAGACTTTTTATATGGTTTATTCCAATCATTACCTAGCACATTCATCGCGAACAGAACGCGGCGGTGTACTGGTTTTAGGCCATCACGCACATCTGGAAGAGCACGACCCACGATAACTGACATCGCGTAGTCGAGATATGAGCCTCTCAGCTCATCTTCTATGTTTACGGGCGTGATCTCTTTAGCTAGATCGCTCATAGAGCCAATATCCCTCTATATTTTGATCGTATATTGATACGTATAAGGTGACAAAATATAACACAAGAATAGTGGGTTCGGCATCACTTTCCCTTCCCTTTTATTATGTTGTGACCTTGGTTGTGATTCAAACGTCCACAATTTGCACATTTTGAATCTATGGCTCTGAAAAATGGCGAAAAAACACTCAAAATGTTCGAGCTAAGTAGGCCGCAAGCCACAAATGCACCAATTATGCTCACTGGGTAGGTTTTCCCAATTGAAATTGCGGTATACTTCCGCGCCATACCGGTGTGAAAAATGGCCGGAGCTACGTTTGAACAGAACTACGCATGAACGGAGCTAAAGTTAATCGGAACACAGAATTGTCGGAACAGAGAATTGGCACAGATGGATAAGCAACAAAACGTCGATCTAGACGAAATCAGAAAATTTGAAGAGATGGCAAGCCGTTGGTGGGACCTAGAGGGCGAGTTTAAACCTCTGCATCAAATCAACCCACTGCGCCTTAACTATGTGTTAGAAAAAGCCAATGGCCTTTTCGGCAAAACCGTACTCGATGTGGGTTGTGGTGGCGGTATCTTGGCAGAGAGCATGGCCAAGCAAGGTGCTAATGTCACTGGCCTGGATATGGGCAAGGAGCCACTGGAAGTCGCGCGTTTACATGCCCTAGAGACTGGCACTAAGCTCGTCTACGTTCAAAGCACGGTTGAAGAGCATGCTGCCGAAAACGCGGGTAAATACGACGTAGTGACCTGTATGGAAATGCTTGAGCACGTTCCAGATCCAGCATCCGTTATTGCTTCTTGTGCCAAACTCGTCAAGCCTGGTGGTCAAGTGTTCTTCTCTACGCTTAACCGCAACCTACAATCCTACTTGTTTGCCATTGTTGGTGCTGAGAAGCTACTTAAAATTGTTCCAGACGGCACTCATAGCCATGACAAGTTCATCAAGCCTTCTGAGCTTATTAAGATGATTGATGCCACCGAGCTGATTGAAAAAGGCATCACCGGCCTCTCCTACAATCCGCTAACGGATAGCTACAAGTTAGGTAAACGTGTAGACGTTAACTACATCGTCTACACTGAAAAGTCTCTCTAAAGGCTGCAGTGTATTAGTTGGTCATAGACACGAACTAATCAAACACAATATCTAGTACCAGCACCAATTTGGCGAGCGGAAATTGCACGCCAAATTAGTGCTGCAAATCACGTTAACGAGCGGCCACAATTTGTTTACAAAAACAAGACACTTTCGTCGGTTTTGTGTACTGAAATCGCACTTTTAATCCCCTCATCAATAACAGCCAAAACTTGCCAAAGATCAAGGAATTTTTTTTCACATTGTTTAAAACGAAACCGATCTGCTAGCACGTGTTTTTGTACAACTAATACGGGTCTAACTTCCATGGTAAGTATCTACTAACGTATTTTTTTCTTTCCCCTAGTTATCCACAGTTTCCTCAAATCGCCGAACTTGAAAATCTCGCTATATAGCACTATCTTGTAACCCGTAAACCAAATGACCCCTATATCTTGTGTTGGAAGCCAATTTTCATAGGGTGACATTGATCACGAAGCCTTCGCTAAGACTCAACAAAATTTCATAAAAGCGAGGTTTCATATTGTTTTGTTAGGGAACACCTCAGAATGAACCAGCAACTTTCCGTTACTAAACGTAATGGCCGCAAAGAAAGTATTGATCTCGAAAAAATCCACCGCGTTATCGCATGGGCTGCCGAAGGCCTAGACAACGTTTCTGTATCGCAGGTGGAACTTAAGGCTCACATCCAGTTTTACGATGGCATTACAACGTCTGACATCCATGAAACTATCATCAAGTCTGCAGCAGACCTTATCTCTGAAGACGCACCAGACTACCAATACCTAGCAGCTCGCTTGGCTATCTTCCACCTACGTAAAAAAGCGTACGGTCAGTATGAGCCACCAGCGCTGTTCGACCATGTGTCGAAAATGGTTGAAATGGGTAAGTATGACGCGCACCTGCTTGAAGACTACACTAAAGCTGAGCTTGAAGAGCTGGACGATTACATCGACCACACTCGCGATCACGACTTCTCTTACGCTGCGGTCAAACAGCTGGAAGGTAAATACTTCGTACAGAACCGTGTAAGCGGTCAAATCTACGAAAGTGCACAGTTCCTATACATCCTTGTTGCGGCTTGTCTATTTGGCAAGTATCCAAAAGAGACGCGTCTTGACTACATCAAGCGCTTTTATGATGCAACATCGACATTTAAAATTTCTCTACCTACACCAATTATGTCTGGTGTACGTACCCCTACTCGTCAGTTCAGCTCTTGTGTTCTGATTGAGTGTGGTGACAGCCTAGATTCTATTAACGCGACGGCAAGCTCTATCGTACGCTACGTATCACAACGCGCAGGTATCGGTATCAACGCGGGTCGTATTCGTGCTTTGGGTTCTGAAATCCGCGGCGGCGAAGCGTTCCACACTGGCTGTATTCCATTCTACAAATACTTCCAAACAGCGGTTAAGTGCTGTTCTCAAGGTGGTGTGCGTGGCGGTGCGGCGACGGTGTTCTACCCTATGTGGCACGGCGAAGTACAATCACTAATGGTTCTTAAGAACAACCGTGGTGTTGAAGAGAACCGTGTACGTCACATGGACTACGGTGTTCAGTTGAACAAACTGATGTACGCACGTCTTGTTCAAGGCGGCAACATTACGCTGTTCTCGCCATCAGACGTTCCTGGTCTTTACGACGCATTCTTCGAAGACCAAGATGAGTTCGAGCGTCTATACGTTAAGTACGAGAACGATCCGTCAATTAAGAAAGAGACGGTGAAAGCGGTCGAGCTATTCTCGCTACTGATGCAAGAGCGTGCGTCTACCGGTCGTATCTACATCCAAAACGTCGACCACTGTAACACTCACAGCCCGTTTGACTCGAAGGTTGCACCAGTTCGTCAATCTAACCTATGTCTTGAGATTGCACTGCCAACTAAGCCACTGAAAAACGTGGAAGACGAATCAGGTGAGATTGCGCTATGTACGCTATCTGCATTCAACTTGGGTGCGATTAACGAGCTTGACGATCTGAAAGATCTGTCTGACCTAGTGGTTCGTGCACTTGATGCACTGCTCGATTACCAAGACTACCCACTACCAGCGGCATACCGTTCAACCATGAACCGCCGTACTCTGGGTGTTGGTGTGATTAACTACGCTTACTACCTGGCGAAAAATGGTGTTAAGTACTCGGATGGTTCCGCAAACAACCTCACTCACCGCACGTTCGAAGCGATTCAGTACCACCTACTGAAAGCGTCTGTCGAGCTTGCAAAAGAGCAAGGTCGCTGCCCATCGTTCCACGAGACAAACTACGCGAAAGGCTTGATGCCAATCGACACGTACAAGAAAGACATTGATCTCGTGTGTGACGAAGCACTTCATTACGATTGGGATGAGCTACGTGCAGAAATCATGGAGTTCGGTCTACGTAACTCAACACTGACTGCGCTAATGCCTTCAGAGACCTCTTCGCAGATCTCTAACGCAACCAACGGTATTGAGCCACCGCGTGGTTACGTATCAGTGAAAGCGTCGAAAGACGGTATCCTGAAGCAGGTTGTGCCAGATTTTGCCAACCTAAAAGAGAACTACGAGCTACTGTGGAACATCGGTGGTAACGATGGTTACTTGCACCTTGTCGGTATCATGCAGAAGTTTGTTGACCAAGCTATCTCTGCCAACACTAACTACGACCCTAGCGTCTACGATAGTGGCAAAGTGCCAATGAAGAAACTGCTTCAAGACCTGCTAACTGCGTATAAGTTTGGTGTGAAGACACTTTACTACCATAATACTCGTGACGGCGCGAAAGACGACCAGAACGACAAAGCAGCAGTGGTCGAGCAAGACGACGATTGTGCAGGCGGTGGCTGTAAGATCTAATGTGCAAAGCACACATTCAATACAGCATTTAAGATTAGATTTCTCTGCCCTTCCTTGTGAGGGAAGGGCTTAAAAAGGATTGCAGCATCATGGCTTACAGTACTTTTACCCAAACTAAAAATAACGCGCTTAAAGAACCTATGTTCCTGGGTCAACCAGTCAACGTTGCGCGTTACGACCAACAAAAATTCGAAATTTTTGAAAAGCTGATCGAAAAGCAGCTTAGCTTCTTCTGGCGTCCAGAAGAAGTGGACGTTTCAAGCGACCGCATCGACTACAACAAGCTTCCAGAGCATGAAAAGCACATCTTCATCAGTAACCTGAAGTACCAAACGCTTCTAGACTCGATTCAAGGTCGTAGCCCTAACGTCGCTTTGCTACCGCTTGTGTCACTGCCTGAGCTAGAAACGTGGATCGAGACATGGTCGTTCTCTGAGACTATCCACTCTCGTTCATACACGCACATCATTCGTAACATCGTTAACGATCCAGGTGTGGTTTTTGACGATATCGTTGAAAACGAGCACATCCTAAAGCGTGCGAAAGACATCGCACATTACTACGATGACTTGATTCAAGCGACAAACGACTACCACCGTTTCGGTGAAGGTACGCACAACATCAAAGGCGAAGAAGTTAAAGTTAACTTGTACGACCTGAAGAAAAAGCTGTACCTATGCCTGATGTCAGTGAACGCACTAGAAGCGATTCGTTTCTACGTGAGTTTCGCTTGCTCGTTCGCATTTGCAGAGCGTGAGCTGATGGAAGGTAACGCGAAAATCATCAAGCTTATTGCTCGCGATGAAGCGCTGCACCTAACTGGCACTCAGCACATGATTAACCTGCTTCGCAACGGTCAAGACGATTTCTCATTCATGCAAATCGCTGAAGAATGCAAGCAAGACTGTTTCGACCTATTCAAAGAAGCGGCAGAGCAAGAGAAAGAGTGGGCAGAGTACCTGTTCAAAGACGGCTCTATGATTGGTCTAAACAAAGACATCCTATGCCAATACGTTGAATATATCACCAACGTTCGCATGCAGGCCGTTGGTCTTGGTGCCGCTTACCCAGAAGCAACATCGAACCCAATTCCTTGGATCAATGCTTGGCTGTCTTCTGATAACGTACAGGTTGCACCGCAAGAAGCAGAAATCAGTTCTTACCTTGTCGGTCAAATCGACAACGAAGTAAGCGCAGACGACTTTGAGGGCTTCGAACTTTAATGCCAACCATCAAGATAAACTCTATCACCACGATCGAGTCTAACCCTTCCAACACCGTCCTAGAGACAATGGAACAAGCTGGGTTAGAGCCAGAGTATAACTGCCGAGATGGTCACTGCGGTGCCTGTCGCTGCACATTGGTCTCTGGCGAAGTGGAGTACGTAGGGTTTGCGATGGCTTACACACAAGCAAACGAGATTTTGCCTTGTATTTGTCGTGCGAAAACTGACATTCAGCTCGACAATATTGCGCATCAAATAAAGAAGCGTGCTTAGTTCAGCACCTCTCATAAAAGCGGCTCAATCGAGCCGCTTTTTACTTTTAACTACAAATTATTCCTTTACATCCGGTGAAGTAAGCCCCATACTGAGCCCCTTCTGCTGTTTAGCGGTATTAAGTGAAATCTTCAGTTGTAAAAGTAAAACTCTCAGAATCTCTTCGTTATTGTTGTAATCCTCAGTGTTTCCCTATGCTTCATCGATGTATTTAATAAGTCTAAACCCAGCAGTTCATGCAATTTTGCATCAATTTTTTAAGTAATAAGGGACACATCATGTCTAACAAAGTAAACGGCGTAGTAAAATGGTTTAACGAAGAGAAAGGTTTTGGCTTCCTATCTCAAGACGACGGCGGTGCAGACGTATTCGTTCACTTCCGTGCTATCGCATCTGAAGGCTTCAAAACACTTACAGAAGGCCAAAAAGTGTCTTTTGAAGTAGAACAAGGCCAAAAAGGCCTGCAAGCTGCAAACGTTGTAGCTCTGTAATAGTTCAAAAACAAGTGGAGCGGTTGCTGACTGTTCCACTTGTTTGCTTACCGCTCAGTAATTAATCGCTCCCGTACTGCAAGCCTCTCGAAATCTTCTAGCACAGTCCAACCTCTCTAAGTTCTCGCTACACATTTTTCAACAAGCAAGCTCACTGAGTTAATCTATAACACTGAGTGCACTACACCTATATTCAAACCAACTAATAAGGCAAATTATGTCTCGTTCCATCGGCAGAAAGCGCTTCTGGTTTTATCAAAATCGTGAAGCAAGCAAACATACCAGAAATTTAAAATCGGAGATTCATGAAAATAGTATTCAAATCCACCATCGATAACCACATTTGGGAAACCGAAACACATCAACTCAATAGCGATATCTTACTTAGACACTTTCTAAGTAAAGCGAGAACCAAAGACTTACATATAGACTTCAGCTACTGTGAACTTACCCAATGTGGAGTGATCACAGACCGACATGAACAGATTATTGGTCACTTTTCCCTGTTAACCTAGGGCATTCCTCACCCCAGATTCTTTAAGCTTTTCATGTGAATTCACTATAGCCAACTCGTACCGTTAGAAGGTGCCCTCGTTGAGCCGACTTCTATAGTGAGATTCAAACCTTACTTGACTATTTTACCCACATCTCTGTCTGTTGGTGGCGATAAGACAATCGTCATTTTTTGCTTGAAGCTCATGTCTCTTCGAGACAGCGCTCTCACTATTTCATTCCACTCACGAAACGTAACCACAAAAGGGTTAAAACTATTCACCGGCTTACTGATACCATATCGAACCTCTTCAACTTCTGGTTCAAACGTCCCAAAAATACGATCCCAAACAATTAATATGCCAGCATAATTCTTATCGATATACTGAGCATTGACCCCATGATGTACTCGGTGATGGGAGGGCGTGTTAAACACCCATTCTAAAGGGCCAAGTTTACGAATCCACTGGGTATGTACAAAGAATTGAAGCCCCAAGTTAAGCAAAACCACGAACACTACCCATTTAGGTTCGAAGCCAATAATGATGAGGGGCATCCAAAATAACCACATGCCAGCCAGCGGATACATTAAGCTTTGGCGAAACGCGGTGCTGAAATTCATGTTCTCTGAGCTATGATGAACGACATGAGCCGCCCACATCCAACGCACTCGATGACTGGCGCGGTGAAACCAGTAGTAAAAGAAATCTTGTAGCACCATGAGTAACAGGAACATCGTAAGCGACATTTCTATATCAAATAGTTTCCACCCAAACACAAGCAAATAAAGCTTAGCGATGAACAAACCCGCCAATAAGTCAGACAGTTGATGTAGTCCCGCTAGAGAAAAATTACAGACTAACTCTTTAACAGTGTATCGCGCTGATGCTGGTAGTTTGTCGCTTCTTTGCCCAAACCAATACTCCAGTCCCATCATGAGAATAAAAATGGGTGCTAGAGCTATTAATAACAATTCAGGTTTGTCGGCGAGGGTTTCCATACTCATCCTTTTTTCTACTCTCTCGGGTCAACGTTTACCATTTGGCGTAATGATCTTCCGTCAGACCCAATACGTTCTCGATCTGATAGGTCTTTTCGGTTGATAATGAAATAGTCCCAGAAAACATACCTATAAATTGGCGAAAGTTGCTTTTAAGTAACCACAGATTGAGTTGCTCCTTACGCACGGTCTTGGGGCTAAAGCGAAGGTCAATCTGTCCATTAGAATCATAAATTCGCCAGGCAGAATCTGGATTTTGACGGTCAAATTCAAACAGTACAGCAGGAAGAAGTATTCTTTGCCCATCTATCCATAAGGCATTTTCGTTCACTCCAGTTTCATTCACGCCTGCCGCGAGGTTTAACCCTATTCGGGTTCCGTTAGAATCTGCGCTGATACTCGCCCAACGCCAACTTGTCTCACGGCGCATAAACCCCGCAGAAAAGTCATAGCCAGCCCGCGCATTGCTCAGCGACACTGAACTGCCAGCTACACTCAAACTGCCAGAGACATCCAGCGCATTGTGCTTCTGAGTATAGGTCCAGCCTGAGTAACCAGTCGGTGAGCACACCATGATTGGAGCACTGTCATGACTGGGTGGCGTCAGAGTGATGTCCATAGAGAAATGCTTAGACTTAACGACTACACTCCAAACACCTTCTTCGATTTGCAAAGCGAGAGCACCACCGTTAAATACGGCTTTCCCTTGCCAAGGCGACGGCGTCATCGTGTAGCCGAGCCCCAAAGGCCGAAGCCAACTTTGTTCAAGCAACTCATCTCGCTTGATGTCATAGAGATAACAGAAGCTGTTGCCTACATAACGTATATCAGCAATGGCAAACCCAATGACATAATCTGGCGTAAACACGCTAATGAACTGGAACTGTTTGTAGTGGAAATACTTAGCGACCGAACTGCGCTGTTTGTCCATGGTAGAGAAATAGCGAAAACTCTCTACGTCCAGCTGCTCTGGTATTGAAGTGAGATATCCCTGCAATGGGCGACCAGTCTCATCGATTAAGGTTTTAATTTGCTGAATTGACGAGAGTTCCATACTCGAACACCTATAGTGTGGTGATAGATTGTACAAGTATGAGTCAAATTCTATGTTCTAGACGAGCGTTAGAGCAAAAGCACCAAAGCGATCACAGTTTCAATAAAATTCGTTAAGAACAACGTGAATAATGTGGCACAAAAAGAAAGGGCTGACGCATAGGTCAGCCCAAAAGGAATGAATTTTTTTAATCGACTGTCGACAAAATTGAATCGGCGGTACCCATAGATACGCTCTTATCGGCGACATGACGACCACCATCGTCATAAAGCGAGATTCGGAAACCATCGTCGGACAGGATTTCTTCCATAGGAGCCTTCAACCACATAGCTGCTATATCACCATACTTTTTACTGAACGCTTCACCAAGCATGATTTGCTCATTAGCTACTTGATAAAACACTCTTATTTTAGATTGTTGGATCATATCTCCCCCCTCCTGCACACCACCATATTTAGGGTGAACATTGATTCTAATCAATTGGAGAAAAACAGCTACTCTCAAAAATGAGAATTTGAAATTCCCTTTAGAGATCAGTTTATTGTGAGCTAGATCCAATTTTCATATATAAATAACTAAATAGCATATTCAACCAATCGCATTTCAGCACCAATGAATCAAGACAGCTTATCAAGCGGCAGGAATATGTCTTGGGTTCTAGTCAAGAACCCATAGTCAGGAAACATCGGTTGATTGTCTAGGTATCGACGTAGCATGTCGCCAGCTACCGTACTGATCACGGTTTTGACACTCTTTTGGTTATAGCTTCTTTGGAGTTTGAGTGTCTGCCCCCACTCTCCTTTTGGTGTTGAGATCGCAACAGAGAACTGCTCATTCTCTAGTTTACCAGTCGAGATGGCGATATCGGCCGAGCAGTTCCCTTTGGTCGCTCCAGCAAGCGCTAACGTTGCGCCCAATTGTTCGCTATCACGATCTAACGGAGACGCGGTTTTTGAACCTAAGATCCACGTCGCCCCGCAACACTGCGATACTTTCTCACTGTCTTGCAACCAAGATGCTAAACAACCCTTGGTGGAGTGTTCCGAGATAGCGATAATCGGTTTATGCAGCTCAACCAGTTGCCCAATACGATCCAACATAGGTTCATCAACACTAACCACATTGCTGTGTAGCAATTTCTCTATCATGGCGAGTACGC
Source organism: Vibrio wakamikoensis (assembly GCF_050337275.1). Taxonomy (NCBI): domain Bacteria; kingdom Pseudomonadati; phylum Pseudomonadota; class Gammaproteobacteria; order Vibrionales; family Vibrionaceae; genus Vibrio; species Vibrio wakamikoensis. The sequence continues at coordinate 127,066 of NZ_JAKJST010000012.1, read as the reverse complement.
GGGCACCCGTTTCTAAATCATCAGACGGTCCAAACAACTTTACTTCAATGAACGGCAAGTAAGAGCGGTAACCAAGCTCATAATCGGCAGGAAGCTGTAAATTCGATAGCGTGTCAGCAATACCAGATTCAGACAGACCAAACGTATAGATACGTCGACATACTCTGCCCTGTTGATTCGGGAACTGAGTTTTTAGATCGGGAATGATCTGCTCGATAGCCATCTTCTTAAACTCGCTCGGCACACCAGGCGTGAAGTAAAACAGACAATCGTTAATCATCATTTTGAAGCCACAAGCGGTGCCGATTGGGTTATCCACTACTGAAGCATTCGCAGGCAACATCGCTTGTTTGATGTTGCTCTCAGGCATCAGTTTACCGCGTTTTACATAGAAGGATTTTAAGTTATCTAGCCACCCTTGATTCAATACCAAAGGCTCATCCGCTGCTTCCGCTGCTACCTCTGCACTCAAGTCATCCGATGTAGGTCCTAAACCGCCATTCACAATGACCACGTCTAAGTTGAGACTCAACATTACCAATTCTTGCAGCAAAGACGCTCGCTGATCGCCTACCGTTGAGCGCTTATACATGGAAAACCCATGCTCATAAAAGACACGACTGAGCCAAGCGGCGTTGGTATCCACAATGTCACCATATAGAACCTCTTCTCCAGTACTCAGCATCGCTATTTTAGGCATGATCTCTCCTTATTTGTTTTTCTTTAAGAATGACATGAGTAAAGGAAATAGCAATAGCGTTGACCAAGCAAATCATTGGATTAGCAGAACATTAACCTAACCATACTGTACGGTCGGTATGGGCATCGTTATAATATTGAATCAACTCGTATGGGAAGTGATACATGGCAGATCTAAAACAGACACTACTTGATGCTGGTTTTGAGCTTATCAGTGAGCATGGATTCGCTGGTATTGGCATCATGAAGATAATCCAACAAGCCAATGCAACCAAAGGCTCGTTCTATCATCACTTCAAATCGAAAGAAGACTTCGGACGCCAACTACTAAAAGACTACTTCGAGGATCATCTCACAACTGTGATCTCATACCTTAGTGATGAAAGTGTGCCGTTTGCAGAGCGAGTTTTAAAATACTTCGAATTTTGGTCCGACTCTAAAGTGACGAGCGAGTTTCAGGTCAAGTGCTTAGTAGTAAAACTCTCAGGTGAGATAGCTGGGACATCATCAAGCATGCAATCTGAGCTCGACAAAGGCGCAGAGAAAGTGATTAATCGTATGGCTGATTACTTTACTGAAGGTAATTCGCTAGGTGTCATGTCAGTCCCTGAGCCCTATGAGGCATCCCGTTCACTGTATGCTAAATGGTTAGGCGCAACCTTACTTTGTGCAATCCAAAAAGACCGATCGCATCTAGAACAGGCGATGCGTGAAACTGCGCAGTTAGTCGGTAGTAAATAGCTATTCCTAAGCACCATCAAATCTCTATAAGAAAGGGCTGTTTCCAGCCCTTTGTCATTTAACGTCCTATACCTGATGCATCGACGGCCTCAGGCTCAAATGTAAGTGGCGGCCACTCTTTAAAGGTCTCTAAGTGCTGCTTAACCGCAGCTTGAGCAGGCCCAAATGCCCACATTTTTTTACCCATCCAGTTGATGTACATACCCGACTCTTCCGCAGCTCGCTCGTAAGGATCTCGGCGAAGATTAAACAGCAGTGGCGCATTAAGCTCTTCTTTTGGACCGCCCCAACCATGGTTTTGAACGATAAAGTGCGCTTTCCAATCACCGACTCGCACCGCTTGCAACCTATCGCGCTCATAGTAGATGATCTCTTTACGGCTTGAAGATCCTTGCTCTGTTAGCATCGACATTTGGTTGTAACCGTCTAAGTGAGCTTTGTAACCCTCATACCCCGTCAACATCTGCTCTTTAAGATCACTCGGTCCACCAGCAGCGTCAACGAGCGTTGGCAACCAGTCCATACCGTCAAACATACCATTGTGAACTTTTCCAGCTGGAATTTTTCCTGGCCAACTCACAAGCAATGGCGCTCTCACCCCACCTTCCCAAGTAGAGCCTTTTTCACCATGAAATGGTGTCATGCCGCCATCCGGCCAAGTCATAATCTCAGGTCCATTATCCGCGGTAAAGATCACTATGGTATTGTCTGCAACACCCAACTCCTCGAGTTTGGCCAGCATTTCCCCTACATGATCATCAAGGTCTTTCATCACCACTTCTTGAAGTCCCCAGCCGTTTTGGCCAAGCATAGCTTCATACTCTGGTGACAAGTGAGTCCATACGTGACCTCTTGACGGGCAGTACCAGGTAAAGAACGGTTTGTCGTCTTTAACGGCTCGCTCAATAAAGTTGATGGCGTGTTTGTTCACTTCGTCATCTAAGGTTCGCATTCGATCTGTGGTTAATGGGCCATCATCGGTGATGGTTTGCCCTCCTTTACCATCAGATTTCGCATGAATCACATTTCTAGGAGCAAACTTCTGAAAAGCCTCGTCTTTAGGCCAGTCTGGATCTTCGGTGTACTCCATTGCGTTTAGGTGATACAACCATCCCCAATACTCATCAAAGCCATTCATCGTAGGCAGTACCGCATCCAAATCGCCAAGATGGTTTTTACCAAACTGGCCAGTGGTATAGCCGAGCGTTTTGAGTATTTCTGGTAGTGTTGGTGTATCAGGGTTAAGCCCTACCGGACTGCCCGGAAGCCCCACAGTATGCATACCGGTTCTAACAGGAAATTGCCCAGTAATGAATGCCGAACGCCCTGCGGTACAAGATGGCTGGGCATAATAATCGGTAAGTAGCATGCCCTTTTCAGCGATACTATCAATATTTGGCGTCTCACTGCTCATCACACCACGGTGATAAGCACTAAGGTTTGAAATACCGATATCATCAGTAAAAATAACAAAAATATTTGGCGGCTTATCCTCTGCATTTGCTAGCGCGGTAAACCCCAGAAATATGACCAATAGAGATCTAATTATGTGACGATGCATCCTGCCTCCCTTATACATTCATCCTACGTACTGTGTTTCCTGTTTGCTACTTCTAAGAAGAAATAGGCCTACTAAACCAAAGCCAATTTCCAATAATAAATACACCACGAGTAGCCAATGCGGCATACCATCGATAACAATGCTGAAAACTCTCCCAATGCCAAGCCCGAGCATAAAGACAACAAGACTTTGTAGCGCTGACCGAGCCAAAAACAGAGATCCGAATGCGCCCATTAACCAATAAATTACCAAAGCCAAGTACAGTCCCATCACCGCTCGAAATATGTGGCTAACATTGGTTGCACTAGCATCAATGTCGAATAAAAACGGCAATGAAAGGTTAGGCTTCAAGCCATAAGAGAGTGCTATTGGGGTTAAGCCAGCCGCTGCGAGAAGTAAAAACTTTTGTACGTTCGTCATATGTCGCCTCCTCTTTCACAAAAGACTAGAAGTTACATCCAGAAAATCAAATTTCTAACTGCACTCCAATCGGTTATATAAAATTGTGTCGAGAGTGGGTTTGAGATTAGAGACTCACTTTATCAAGTAATCCTTGAAGGTTTAGCTGTTCACCCAGTTCAAAAGCGCTGACCAAACCGTAGCTCAATCCACTCCACCACAATATTGATGCAGCCAGAAGGACAAAGGTTGCGGAATAGGATTGACGCAGACGTTTAGCGATCAATGTATAGAGGGGGATGCCAACCAAAACCGGAGCCAGCATGGCCATAGTGGTGTTGCCATAACGCTTCCATGCCTTAACAAAACGGCGCAACCTAGGCCGAAAAGGTCGCAAGTTTCTGCTCGAGTATAGAAGCAACGAATATCGTCCCACAAACCAACCAAAATAGCCTGCAACCAATGCAGGGAGTGCATTGAACAGCAGCATTTCCGGATAGCTAAACCCAACAAATGCCGCCAAAGCTGGCCCAGAATAGGTTTTCCAAATACTGAGTAATGCCATTGCTAAGCCCAGTAGCAGGTAACTTTCCATCACAATCTCACTCTAGCGGTTGGCAGAAACCTCAAGCCCATTAATGGAAAGTATATGCGTAATAATCGGGGCGATATGATGAAATATTTGTTGCCAGTCTTCACATAGATAATTCAATCCAGGGTTGCGTAAAGATTCACGTTGCCCATCTCAGCCTCCAAGCGTATTGCTATGGAAACGTCTGTTGCCCTTTTTTGCTCCCACCAGTAGCCCAAAGTCCAAAGCACCACCACAGTATCCATAACGCCTGCCAATATGAAGCCGTTGATATGTGGATTACCTAGGTTGGTTAGCAGCAAACTCACCATAAACCCCTTCTCAATCGCAGAGTAAAGCATAATGCTTTGACGCCATTGGGGCTTGAAGGCAGCACCTATCATCATGACGCCCATCATGCCGACCATAATTCCCCAGTGCTGATAGAAAATGAAATCTTGCTCGAGATAAGGCAACTGACCAATGTTGTTGACAGCCCATTGTGGGAAGAAAGCATAAGCTAACGCTGCAGAAGTACCGATACCTGTGATAAGCAGCATTTTTTCGACGTATTTTGTAAAAAACATAGTTAATCTCCAAGGTGTGTAAACCTTAGTTAAAGGCGCACGGTTGTAGGACATAGGTAAGAGAACCATCCTTGATACTGTATTGATTTCGAGTTAACAGATTGCCGCCAAGATTTGCTCAATCTTGTGCTTGGGAATCGCATAGAACTGGAAGCTCATGTCTTTCTCGATACCTTGCGCTATCTCGGATTGCGTATCTGTATTCAAACTCCAATTGTTAAAGGTTTGATGAGCCTTCACTTGTACTTGGAAAGCGCGCAAGGACAGTACGACTTCGCGATGCTTTTCCTCTGCAGTAAGCGTTTGAGACAGTCCAAAAATACTCGCGAGCTTATCAATACTTGGCAGATAGAATTCCGGTAGAGCCTCGATCACCGCTGGCAATAACACGCTGTTCGCATCACCATGAGGGATGTGAGCGATCGCACCAAACGCGTGCGCACAGTTGTGAATAGGGATGCCGCCTAATGAGGAGTAAAACGCCGAAATAGCCATAGTACTTGCTTGAAGTAGTTCCGTTCTCGCCTCGATATTATTGGGATCAGAGACCACTATTGGCAGGTTATCCAGTATCAGGCGACTCGCTTGTACTGCATACGCATCGGTAAACGCATTACTCATTGGAGATGAAGCCGCTTCAATGGCGTGAGTTAATGCATCCATCGCTGTCGACACCGTTAGCGGGATAGGCAAGCCAAGGGTAAGTTTTGGGTCTAGTACCGCAAGATCACATTCAAGGCCAGACACGACTAAGCTCGCTTTGATTTGCTCAACGTCATTGAAAAACACGGCAATGGGTGAGGCTTCAGCACCAGTTCCCGCTGTAGTCGGTACACCGATGTGTGGAATGGTAAAGGGCTTCACATGTGATCCAACATCAATACGTCCACCACCACGGATAGCTTCACGAATGTCATCAAGTTTGTGCTCTAGCGAGTACTTGATACCTTTAGAAGCATCAATCACGCTGCCACCTCCCAGCGCCACAATACTGTCTGCTTTCACTTTGTTGGCGTACTGAACGGCCTTGTTTATGTCATCACAGCCCGCGTCAGCCTTAATGTCGGTATAGACACCGACTAGCTCTACTTGCATGTTGTTTTCGAAAACGCCAATCAGCTTATTCACTAGACCAACCGTCTCTAATCCAATATCACTCAATAGCAGTACTCGATGAGCACCACGCGCTGCTAGTTGATCAGGAATGTCATTGATTGAGTCTTCACCAGACAAGATCACAGTTCGCATATTAAACATAAAGTTATTGTTCATAATTTCATCTCCAAACGATTAATTAGGCGCACAGTGAAGCAAGCACTGCACGTTTGAATTCATTGTCTTCTGGGCCAAGCAGCTGGCTAACGTTGTGAGCTTTAACGCCGGTTTTCATGTCAGTTCTCCTCAGGAAGTGATTACACATTAAATAAAACAAACCGGTCGGTCTAGTTAATAAGTGTCAGAGAACTGTCAATTGAAGTTATTTGAAAAATGATCTGCTGAATAACTGATTGTCAGCGCTGCAAAAACCATGAGTTTTGTGGAGTTAATTGCACTTCCCTAAACTCATGGAGGTTTTTTGGTGTGAACCTTGAGGTCAATCATGCGTGGCGAGCGTTTTAGATCTAAACTGGAGTTAACTAATCAATTAGTTATTGGTTTTGTACCTGTGGAGGGAAATGTATGAGCAGTAGTACCTTTATCGTCAACTTTGTTGGCCAAGCGACCCCAGCCACCATTAAAAACCTCGCATCAGTGACCCACGAAAACGGGGGGAAATGGCTGGTGAGTAAAGTGAACTTTATTGAAGACAACGTCGCCGCTGTCATCAAAGTCGAGCTTCCGAGCGACAATGCGCAAGTTGTCAAAGATGCCTTCAACAATCAACAAGGTTTGCTCGTCCAGATTTCAGATACGGATCCGCATCGTCATGAGCAGGAGACAGTTTTCCAGCTAAGACTCGACGCCAATGACAGAGCGGGTATCGTCAATGAAATCACTCAATTCTTAGATGGACAAGATATTCGTATTTTAGATATGGATTGTCACCGCGTGTTTCTTGCCGGCGGCGGTGGTATCGGCTCTAGCCTGTTTACCGCCAACATGGCTCTAAAGATCCCGCCTGCGATGCAAATAGAAGATGTAGCGAGTGAACTTGAAGCGTTGAGCGAAGATACTCGTGTGATTCTTGAGTCCTAAAATGATTCGCTATTGGGCTGATTTTTACAGTCAGCCTTAATGAATTGCATCTACATGTTATCGTCACCCCTGCGCCAGGCAGGGGTCTACTTACAATGCACACCAATCCAATCTAAACGCGATTGTCTCCAAACCCATAAGCAATGATTTGGCTAACCTCAGACAGCGAACGACCTGATTGCTGGTGCCATTCCATGAAGGCTTTGTTTGCAGCAGTCATAGCACGTTTAGTACCTCTTCCAGAATCAATAATGTTGGTATTACGAAGATACCCTTCCACATCATTAGACAAAATGAAGGTATCTACACCCAATTGTCGTAACGCATAAGGTCCGGTGTTTCCTCCCAGACGAGCGCCGTGTTTTTTCAGATGTGCCCATAAATCCGTTATCGACTCCTTCGGCCAATCTGCCACCATTTGGGCGAAAGAATCATGTTCAAAGCGTGCTCGCTGAATCATCGCTGCATTGGCTGGTATGGACATCACCTTGGTCATATGACGAATAATTTTAGGATCTTGCGCTTTTTGTTCCCACTGTTCTTCAGAAAGCATGAGCAATGGGTCAATACGAAATTGGAAAAAGTGCTCTTCAAAGTTTGGCCATTTGTTTCTAACTACTTTCCATGAGATGCCACTTTGGAACACCTTCATAGAAAAAGCAGACAACCAACGATCCTCAGGAATGGCGGCAACTTCGTCTCGCGTAAGAGGCTTGGAAACAATAGACTCAAGTCCCTGCTCTCCCCCTTTGCGCTCTGCTGCTCTCGCATAAATCGAATCAAACTTTTCCATAAATTTCCATTACCTACTGAAAAATCAAACTAACTCGTATTCTAAACCTGACGCTTGGTAGCTATCGATGACCTCTTGGCGTCGATAGCAGTCGAGGCTGTGGTCATTGATAAGCCCTGCGGCTTGGAGAAACGCATAGATGATAGTAGAGCCAACAAATTTAAAGCCACGCTTTTTAAGGTCTTTACTGAGCGCGTCCGATACCTTCGAGGTCGCAGGATAGTCCTCAAGTTCCTTATAACTGCTGACTAATACCTTGTGATCGGTAAACGACCACAGATAGTCGCTAAAGCTACCAAACTCTTTTTGAATCTCTATAAAGTATTGAGCGTTGGTAATCGTCGAGCTGATTTTTAGCTTGTTACGAATGATGCCGGTATCTTGCTGTAAGCGCAGCCCATCCTCTTCGGTAAAGGCCGCCACTTTCTCTACATCAAAATTGGCAAACGCACGTCGGTACCCGTCACGCCTTTTGAGAATGGTGTACCAGCTTAATCCTGCCTGAGCAGACTCTAACACCAGAAACTCAAACAAGGTTCTATCATCAAGAACGGGCACGCCCCACTCTTGATCATGATATTCCACATAGTATTGTTTAGTTTCATCCAACCAAGGGCAGCGATTAGCCATGTTCGGTATCTCCGTTACAATCCATTTTCACTAGAGTTCAGCATACTCCTAACAAACGGCCTGTGCCAGTAAGGTACTGACACAGGCCGTGATTTTCTAAAAGCAGTGTTTAGATCTACAGTTGATTAGATCTTGAATCGACCAATCTCACTTTCTAGCTTCTGCGACAAGTCTGAGAGTTCAACCGCTTGCTGAGCCGCTTCTTGCGCTTCTTCTGCCAGCTCATCAGAGACGTCGCGAATGCCTTGCGTATTGCGGGTAATTTCAGACGTAACCGAAGCTTGCTCTTCGGCAGCGGTAGCTATTTGCGCAGCCATATCACTAATTTGCTCAACTGCGGCGTGGATCTGCGTCAAACTTGCTGCTGCGCTATTGGCATCATCAACACTGGTTACTGCCAACGCTTTGCTGTCGCCCATAATACCAACAGCCTTCGCTGTTGTGCCTTGTAAGGTCTCAATCGTGCTTTGGATCTCTTGGGTAGAAGCATGAGTGCGCTGACTCAGCACACGAACTTCATCTGCCACAACCGCAAACCCGCGGCCTTGCTCTCCTGCGCGAGCAGCCTCAATCGCAGCATTAAGTGCTAACAAGTTAGTTTGCTCAGCAATATCCTGAATCGTCGAAAGAATGGTATTGATGCTATTACCATGAACTTCAAGCTCTTGGATAACGGATGTAGCGACATCGACTTCAGCAGCCAAGTTCTGAATAGAGTTTTGAGTTTGCGACACCTGACCCGCACCATGAGTGCTTGCTCCTACCGCCTCAGACGAGTTCGACGCAGTCATGTCTGCGTTGTTCGCAATCTCTTGTGTCGCGGCGGCCATCTCATTGATTGCGGTCGCCACCATGTTAATTTCATCTTGCTGAGTTTGAATACGCTGACTTCGAACACGAGCATGCGTTGCCGTGTCTTTAGCTTGTTCAGACAATGCGATTGAGACATCTTTCAAGTGCATAATAGTCTCGTGCATATAGCTGACGAAGGTATTGAAGTTACGCGCTAGCTGACCCACTTCATCTTTGCTTCTCGGCTCCAATCGCTGAGTTAGGTCACCTTCACCAGACGCAATTTCCTTGAGCGCCTTCGATACGCGAGCCAGATCGTTTACCAAGAAACTCATTAGCCATGAAGCAATTAGCGCGACCAACACCAAAATAATCAATGAAGTGATAACAAGTTGCGTTAATGCCGTCTTATGTCCGGCAAGCTCGGTAGCCTTGTCTAGTTCAATTGCAAATACCCAATTGGTACCTGGAACTTGCGAGAACAACATAAGCTTCTCAGAGCCACCTAGGGTTAGTTCCAAGATTGAGCGGTCCGCGACTTTCTGCTCAATAGTACGAGTCGTAAAGTTTTGGCCTAGCGCCGTGACCGGTTTCAGCAGCAGTGACCTTTTTGGGTGCGCGAGAAACGTGCCGTTAGTCAGGTCAATCAGCATAGCACTGGCATTGTCACCCACGTTTAGGCTGATCACATCATCGACTAGCTGATCAATCAGCACGTCAGCGCCCACAATGCCAGCCATTTTGCCATGTGTACGTACAGGTTCAGCAATCGTGACTAGTAACGCATTGGTAATCGCATCTTGATACGCCTCTGTAATAATCTGTTTGTTGGCGGCTTTTGCGTCTTGATACCAAGGGCGGGTTCTTGGATCGTAATCTGCACGGTTGCGCTCTGGATGAGAGCGATACATGTCACCTTCAGGCGTACCAAAGAAAATGTCATCGAATCCACCAGCAATACGCGCTTGTTGCAAGTAAGGTACGTTGTCCTCTTGGTCAGCAAAACCATTAAACGCGCTAGCGATGTCTTTACGAATATCAATCCAATTTTTGATACCTTCAACGGCGGCAAACGATACATTATTTGCACGCGCAGTGATCGCGGCATTGGTTTGAGAAGAGAGTTGATTGGCAGAAAGGATGGTCAAAGCCAAAGCCATAATGATCACTGCGCTCAACGTAGCGGCAATGAGCTTTTGTCTTAATGATAGGTTCATAAGTTATTATTCTGTTATTTATAGGATTTACTGACCATTCACTTAAATTATGAATTGGCAAATGGCGGTCGAATAATATACATATTTAAAGGCAAAATCGAGAGGCAATATATTGACTTAAGATGATGTAACAACGTCATATTCTTGACTACCCGCAAATAACAAACATTTATTCCATTTTTGGTACGACCAAACACACCTGATAAAAGCTATACTTGCGAGCTCCTACCCTTATTTGGACGCAAACATGCCTGAACACCTTTTTCAGTTTCCTCTGGTTGCTGTCATCATTGCTTACCTCAAACGACCCTTTATCCATTAGCTGAAGGGCTATCTAACACCATTACTCCATTTGGAGTAATCCACTTAGACAACCTAAGGTAAACAATGAAGAATAAACACTGGACACAATTTGAACTTCTCCATCAAACCGTCAAAAACCAGAACATTCATATAAAAGGGTCACATAGCTATTACAGTGATGCTTACGATGATGGTTTTGAAGCATCAGTCGTGCGCTATTTACATGGTGATGAACACACCAAAGACCGCGATCCGCGTTGGCCTATCGACCAGTTATATATTGGAGACTATGTCTGTATCGGTGCGGAAGCCGTCATTCTGATGGGTGGCAATCATACCCATCGCAGCGATTGGTTTTCGCTCTACCCTTTTATGGAATCTATTGATGAGGCCTACCAATCAAAAGGCGATACTTACATTGGAGATGGCGCATGGATAGGTATGAGAGCAATGCTGATGCCGGGAGTGACATTGGGAGAAGGCGCCATCGTCGCGGCAAATAGTATCGTAACCAAAGATGTCCCACCCTATGCGATTGTTGGTGGAAACCCAGCCGCCATTATAAAATATCGGTTCGATGAAACGACAATTCACAGGCTTATAGCGCTCAAGATATACGATTGGAGTCCCGAGAAGTTTGATGCGTTAAAACCATTGATTTGCGCATCCAACATAGACGCACTAGAAGCGGCGAGTCGCGATTTCAAAGCATAAAAAAGAGCGGTCATCGACCGCTCTTTTTAGTTTTATTTGATAGTCAGCTTAGCTGCTTAGTAACGCTCTGTCTTCATACCCATTAGCAAGCTCACACACATCATGAGCAAGATAACAGTAAATGGTAGTGCGGATGAAATAGCACCTGCTTGCAGAGCCGCAATCGCCTCTGTGCCACCAATCCAAAGAAGCGCAACCGCAATAGCACCTTCCATGAACGCCCAGAATACACGTTGAATAACTGGCGCATCGACTTTACCACCCGCTGTGATGCTATCGATAACCAAAGAGCCAGAATCTGACGAAGTAATAAAGAATACCAATACCAAAATCACAGCAATGATCGAAAGCAGCGTGCCCATTGGCAACGCATCGAACATTTCGAACATCGCCAGCGGTACATCACGTAGACCATTAGCACCAAGCGTACCTACTTGATTCACAACTTGATCGATGGCCAAACCACCGAACACAGACATCCAGATCACAGTCACAGTGGTTGGGACAATCAGTACTGCTGTAATAAATTCACGGACAGTACGGCCTTTAGAAACACGTGCGATAAACATACCTACGAATGGGGACCATGAGATCCACCAAGCCCAGTAGAATACAGTCCAACCGTGCATCCAAGCTTCGTCTTCGCGACCGTGTGGGTTACTTAATGGAATGATGTTCTTTAGGTAAGCAAACAGGGTGTCTGGAATAGAGGCGAATGTCACCGCATAGCCAATGAGCGCCACCAAAATCAGCAGCAAGAACGCCACGATCATATTGATGTTACTGATAACTTTCACGCCACCGTCAATGCCACGAAGCACCGATACAACTGCCAGCAGTGTCACAACCGCAATAACGATGACCTGTAGCGTCATGCCCGCTTCAATACCGAATACGTGCTGAATACCACTCGCCGCTTGCTGTGCGCCCAAACCCAGTGACGTTGCAAGGCCGAAGAGTGTTGCAAGTACCGCTAGGATATCAACTACGTGCCCTGCCCAGCCCCAAGCTCTATCACCTAAAATTGGATAGAAGATTGAACGCATCGAAAGAGGCAAGCCTTTGTTGTACGCAAAAAACGCCAGTGATAGCGCTACCACGCCGTAAATCGCCCAAGGGTGTAGACCCCAGTGGAACATCACTGCTCCCAGCGCAAGCTCTTTCGCTTGCTCTGTATTCGCCTCTACGCCAAGCGGAGTCTCGTACCATCCTGTGAAGTAAGCGACTGGCTCAGCCACACTCCAAAACATCAGGCCAATACCCATACCTGCGGCAAACAGCATCGCAAGCCAGGACATGAATGAATAATCGGCGACAGCATCAGTACCGCCTAGGCGGATTTTTCCGAAAGGCGTCACAATCAACACTAAACAGAAAACGACGAAAATATTGCCAGACCACATGAATAGCCAGTCAAATTTGTTGATGATGCTCCACTTAATTCCATCAAGTGCGCTCTTTGCCGTCTCAGCATCAACAATCACGGTCATTACTAGGAGAAGCGCAATAAAACCTGCACTGATCCCAAATACTGGGTTGTGAACATCAAACCCCCACTTTTGGACATTATCCTGTCCTATTGTGTAGTCAGTACTATCAATACTGTACTTATCAATACCCTTTGTCATGAATCCTCTCTATGACCAAATTGCTTTCAACTCAAAGCATTTAACGTTCTATATAACGGCGACATTGGCATACAAAAATCGCTGAGAACATGCATTAATCTACTTTTCAGCGCAGTACTCTACCAAATTATAAGTGTAATTTCACAATATGTGATTTTTATGGCGATATTTTAAGCAAACAGCTTGGAGATAAAAAAGATTAGTACTCAAAAGAGTATGGCGTTTCTAAATACAGAGTAGAGAAATAAAAAACGATATGACGGTGTGAGGAATGAGAAAGCCGGGCTTGATAAGCGAACAAAAAATCATCAGACCCGGATAGTATTTTAGTTTTTCGATATATTACTATCGAGCTGCAGAACGGGGGCTGCATCAAGATCGTCAGCGTTCATCATCAATGAAATACGCTGGATAGACGAGAGAAGCAGCGTCTGCTCCCAGCTCTCCAACGCTTGAAACTTGTTCACGAAATTATCTTGCAGTGGCGGCGGCGAATTTTTCAGCACTTCTTGGCCTTTTTCAGTCAATACCGCGTGGACTTTGCGTTTGTCTTGTTGGCTACGCACACGCTGGACGTATTCCTGCGCTTCTAGACGATCAATAATCGTCGTCGCGGTAGCTTGGCTAATATTAGTGGAATTCGACAACTCACGAATGGTCACATCCCCCATATCTCGAATGGTATTCATGAGGATCAATTGCGGGCCAGTCAAACCACACTCTTTCTTGAGCTTCTTCGAATGTAGATCGATAGCTCGAATGATCTGACGTAACGCTACTAAGACTTCTTCGTGTTTTTCCAAAACTAATTCCAAACGTTCACTGATATTGCGGGCACTTTATAACAGAACTTTGCTGTTGATGTGCGGGAAATTTGATAAAAATTATGTGAGATCACATTAGGGGGATTGGTTGTTGTGATTGCGTCGCATTATACCCCTTTCCTAATCTCCCCTTATCAGAGAAGAACTACTGGCTCGCTTGCGCATCGCTCAATCAAAAGGCGATGCGACGATAGAAGCTAGCCTGTGGTTCTCCCCCTTTATAACGGGGCGCGTAGCCGGGGGAGCTAGAGGGGGTGCTCTTAAGGTCTTTTCTCTTGCATATTAATAAGTTGAAAAACAAAGAGCACCCCTCCCAGCCTCCCCTTATAAAGGGGAGGAGCTACTGGCTCGCTACGCCTCGCTGATATTTTATCTGGCGATGCGACGTTAGTAGCTGCCTATTTTAAAAACAGTGTTCCTGACACTAGGACAAACCATTCTCCAACGCATACTTCGCCAACTCTGCCGTAGAATGCAAGTCCAACTTATGCTTAATATTCTGGCGATGCGTCTCGACCGTTCGATAAGAAATATTCAACAGTTGAGCGATCTTCTTGCTACTGCAACCCTGCGCAACCAAAGTCAAAACCGATTCTTCACGGCGGCTCAGCGGGTTGGACTTTACCGCTGTTGGAGTGATGTCTTGAGAGAATAAGGTTTGGGTTACCGACTCGCAAAAATACGTCGACCCTTGATGAACCGTCTTAATGGCTTGAACCATTTTCTCGGCAGAAATTTCTTTAAGCATGTAGCCGACCGCCCCAGCCTGCATCACCTTCATAATATACTCACGGTTGTCGTGCATGGTCAGCATTAACACGCGAACGTTCGGCAGCTCAGCTTTCAATACTTCCGTTGCCTCAATGCCGTTCATTATTGGCATGCTGACGTCCATCAATACGACGTCTGGCATCGATTGTTTGATAACTTCAACCGCTTCCACACCATTACTGGCTGTTGCCACCACGTCAATATCGGGTTCGCGTTCTAAACGCGCCATAAATCCTTCAAGCACTACTTGATGATCATCGACAATCACTACACTAATTCGGTCGTCCATCACACCGCTCCTTCTACCGTCAACAATACGGTTATTTCTGTTCCTTTGCCATACTCACTAATCAGTTCAAACTCACCACCGATAAATTCGACTCGCTCGCGCATATTACGCAGCCCTATTCCGCGGCTATTCATTGCGCTACTAACATCAAAACCCACACCATTGTCAGACACAATAAGTTGCAGAACTTCACCAAACTGCTTGAGAAACACCGTCACTTCAGTCGCACTGGCATGCTTTTCGATGTTGTTTAACGACTCCTGCACTACTCGATACAGTGTAGTCGCTACTTCAGACTTCAGTTTGGGTGTATTGGCGTCAAGTACCAGATTTGTTTCCGCCATCGAGTAATTTTTAAAGTCTTGCAGCAAGGTGGTAATGGCGGCTTCAAGTCCAATATCATCCAACGCACTTGGTCTTAGATGATGAGATATACGTCTTACTTCCATAATCGCTTCTGACAGCGAGGTTTGTGATTGTTTGAGATGATCCATAGAGCGGTCATCCACACTGCCCGTGTCCATCAGCTCTAAATGACACTTACTCGACACCAGCAACTGATTCACGCCATCGTGAAGTTCCCTCGCCAAATGCTTGCGCTCATCTTCTTGAAACATCACCGTCTTATGTGCCAGCTCTTTAAGGTTCTTATCAGCAAGCTTATGTTCGTGCCAATTGATCGCCAGCGTTAATACAATGATCACCGCAACTGTAACGGCAAAAATGGTGACAATAGAAAACATGGTGGTTTCGATATTATTATCGATGGCCGCGCGCAGCACCGCCACTTCTTGCGCCACATCTTCAATGTACAAACCTGTGCCAATCATCCACTCCCATTTATCAAGCCACGCAGCGTAACTCAACTTGGTGACCGTTTCCCCAGTCGAGGGCTTTTGCCACAAGTACTGATGAAAACCGCCGCCCGCTTGCGCTTGAAACAGCAGAGCTTCTATCAGGTAATCGCCATCTTGGTCTTGAAGTTTAAGTAGATTTCGTCCCACCAACTCGGGAATGATGGGATGGACTAAGTTGGTGCCAATCTTATCGTAAGCAAAGAAATAGCCGTCTGTTCCATAGCGAAGACGGTTCAAAATCGCTTTCACTTCGACCTTCGCTTCTCGCTCCGACAAAGTAGGATCTAGATACGCTTGCTCGATAGCATCAAAAGCGAGCTCAACACTGTCTTTCAATGCGGCTTCTTTAGTGCGGATCAGACTCTCGCGAAAGATGCTGATTTCCTTTTCGCCCAATGCCTTAGCTTGGTAGAGAGTAATCCAACTGACGCTCGCGGTTACAATGACCAGCGGGATCAACGTCAGTAGAATCAGTTTGGCTTTTAACGGCATAGAAATCCTTTCCTAAATTCGCCTTTTGCTATATTCGCCCCTTAACTGCATTCACCTTTGCACTTACGAGTAAAGCTGCACTAAGTGCAGCTTTACTAACCTTACCAACGAGTGGCGGTGAAATGAAACGCTATGCTGAGCTTACGCCAAGGCGATCACATTCCATAGAATTCTGGGAAGATGAGGAGAGAAGCTAGCACCACTATCTGTATCGCGATGAATGGCATCACGCCTCGATAGATATCACGTGTCGTGACTCCATTTGGCGCCACTCCCTTAAGATAAAACAGGCTAAATCCAAATGGTGGTGTTAAGAACGAGGTCTGTAGGTTCATCGCAATCAAGATTGCAAACCACGTCATGTTGATACCCATCAGCTCGGCGACTGGCGCAATCATAGGTACGATGATGAAGCAGATTTCAACGAAGTCGATGAAGAAACCAAGGATCAAGATAACCAGCATAGTGATGATCAAGAAGCCCCATTTTTCACCTGGAATTTCTAGCATCCACTCTTCCACCAGCATATCGCCGCCAGTGTAGGTAAACGCCATTGAGAAAGCGGTCGCACCAAGCAAGATTGCGAACACCATCGCCGTCACTTTTACCGTTTCTTTGGACGCATCGTAAAGCATGCTCCAGCTAAATTGACGATAAAGCACAGCCAACACAATCGCACCAGCGCCGCCCAGTGCTGCAGACTCTGTTGGCGTCGCAATACCGGCGAATATCGAGCCCAGTACGACTACGATCAGCGCCAAAGGTGGAATTATAGCTTTAAGTGCCGTTTTCACCTCTTCTGAGCGTGAAATAGACTCATCACGTGGGATTGGCTGCGCGCTCTCTGGGTTCAGCTTGGCATAGATAAGAATATAGAGTACGTAGGCGCCAACTAGAACAAACCCCGGCCACAGCGCCGCTTGGAATAGATCGCCAACCGGCACACCCAACACATCACCAAGCAAGATGAGTACGATAGAAGGCGGAATGATTTGTCCAAGGGTACCCGATGCGCAAATCGTACCGCAGGCAAGCCCTTTGTCGTAATTGTACTTAAGCATGACAGGCAGAGAGATAAGACCCATTGCTACAACAGAAGCACCAACCACACCCGTTGATGCGGCCAGCAATGCACCCACCAGCACCGTAGAGATAGCAATTCCGCCTCGCACACCACCAAATAAGCGCCCCATTGACTCTAAAAGCTGCTCTGCTAAGCGCGTCTTTTGAAGCACCAACCCCATGAAGACAAACAGAGGCACCGCCATGAGTACCGTATTCTCCATGATGGATTGAATTCGATATGGCATAAAGGCAAACATCTCCATGCCTTCAGCCCAAACACCAAAAATTAATGCAATGCCACCAAAGGTGAAGGCGACAGGGAAACCAAGTAGTAGCGCGAACAAGGCTACAAAAAACATCACAATACCGATCATGAGAACGTCCTTATTCTTTAGCGTCGGAAGACTTTGCGTACATCAAATGCGGATTAAACAACTTGTTCAATGAGTGAAGCACCAATCCGCAGCCAGCAATCGCCATAAATGAGAAGGACAATGGGATCATCGCTTTAATCACCCAACGATAAGGTAAGCCACCTGGGTCACCGGAAGTTTCACCAAGCTCAAAACTTTCTTTCGCAAAGTCGATACCGTACCAAGCGACCAATAGGCAAAATGGGAACAAAAAGATAAAGGTGCCGAGTAAGTCGATAATGGCCTGCGCCTTCATAGATAAGCGCTCATAGAACACATCCACACGAACGTGACCGCCCGCTTTTATGGCATAAGGCACACCTAATAAGAACACCGCTGAAAACAGGTGCCACTCCATTTCTTGGAAGGCAATCGACACATCATTAAAGACGTAGCGCATGACAACGTCATAAACCACGTTTGCTAACAGAAGAAGAAAAAGAATACTGGATAGCCACCCGAGCACATCGGCTATCTTGTTAAACAGTCTTTCGATATAAATTAAACTACGCATACAACTTTCCGCCTATCCGCCGTGATTCGTTAATAGTTATGATTAGGGCGTATGACAATGGGTGTAAAAAGAAAGTGGCGCAGGAGCTACGCCACTTGAGTTGGGGGGTTAGTCGTCGAACTTGTTTAGGTAAGCTTTCGACGCGATATCAGTCCAAGAACGCACTTGCTCTAGGTAAGCTGCTTGTGATGCTTGGATCTCTTTCGCCATCTCATCTTTGTCGGCGTGTTGCTTAAGCAGTTTGTCGTTGGCATCACGAAGCGCATCCATAACTTCTTTCGGGAAGTCTTTCACTTTCACGTCAGGGTAATCAGTTTGGATAGTCGCCCAGTTCTTACCACTTTCGTGAGTCGATTGGATGTACATGTCGTACGCGGCTGTCTTCATTGCGATTTGTAGAATCGCTTTCAGGTCATCCGGAAGCTTATTCCAAGTACGTTTGTTAACTAGGAACTGAAGCTCTGTTGCTGGCTCATGCCAACCTGTGTAGTAGTACGGAGCAATTTTGTGAAAGCCCATACGAAGGTCAAGTGAAGGGCCTACCCACTCAAGCGCGTCAATCGTGCGACGCTCTAGAGATGTGTACAATTCACCCGATGCGATGTTCGTTGGTTTAGCGCCAACTTCAGCTAGGATTTCACCCGCGAAGCCTGGGATACGCATTTTCAGACCTTGCAAGTCCTCTACGCTGTTGATCTCTTTCTGGAACCAACCGCCCATCTGTACATCAGTGTTACCACCAGGGAAAGACAGCAAGTTATGTGGGTCATACACTTTTTCCATCAACTGCATACCACCGCCGTGGTAGAACCACGCATACTGCTCAGGTGCCGTCATACCAAAAGGCATCGTTGTAAAGTAGAGGGTATTTGGCACCTTGCCTTTCCAGTAGTATGACGCAGAGTGGCCCATGTCGTACTGACCAGATTTCACCATATCAAACACACCGAACGGCGCTTTGTGTTTGTTAGACGAATCGATGCGAATTTGCAGACGACCGTTCGACATTTCTTCGGCCATTTTCGCCATGTTCTTCGTTGCATCACCGAAAATTGGGAAGTTTGGCCCCCAAGTTTCTGCAAGTTTTAGGCGATAGACTTTATCGTCAGCGCTGGCATTTCCAGCAACAAACGCTAGGCAGGTTGCAGCTACGATAGCCGTGCTCTTCATGACACGTGATACTGATTTCTTGATTAGACTCATTATTCAGTTCCTTGAGTAGGTTCCTTTTTGAAGTCAGTAACTGACTCCAAGTTTCACATTCCAGATAACTATGGATGGAAAACCCAGCAAGGTGTATTAGTGCGAGCACGCAGTAATAAGATTATCAACAGATCGACTTCGACCTTGGTATTACGTATTACTACGTAGGTGATAAACGAGGTAGTTACTCAAGACAAATAAAAATCAACAGGTTAGAGTGTTCAGAAAGAAATCTAGAACGAGACAAACACGTACGCATTTATTATCAGCAAGATATTACAGGATGGCTACTTTTGTGACATCTGTCGCTAACATCTCCCAATTTTCCAAACGACAGGATCAAAAAAACCCCTCGAAAGGGGTCTTTTTGAAATTGGGTAAAGTGAACGCTTATAGCGCTTTGTAGATCACTTTGTTGCCCGCTAGCTGCTCTTTAGCCACCAAACCTTCTTCAAGAAGTTTCTTTAGAGCGCCAGTTGCCCAAGAGGCTGCTTTCGCATCTTCTTGGCCAGCCGCAAGGCCGATACCTTTCGGGTTGATGCCTTCAGCGTTGTTAGCAACGATGTCTAGCACTTGTTGCTGTTTAGGAGTTAGGGCTACATCAACTTTTTTTGTCGCAGTTGCGGTTTCAACTACAGGTGCTTTTGCTACAACAGGCTTTGCTGTTTTTGTTGCAGCGGCTGTGTTGGCAACTACCGCTTTAATGCGCTTTTGCAATTTTGCTTGCACTTTGCGCTTATGAGCAAGTCTCATCGAGTTTTCTCTCCAATTCACTGCATCAAGGCAGTGGTCAAAATTTGAAGCGCGTTTTATACCAAAATTTTGAATGCTTTTGTAGGGTCTTGACACAAACTCGAGACAAAAATGCCGTCCCGAGCCAACAATGACTATTATTTAAACAATAAACTTTGTGGTTGTTTCACCAGTATAAAGTGAGATTAGTATTCATTGATGGCACCGATTATGGACACATTACATCTTAGCAATCACCACTATACTTGGGACTCTCCTACTGTCAGGCTGTTGGCTGGCGTGGGCGCGTTGGTGTGTTTCTGCTTTTTGTTACTCTCACCTTCTTGGGAGCACGCCTGGCTGTTCATTGCCATTTTCGCAAGTGTGTCGGGATTTGCTTACCTTATGCTACAAAAAAGTCGCGTCACGTTTACCCTAACCAACTCTCATCTTCAACAGCATTTGTTTAAGGGTGGCTGGGTTCTTCGTTGGGCGAATGTCGAGAGAATTGGGATCTGTACTCAACATCAAGAGGGCTGGCATAAGCCCCTTCCCTGGATTGGGCTTCGAGTGAAAGAATATGGTCCCTACTTGGATGCCATCTGTCCGCGTATTGCCACCGATATTCTACTTAGCCAACGTGCACTACTTTATATCGGCGTACAGCAAACCTCACCGGCCAAGAGCTTTGAAGACATTGTTCTCGACGCTGAACCCTTTGTCGATGAGCGCGGCATCGAATACAAAGGACTTCTGGCCATGCTTGCCAATCGTATGAAACATCAAAGAGAGTTTTACGGATACGACGTATTTATTGCCGAAGCGGATTTAGATAGAGCAGGAGAAGATTTTGTGGGATTGGCTCGCCGCTATCAAGCAGCGGCAAGCCGGAGTGAGGTTTAGTAAAGAGGCATCTCATCAGCAACGTAGGGATTAGAGACACGCTCACGACCAAACGTAGACTCTGGGCCGTGTCCTGGTACAAATTTCACATCATTACCCAGTGGCCACAACTTGGTTTTTATCGAGTTTATCAGTGTTGCATGATCGCCTTGAGGGAAGTCAGTACGACCGATGCTGCCATTGAACAGAACATCACCGACAAACGCGACCTTAGCGTCTTCATTAAACAAGCACACGTGACCTGGTGTGTGACCCGGCGTGTGGTAAACACTTAGAGATTCATTACCAAAAGTAACCACATCGCCTTCGTCTAGCCACTCAGTTGGCTCAAACGCTTCCGTTAATGGCCAGCCAAACATTTGACTTTGACCTTCCAAACCTTGAAGCCAGAAGTTGTCCGCTTTATGCGGGCCGATAATGTCCACTTTAAGAGACTCGGACATCTCTACCGTACCACCAACATGATCAAGGTGACCGTGAGTCAAAACTAGCTTCTCAATCGTTACGCCAAGCTGTTCAACCAAGGCTAGCAACTGTTTTACGTCACCACCTGGATCAACCACAATACCTTTCATAGTTTCGTCACACCATACAATAGAGCAGTTTTGCGCGAAGGTAGTGACCGGTACGATTTGATACTTAAGACTCATGATAAACCCTATATTTTGTAAACTGAGGCGACTATGACACTGTCATAGAAGAATAACAAGTCTGTGCCGCTGGCCAAACAGTGAAAATCAAGACAGTGATTAGACGATGCCCTACTCGTTACCATTATATTTCAGAGACAACAAAGCCACCGTGGCAAAACTGGCACGATGGCTCTTTATCAAAGTGAGGTTTGTTTGATTATCGATTACTCGATAAGGCAGCCTCTTCTACTGGGTTGCGCTTGTCATCGTAACGGTAGACGTCACCGCGGAAGTGTGCCTTACCGTCTACGAGCCAAGCTGTTTGATAGATAATGTGCACCGGAATTCGCTCCTTAAAGGCAATGGCTTTATTGGGACGCGAGGACGCGACATCTTCTAAACTCTTACCCTGCACCTCTAGCAACACTTCAGCAAATTGGTCTGCATGTTCGACCCGGACACAACCCGAGCTAAACGCACGTAAACTTTCATCAAACAAATGCTTACTTGGCGTGTCGTGCAAGAAAATGGCTTGCGCATTCGGTGTGTTGAACTTGTATTGGCCGAGCGCATTGAGCTCACCGGCTTTCTGGCGCATTCGATATGGAAATCGCCTAGCGTTGACCTCGCTCCAATTGATCATAGTTGGATCAATCCTGTTCTGGTTATTCCAGCCTTCCAAAATTTCGAAGCGCTGAGAAAATAAATAGGTCGGATCACGCTTTACTTTAGGAATAATGTCTTTCACCATGATCTTCCATGGTACATTCCAGGTAGGATTCAAGATCAATGAATCCATTTTGGTTTCAAAGATGGGAGTTTGACGACTGGTTCTACCGACAATGACTCTCGACTCGAATCGCGTTTCACCTTCATCCCAATATTTGAGCTGAAAGCTCGGCACGTTAACCAAAATGATGTTTTGACGCTGCTCTGGCCATAGACGGGAGCGCTCTGAGTTCAACGCTAAGATCCTAAGTTTGTCATCGGAAGACTTATTCAACCATTCGACAGTATTTGGCCCAATAATTCCGTCGTCATTAAGTCCATAGAGACGCTGAAACTCGCGCACTGCAAAATCTAGCGACTCATCAAACATATAATCATCGCGAATCAACACCTCGACGTCCGACGCTTGTAAACGTTCGACCAGCAACTCATATTGTTGCGGCATCAGCACGTCCCCCATGCGCAATAATCCCGTTTGTTCGTACAATGGCGTATCCAGTTGAGACTTAACAACCAGGTCAATATAGGCGTTTTCAAACCCTGGCTGTTTAAGCATTGGTGAGGCGAGACTTAAAACATATTCCGATTCCGTACCAGCCTCAAAGGCAGAGACCAACAAATCTACTTCCGTCGCAGAAGGCCTTGGCATCACCTCATTCAAATCGGTAGTGAAATACCACTCTTTGCCTTTATCCGCCGCAGCAGCGACATAGCTCATGTAAAGCAGAAACGTGTCGGTGGTCAGTCTGTCATATAAAGCAGCATCCTGCTGCTGATAGGCAGCTTGCATTAAAGCGACACGATGTTCGAACACCGGACTAAAACCAGCCAACCGTACGACATCAAGTTGAAGGTTAACTTGAGCATTCAGCTCAACATCCGCCCAAAGCGTTGCTCGTTCTAGGCGAGAATAGACATATTCCACCAGTTGTGGATAAAGGAACTCGCTGTCGATGCTAGGCATCGATTCAATCTTTTCAGAGGCTTCTGCTGAGCTCGATTTCAGAATCGGTTCAATATGTTTAACAGAATAAGAGGTAAGTTCACTAGAATCAGACACGAGCTGGTCTGGCGCCGCTGTAACGGCGACTGAACTTGACAATGCCGAGATCAATATACTCGGCAAAATTAACCAGTTTCGCATCTACCCACCTCCTTAGACAGAGTCTTAAGTATGGCAGAAATCACACTTTGGAAAGTGCTAATTTATTTTAAACCAGTTAGCGTCTCATTTATGTGATAGCACTCCAATGGTTATCCCATTGAATCCCCGAGACAAAGGCATTCTTGGTGAGATCCGCATTTATTTTTACGACCTTTCCAACGCCAGAACTTACATAAAACTGGTCATTTTTAACCACCACGCCAGAGGCATCCGGCAACACATTGATCTCTAAAAGATCGAGAGAGGATTTGTCCCAAATACCATAACAATTGCCCCGTGGCGATGTCGCTAAGATATGAGAATCTGTTGCCGCGATGCTCGCCACATAATGGTTGAAGCGCGCCCACTGCTCTGGTTCACCACCGAGCTCAACCAGAGACTCACCAGTTCGATGCATGGCAACTAATGGAACATAATCATCTGGCTCGCCTCGATACTGCTGACCACACAGCACGGTTTGCTCGCCATCATGAGCCAAATGCCGAATACTCTTATGGTGATCTGGCAGCATCACTTGATCAAGCAACTCCCCATTGCCTGACAAATAGCTAAGGCTTGGCTTCATTGTTGCTAAATTAATCGGTGTTCTCCCTTGAGTATGAACCCCGCCGACACCAACTACCAACCGGCCATCAGACATAATAATGATTTCATGCGGACCGACCCCAAACCCAGAAAACTCGGCAACTTTTTTGTAGCTATTCTCGGCATCGTATACACCAATAATGCCTCGGCTTGTCGCACGCTCTCCTTGAGTAGCGTATAACCAACGACCATCGTTTGAATACACCCCATGACCGTAAAAGTGACGATTGTTTTCCGCAGGAATGAGTGCCTTTTCTTCTCCATCTCGATAGTCAAAAACCATCGCATAACTGCCGGGACGACGAGCAAACATCACAGCGTGATGCTTTGATGGTGCTATCGCTACCCCATGTCCTCTCGCTGGCAAAGGGATATGATGTTGAAACTGCCCCAGTTGAGAGTAAACCACGGCCTCAAATTGACCTTGGCGACGAATCGCTCCACCAATCAATACTTGGTTTGTATTCATGCAGCCTAGTTCAACGTTGCTCTTAGCCGCAGTGCTATTCGTTACACAGCCCGCTAGCAATGAGGGCGAAAGCGTCCCCATTGCCAATGCTTTAGCTAGATTACGCTTAGCTCTATCAATCGCCATCTGTTGCATTGAACCCTATAACAACACCCAGATTTATAGCCGCTTCTTCACCAATCAAATATTTGAGCTGCTCCAGCTTGTTGAACTGCGCCAAAGCGGTTCGGTAACCCGATTTAGTTTGCAACATATCAAATAGACTCGATTCTTGTGGCCATGTTTCTAGCGTATCTTGGAACTGCTGAGCAATATCGTCAGCGAGTGCTTCATCGCCTTTATCTCTCAGAATGGAGTCAAGACCACTTCCTTCGGCCAAATACAAAGCCTGCATTGCCACTAGGTTTTCTTTTAGATTCGACAGCGAAGTTTTAGCGCGCCAAGATTCTGAAAAATACGGACGTGGTGCGCCAATTTTCGCAAGCGGACGAGACAGCTTCTTCATGCTGTAATCAAGCTGATTGGTGAGTAACGCTAAATATTCCGCATGCCATGCTTTGGTATCTAACTCGGCCCATGGGTTTGTGATCCAAGCCTGCAAAACAGTGTTTGAACGATCGACCAGAGAGTCAGTAACCGCTTTAAGCAAGCTACAATCTTCCTTACCACCTTCACTCATGCTTGAGGCACCGTCATATAACAGCCATTCCACAGAGCCAAGCCCTTGAACTGTCACGCTCTGAGATTGAATCGACGTCATATCCCAACTCTTGGTTTTGATCGCCGTAGCCATCTTGCGGCCTGTGGTATTTTTTTTATCGGGCCAAAACTGAATGTTCCAGTTTTGTTCAAGCGCTTCTGAGGGACCTCGCTCCTGCCCTTGAAGATGCATCCAGCTCTCCATCCCCTGCTGCCAAGCAATTTTCACATCTTTTAGGCTGCTTTGAGACTCGCAATAACGCGCAGATTGGTTGCGAAGTTTGAGCATAGAATCATTAAAGCGCAGAGCAGATTCAAACTGGATCTCATACACACCTTGGCTTTGGTGATTGCTCGATTGAGGACGCAGTTTGTCTGTACTGGTTGATGATTGACACCCTGCCAGTAGAACTAAAGCCGCAATGGTCACTGATTTTTGATAATACATCACTGTTCCCTATAGCGAATTTAAGAAAGCAAGCAGCGCTTCACGCTCTTTCTTGCTCATTGCTAGCACCTGATTTCTTGAAGTTTGAGCTTCACCGCCGTGCCATAAAATGGCCTCGGTTAAGTTACGAGCACGGCCATCATGAAGAAAATACGTGTGACCATTCACTTCTTCGGTATACCCAATACCCCATAGTGGTGGCGTTCGCCAATGCGA
The DNA here is from genome assembly GCF_050337275.1 of Vibrio wakamikoensis. Lineage (NCBI taxonomy): Bacteria > Pseudomonadati > Pseudomonadota > Gammaproteobacteria > Vibrionales > Vibrionaceae > Vibrio > Vibrio wakamikoensis. Next base: position 101,229 of record NZ_JAKJST010000012.1, on the reverse strand, counting down.
GCCAGATGCAGCGTATTCCGGACGACCATCAGCAAGCCCCTCCCCCATATCGTGTAATAACATGTCTGTATAAGGATGAATTGTCTGATTCGACAAAGCAGGTAAGCCTTCGCGTTTCGCCGTTTGGATACTGGTTCGATGACAGTTGTCACAACCCACTCTTTTAAACAGTGCTTCTCCAGCTAGCACCTCTGAGTTATCAATATTACGACGCTGTGGAACGGCAAGGTGCTGTGTATAGAACTCAACAAAATCAAGAATGTTGTCGCTTACCTCAGGATCGCCGCCACTTAGGCTCTCGGTGCACAAATCTTGTTTATCAGTGCAGTTTTCTTCTGTAAACAATGCACTTGTTAAGCCAACATCACCGTTGAATGCCGCCGCATTTTGCTGCATTAGGTTCGGCTGTCCCGCTTTCCAGCCAAATCGTCCTAGGCTCATCTCTTTAGTTCGTACATCAAGCACATAGTTAGGAATACCAGCAACAGACGTTGTGTCCTGTTGTTGCTGCTTAGAAAACTCTAGGATGGTCGATTCAGGAATGGATTCAAGCAACCCAAGGCCGATCATAGGTGGAGCGACGCGAGCTGACATCATTACATCTGGATGCATATCTCCATAAGCAAGTTCAACGATCTTTAAGTTTGGCTTACGAAGCATCACCGTGGTGCCATCTTCAAATCGCATCGCGACGTCGTCATAAGTAATGTGTATTTGGCCTTCAGGCGCCATATCAGGAAGAGCAAAGTCTTGAAGCTGACCACCATAAGTTGGCTCAGGAATCACACCTGACATTTTTACTGCTTGTTTTTGTGCTTCCGTCGTTGCAGGAATACTCAGGCGAACTAACATTGACACCGCATGCTGGTCGTTCTGCTCTGGTGGGTGTCCACGACCATCTTTTATGTGGCAGTTTTGACATCCATTAGTATTGAATAAAGGCCCTAGACCATCACGAGCATCCGTCGATGCGGGCGCTTGAACCCAAGGGTTTCGAAAGAAACTGTTTCCGACACTAAAATCGAGACGTTTGCTCATCGGCAAGTTAGCCGCTGGCATTGAAAAGGCGTTGGCACCGTTTTTTTTAACCGTAGTTTTGCCACCAGAAAGACGGCTAGGAGTCGACTCTGCAAAAACGGACGTGGAGATTAGCGCAAAAAGCGCAACCCAGATGATGTTTGATCTAGACATACAGCACTCACAAATAGAACAACAAAGGGGGCAAGCGCCCCCATTTCATAGATTTTTATTATGATTAGAACTCGTGGTCAGCTGTATCTGGGCTAAGGCTATCAATACCTACAATACCCGCAGCACGTTCTATTGAACCTGTTTGAGCAACAAGTGCAATAATCGTCTCATTCACAAGTTGGTTGCCTTGTGGGTTGCTTGAGGCGATCAGTTGGTCAAAGTACTGGTTGTCTTTTTCTGCAGAAGTGACAAGTTTGCCTACTTGAGCGCGAGCCAAATCCAACTGCTTTTGAATCTCTTTCGCTGCGCTCTTATCTTTTTGCTCTACAAGGTTAGCAATGCTTGGACCATCAACTAACGTGCCGTCAGCACGCACATAGGTACCGGTGTAGACGTTGTAGATCCCCTGCTCGTTATAGTAGTGAGAGTTGTGAGTGTTATCAGAGAAACAATCATGCTCATCTTCTGTTGAGTTTGCCTCTAGTGCCACTTTCATACGCTCACCTGCCAGTTCACCCAGCGATAGCGAGCCCATACCAAACAGCATTTTACGTAGACCATTGTCGGCTTTGTCAGCAAGAAGCTCTGTACGGTAGTTCTCTTTCTCTGATGCAGACCATTGCTTTTCCATCCACTGAAGATCTTGAATCAAAAGAACAGAAGCCGCTTTTAGGTACTCAGCACGACGCTCACAATTACCATTTGTACAACCTTCACCTACAACGTAATCCGTGTAAGGACGCTCTCCGGCACCTGCATTAGTGCCGTTCAGGTCTTGACCCCACAAAAGAAACTCAATGGCGTGGTAGCCAGACGCCACGTTAGCCTCTGAGCCACCGACTTCGTTTAGATCTGCAATAGCTTGAGGAGTAATACTCGCAACATCTAATGTAGTTGCACCAATCTTAAGAGTTTTGTTAGCAACAATGTTCGCCTGTGCGCCTTCATTGCCAAGTTCGTACTGATAGTCACTACTTACGTAGTCGATAAGTCCCTCATCAAGAGGCCAAGCATTGAGTTGACCTTCCCAATCATCAACAATCGAGTTTCCAAAGCGGAACACTTCTGTTTGCTGATACGGAACGCGTGAAGCAAGCCAAGCTTGTTTCACATCAGCAAGGCCTTTTTCCGATGGAGAAGCTAAAAATGTGTTAATTGATGTGTCTAACTCTTGCGCTGTAATACGCGCATCAGTAAACACAGCATGAGCAAGATCGGCGTAATGCTCGACAACTTGATCTTTAGTGACTGCTGAAAAAGCAGAGGTAGACGTGATAAGAAACGAGGCGGCAATTGCGCCCTTCACTGCGGTTGTTACATTCATGAAAGCATCCTTGTTGAGCTTAATTCTTATTATTTAGTGCGAATAGTTATCATTAACACTATCAACCGCGATAATACCTAGTTACAATTTATTTTCAACAGTGAATACAAAAAAACCTCACATGTGTGAGGTTTTTATTCAAAATGTTAACAAGCTACCCTAGAGCTCGAGATGATGCTTACCGTGTGAGACTTTGGCCTTTAGGTAGCTTTCATTACCATCTTTCACGTGAGCACTGGTGTTAACGACATCTTCGATATTAATACCATGCTCGCGCAGCTCGCGGATTTTCTTGGGATTATTGGTAACTAAGCGAATTGAGTAAATGTCTAATGCTTTGAGCATTTGAGCCGCTTCGGTGAAATCACGTAAATCATCACCAAATCCAAGATGGTTGTTCGCTTCGTATGTGTTCATGCCTTCAGACTGAAGCTTGTAGGCATCTAGCTTGTTGTACAAACCAATACCACGCCCCTCTTGGCGCAAGTATAAGATGATGCCACCTTCACGCCCCATCTTTTGGATGGTCTCTTCGAGCTGTTCACCACAGTCACAACGAGACGAGTGGAATACATCCCCCGTCAAACACTCAGAGTGCATTCGCACTAAAGGTAGCGCTTGGTCTTTGTCTGCTGCTTTAAAGATAATAGCAACGTGTTCTTTGTCGGTCTCTAAGCCGCGAAAAGAGAGCATTTCCGCGTCGATGTCGCTTTTTGCACCGACTTTTAATTCTATTCTGGCACGTACTTCCGCCATCGTATTTCCTACTAGATTTTCTGAGGCTATCAGTGAGCTTATCTCAGCCATAGTCTGTTTCTCCAATATGGGAACTATGGGGGCTAATACCGCACTTTTCAACAATAAGATCACCAAGGAAAATGTTATATTATAACAATTGGTGCTTTTGTAAAATGAAAAAAGCCCCGAGTGAATCACTCAGGGCTTAGAATTTGTTGGAGTTAATACGCTGATTAAGCTTGCTTTTGCTTCCATACTGCTAGCTGAACCCAAACGTTTTCCAGCTCTGCCAATTCTTCTTTCGTTAGCAAAGACATAGTTTTCGAGGTACTCGATGCGCTAGCACCATTTGAAGATTGAAGGTGCGCGTAAAAGTCTTTTTTTAATTGGCTGATCACTGCTTCCACTGCTGTTCCACCTTACGTTTAAGACACTCCGATGCTTAGGCATCATACCATTCTGATCAGATCGTACAGCTTTTTTACCAATCTCTGGAACTGCAATCACATTTTGCCTACGTTTTTCATAGTTTTTTCTAAAATTTAACCTTGCCCGGACGATAGCGCTATTTTTGTGCTGAACTTTTTTGATGCCACTGTACAATAACGGCACACCAACTAATAAAGTAAAAGCAATGTTGAAAATCATCAGTAACCAAGACTTCGACACGTTTTCTGAAAACGCGAAACAAGCACCGCGCAAGCGCAGCCATCACAACCTACACGAACAATTGGACGCGGGTGTGCAGCGCCTGTTCATTTCAACTGAGCCAGAAACTTACATGCGCCCTCACCGCCACCGTGAAGAGCACAAATGGGAGCTGTTTTTGGTACTTAAAGGTCAACTTGATCTACTTATTTTCGATGACGAAGGCAACGTAGTTCAGCGTCACAGCCTATCACCAGAAACCAACCGCGCTATCGAAATTCCACCAGGTACATGGCACGGTTATGCATGCATGGAGTCTGGTACTGTCGGTCTAGAAATCAAAGAAGGGGCTTACATCCCAACGCCTCAAGAAGATTTCGCGCCTTGGTCTCCTGCAGAAGGTGAAGACGGCGCTAATGAGTACCGCGACTGGATGAGAACAGCGCTACCAGCGTAACCTTCACAGGTAACCTGATCACTTCGCTGGTTAAATGTCCTCCGTCAGCCATGTTTTTGCTGGTAACATCGACCATAATGTTGATAATACTCGCTCCCTAACGCTGACTGAGGATACCTCGTGACCACTCCGGCATTTTCCACACTAAATCTACCTACTGAATTACTGAGCACTTTGGATAGCCTTGGCTACGCTAAAATGACACCGATTCAAGCAGACTCACTACCAAAAATCCTCGATGGTAAAGACATCATCGGTCAAGGAAAAACCGGTTCAGGTAAAACGGCGGCATTCTCACTTGGCCTACTTGCCAACCTCAACGTAAAGCGTTTTCGTGTGCAATCATTGGTGCTTTGCCCAACGCGTGAACTTGCTGACCAGGTTGCAAAAGAAATCCGTACCCTAGCTCGTGGTATCCACAACATCAAAGTGCTAACGCTATGTGGCGGAATGCCAATGGGGCCGCAAATTGGCTCTCTGGAGCACGGCGCTCATATTCTCGTCGGTACACCAGGTCGTATCCTTGATCACCTTGAAAAAGGTCGTATCAACCTTGAAGAGCTCAATACATTGGTGTTGGATGAAGCCGATCGCATGCTGGAAATGGGCTTTAAAGACGCACTCGATGCCATCATCGGTGAAGCGCCAAGCAATCGTCAAACGCTACTATTCAGTGCAACCTTCCCAGAGCAGATTCAAACCATTGCATCAACGGTAATGAAGCAGCCTGAGGTTGTGAAGGTAGAGAGCAAACACGATCATTCAAGCATCAAGCAGTTCTTCTATCAAACTGATACCACAGAAGAGCGTGACAACGCGTTAGAAACTCTATTACTAACACACCAACCAGAGTCTGCGGTTGTGTTCTGTAACACTAAGAAAGAAGTGCAGAATGTGGCGGATGAGCTTCACCATCGCGGCTTTAGCGTCATTGATATTCATGGTGACCTAGAACAACGTGACCGCGACCAAGCACTGGTTCAGTTTGCTAACAAGAGTGTTTCTATCCTTGTCGCAACCGATGTTGCTGCACGTGGCCTTGATGTCGACAACCTTGACGCTGTATTCAACTACGAGCTATCACGTGACCCTGAAGTGCATGTGCACCGTATCGGTCGTACTGGTCGTGCGGGAAACAAAGGCTTGGCATTTAGCTTCTACAGTGAGAAAGAGTTTTATCGTGTAGCACGCATCGATGAGTACTTAGATTTGCCTATTGAGCCAAGCACGCTACCACCAGCATCATCAAACCGCCCTTATCAGGCAACGATGACCACAATTCAGATTCTAGGTGGCAAAAAGCAGAAGCTACGTCCTGGGGATATTCTAGGTGCGTTGACGGGCGACAAGACTCTATCAGGCAACCAGATCGGTAAGATCAATATGTTCCCTATGAACGCTTACGTTGCGGTAGAAACATCCATTGCGAAGAAAGCGCTGGGTAAAATCACTAACGGCAAGATGAAGGGGCGTAACTTCCGCGCTCGTATCATTAAAGCGTGACGTTAATAGAGGCCGAGCTCTATAGCGTCAATACTTTATAGAGGCTCGGCTTTATAGAGACCCAGCTTTATAGAGATAGAGCGATGGATGAAAATGGACAGCCTTGCTTGCAACGTCCGCATCCATCGCACTTGCTTTCACTTACGGTGGGTAAACTCAAGTCTTCCAGTTCTATGGCGTCTTGAGGACATGCTTCCTGACACAAATAACAATCGCCAAACAGTGCGTTTTGACAGCTTTCTAAAAAGCTTGGTCGCAAGCCGTTATCCATTACACTTCCGTGCAATGCGCCTGTTGGACAGCTTTTACCGCACTCTTCACACTGACTGCAATACCCATAGTCCAGCGTTAGCTGCGCCAACCCACCTTGGATAGAAATAACCTGTTCAGGGCAAACCTTTTGACATTCACCACAGCCGTCGCAGATTTGCTGAAACAGTACCTCGTCAATCGCTTTTGGCGGTCTTGGTAGCACTCTAACTACCTTTTCAGCATTCAACTTTGACGCAAGAGAGTCATCAGTCTCCGTCGGATTACGAGTCGCGCCATTTGTCAGAGCGCGAAACAAACCACGGCGGCTTATCGTCTTGTGCTCCATATAGGCTTTTACGTATTGCTCATCACGACTCATAATATTCTCACCATAGATGGGTGTATTTTTTAACGATACAGCTTCACAGCATTAGGCGTAATGTCGAGCACATCCTGTACCACTTCACACCATAGAGAAACCAAGCCTGCCAACTGTTTGTAGCTTTGGGTTTGGGCATGCTGTTGTACCAATTCAAAGTAGCGGTAACACCACGTTAGCAAGTGCTCGGTCAGTAACGTTTTAACCGTTTCGACATCTTGTTGTTGCTCAATAAGTTGGCTAACCGCAAACAACATCAAACCAATCTGGTCTTCTGGCTCGCGCATGCCTGTATCAAGCTCAATGCCGTACTCACGCAAGAACTGGCGATAGGCAACGGTACTGTCACCAAAAATCACTTCTTCTTTGTCGGTATACACAGAGCCCCAAGGCGGTGCCAACATCACCTCTCCGCCTTCAAACAGCAAGAAGAAGTCTTGATTTAGTGCTTCTGGCAATTCTGTTAGCGCTGTTTTACACCAGGCTTGAATATCGCTGTTCTCCAGCGCTTCATCTTCCGAAAGAGCTTTAATCAAAGTTTGGTTGTTGCTATCAGTAAGCGGGAAGTACAAAAGTGAGCCAAACACCTTGGCCATGGTCTGAAGGCTTTGAAGATCAATAACGTCTGATTGTGACATGAACTGAGATTACCAAGTTATTCTAAACAATAAAGTTGAGTGTAATAGAGGGTAGGCACAAGCGCCTACCCTCTTCACTCATTACATGCCAGCGGTCATGTGAAGACCGAAGAACACGCTGCGACCAATGAGCTCTGCAACCATAACCATTGCAAAACCCACCACCGCGATTGGCATTGAGCGCGATTCAGAGCGCATTGCCCAAACCCAAGCAGCAATACCAGCAAATACCAACACAAAACGTAGGTTCTGAATTTCTGCCATGTTTGGCACAAGCTCAGCGGCTGATACGATTGCTGAATGGATACTAGGTAGTGAACCCATCATAGATATCGTCGTCATCACAAGCGCTAGGCCTGCAACAGATGCAACAATCGCCGTGATCTTACCAAGCTTAGGACACTCTAGTTTCGCGCCACGCATCAGAATAAGTGACAGCATCACGCCGCACACCACTGCCGTTAGTGCGAAGGATTGACCGGTAAACGGCGTATCCCAAGTTGGTACAGTATCAATGATGTATACGTTGGTCATTGCGTACATAAACACAACACCAATCAACATTGCCACGACCAACAAGCCTTTGCGAATCGCTTCGCTGCCCTTGTCGATAACAGACAACAACCAATAGATGCCTCCCAAGCCAAAGAACATTGAACCAAACAAAATCTCGCGCGAAAGCCACGAGGTACCCACTTGATTCAACGCGTTAATGGCACGCATTGGGCTACCCAAGTGCATAGTCGAAGCCATAAAGCCTAGCCCCATAAACACCCAGATAAAGAACATGTTACGAGTAATGCCCGTTTTCACGTGCGCATCTGCTTTGCCAAACAGTGTGATTAGACCCATCACGATAAATGCACCCACCGCGGTTTGTGCAAATACAGTGAAGAAAATCAAAGGCCATTCATGCCATCCCATCTTAGACCTCCTTAGGGTTTGCTAGGTGACCAGTCGTGTCATTAGTTGGACGCGCATGACGGTTTGGCTTGATCACAATATTAGGTTTCGTCAGTGACGAAGACGGAAGCGGTGCCACATCAGCATTAGTACCGTATTTGGCACGAAGCTCAGCAATCGGGCCAAACTCCAACGCTCGCAGCGGGCATGAACCGACACAGATCGGCTCGAAACCCTCTGCCACGCGCTCAAAACAGCCATCACATTTGGTCATGTGACCTTTTTCTTTGCTGTATTGTGGCGCACCGTAAGGGCACGCATTGGCACAGTGTTTACAGCCAATACATACCTTTTCATCTACGATGACAAAGCCATCTTCACGTTTGTGCATCGCACCAGACGGACACACTTTTGCACACGCTGGCTCATCACAATGGTTACATGCGATAGAGGTGTAGTAGGCGAACACATCCTGACGGTAGGTACCGTTCTCTTCTACCCAGTTACCACCAGCGTATTCATACACTCGGCGAAAACTGCGGTCGACACCCAAATCTTTAAAGTCTTTGCAAGACAACTGACAGGTTTTACAGCCAGTGCACTTACTCGAGTCGATATAAAAACCGTATTGTTTCATGAGTTAGTCCTTACGCCTTCTTAACCAGTTGAACTTCGACAAGGTTGGTGTGTTGCGGGTTGCCCTTCGCCAATGGACTTGGCTTTTGAGACGTCAACACGTTGATTGAACCATTGTGGTCCACCTTATTGCCATCTGGTGCGTACCAAGCGCCCTCGCCCAATGCCACAACACCAGGCATCATTCGAGGCGTCACTTTCGCATTGATGCAAACTTCACCACGGTCGTTATAGATCTTGATGCGATCGCCATTCTTGATTCCACGACGCTCTGCATCCATTGGGTTGATCCACATCTCTTGCTGAGCCGCTTGCTTAAGCACATCAACGTTGCCGTAAGTTGAGTGACAGCGAGCTTTAAAGTGGAAACCGGTCAATTGAAGCGGGTACTTGTTACGTAGAGGCGAGTCCCAGCCTTCAGAAGTACTCACATAAATCGGTAGCGGGTGAATCACATCACCTTCTGGCAGTTCCCACTCCGCTGCTAGTCTTGCTAGTTCTTCAGAATAAATCTCAACCTTGCCAGACGGAGTCGTCAGTGGATTGTTCTCTGGATCTTCACGGAATGCTTGGTAAGCCACATAGTGTCCATTCGGGTCACTGCGCTTAACGATGCCTTGCTTGCGAACCGTTTCAAAATCCGGAAGTGTTGAGTCTAGCTTCAAGGTTTCAGCATACAGATGACGCAGCCAACCTTCTTGATCGCGACCTTCGGTAAACTCTTTACCTACACCCATACGCTCAGCAAGATCCGAACAGATTTGGTAGATGCTGCGTGCTTCGAACTGAGGCTCAATCGCTTTGTCTGCAAAGATGAAGTAAGGCATGTTCGCCGCTTTACCATCCATACAGAAATCCGCCTGCTCTGACGTGGTCAGGTCTGGTAGGATGATGTCCGCATATTTAGCCGAAGACGTCATATGGTTGTCAATCACCACAATCATCTCACACGCTTTGTCATCTTGTAGGATGTCGTGGGTACGGTTGATATCAGAGTGCTGGTTGATGATGCAGTTACCTGCGTAGTTCCAGATGAACTTAATTGGCACATCAAGCTTATCTTTACCGCGCACCCCGTCGCGAGTTGCCGTCATTTCTGGGCCACGCACGATCGCATCTGTCCAAAGGAACATAGAGATAGACGTTTGAATAGGGTTTTCAAGGGTCGGGAAACGAACAAACGGAATGTTGTAATCCGACTCACGAGCGCCAGAGCCGCCACCATGAATACCTAAATTGCCCGTTAACAGCGCCAACATAGCGATAGCACGAGAGGCAATCTCACCGTTTTGAGTACGTTGCAGACCCCAACCTTGATAGATGGCACACGGTTTGGTTGAACCGATTTCGCGAGCCGTCTGAATAATGATATCGACAGGAATACCGGTAATCGGTGCAGCCCATTCAGGCGTCTTCTCGATGCCATCTTCACCAAGGCCAAGAATGTATGACTTGTAGTCACTGTTGGCTGGTGCCGACGCTGGCAGGGTCTTCTCGTCGTAGCCGACGCAGTATTTGTCTAGGAACGCTTGGTCAACCAAGTCTTCTTTGATCATCACGTGCGCCATCGCAGCAATAAATGCCGCATCCGTACCTGGTTTAATTGGGATCCACTGATCTTCGTGGCCAGCTGCTGTATCGTTGTAACGCGGATCAATCATGATCATGCGCGCGTTCGATTTCGCTTTGCTCTCAATTAAGTGGTGGATCAAACCGCCGCCAGACATGCGCGTTTCAGCCGGGTTATTACCAAACTGAACAATCAGCTTACTATTTTCTGTATCTGAGAAGGAGTTACCATTCGCCCAACCACCGTAGGTGTAGCTCAAACCTTTAGCAATCTGTGCTGTCGAATAGTCACCATAGTGGTTCAAATAACCGCCGGTTAGATTCATCAAACGAGCAATCAAAGACTTACCTGGAGGCCAAGACTTAGTAACCGTGCCGCCGAGCGTACCCGTACCATAGTTCAAGTAGATCGCTTCATTGCCGTATTCTTTTTTGATGTGATCTAGGCTATTGACGATCTCCGTGTATGCTTCATCCCAAGAGATGCGCTTAAACTTACCTTCACCGCGCTCACCAATGCGTTTCATTGGGTATTTCAGGCGATCCGGATTGTAGACACGGCGACGCATTGAACGACCACGTAAACACGCGCGCACTTGCACATCTTTGTTCACGTAATCATCGGTACCGGTGTTATCGGCGTCGACCCATTTGATCTCGCCATCGACTACGTGCATGCGCAGTGGGCATCGGCTACCACAGTTAACTGTACAAGCGCTCCAAACAACCTTTTCATCACTTGGTGCTGATTGGGTTTCTGCGTGTGCAGATTTGAAGGGGAGAGAGATGGCACTGGTCGCTGCCGCGAGACCACCGATGGCCGACGAGGATTTAATGAACCCTCGACGCGTCAACGACGGCGTCAGTAATTGCTTCAGTTTATTATTCATATAGACATGCTCAGTCATAGTTATGCATCATCACAAGCATGTTACAAACGAAAAAACTGGAAACAATTGACGAAAATCAACTCTACTACTTAATAGGTAATTTCYGACAAAAACTTTTCATTTGGTAGAATATTTTTAGAACAGACGTTTATAAAAACAAATAAATTATAACATTTACGTTTAACCACAGAATATATTGATAATTATTCTAGATATGTAATACGAACAAATCGTATTACATATCCATCTATCTCCCCTAAACAGAGCTAAATTTCAGCAATAAATAACTGTGTTATCAGAGGGTGCGCAGTGGCTCCTGTGAGCAGCACTATGTCGACATTAGGCAGTGGCGGCATATTATCTATAATGACCACATCCTTGTTGACGCTCAGTTGCCCCATCGCCCCGACGCCAAGCCCTGCAGAGACCAACGACCGTTGGGCGGATGCCGTATTGCAGCATGCGATGAGTTGATGGCTAACACTGCGTTTCGCCAAAATATCAATAGCAGCAGCATGGTATTTACAGTCGGTTTGAAACAGCACCAAAGGCAGCGGCCTTTGAGAGACATTAAAATCCTCAGCAGCAATCCACACTCCGCGATCGGACTCAAGCCAATAACCCTCTTCACTGTCTGGTGCTCTTGTCACTATCGCTGCGTCGATTTTCCCTTCATCGAGCCACTCTCTTAGAACGACACTGGGTTGAGAGTAAACTTGAACTGAACAAGTCGGCTCCGTTTGAGTGATGGCACTGATCACTTTTGGAAGAATGGTTTCATTGTAATCTTCGGGGCAGCCGAGCCTCAGTGAGGTTTTATTTTGATACTTCTGAACTTGATGCAACGCTTTATCATGCAGCGCCAAGATTTGCTCCGCATGTGCTTTTAGCGCTAGCCCTGCTTCTGTGAGCATCATATTACGCCCCTGACGCTCAAACAGTGGCGTCCCCGCTTCACTTTCTAACTTCTTCATCTGGGCGCTAAACGCAGACTGCGTTCGATTGATCTGTTTCGCCGCCCGAGTGAAACTGCCCGTTTCCGAAAACGTCAAATAGCTGCGTAGCGCTTCAATATCCATAACCCTCTCCACCCATCGATTCCATTGATGGCACTCATTAAAACTATGCGTTAGTCACCCATCAAACCATTGATTATGATGAAAATCAAACCAAGAAAGGAGGCGACATGAAACTGTATATTGCAAACCAAAACTACTCGAGTTGGTCACTACGAGCCTGGCTTATCTTTGCTCAAAACAATATAAACGTGGAAGTGGAAAAGCTCACTCTATTCACTCCCGAGTTTTATCAAACACTTGCCGAAGTAACACCAACAGCCAAAGTGCCTACCCTAGTCGACTCCGACATTACCACTTGGGATTCACTCGCCATCATGGAATATGTCAACGAGCGATATCTTGATGGTCGCTGCTGGCCAGGGTCTATCATAGAGCGCGCCAAAGCACGTGCCGTAGTCAGTGAAATGCACTCAGGTTTTATGGCGCTTCGTAATGAGCTACCAATGAACTGCCGCGCTCGTCGCAAGGTTGAATTAAGCCAAGCGGCCCGTGCGGATATCAAACGAATCGATGATTTATGGTCAGAGCAAATGAGCCAGTATCGAGAACAATGGCTATTTGGCGACTGGTCCATTGCTGACGCTATGTATGCTCCCGTCGCACTCAGATTTAGAACCTATGGTATTGAGCTATCTGAACCTGCAAAGCACTATCAAGAAAAAGTCCTCTCCAGTGGCGCCATTTTGCGATGGCTTGCAGAGGCAAGCTCTGAGACGGACATCGTGATAGAAGATGAAGCTGGCGAAGAAGTCTGCGCCTAGCGCTTAACATCAACTACAATAAAGCCATGGTAAAACAGGTAAATACTACTTAAAGGAACCTCTTCATGGCTGGCGCAAGTTTACTGACTCTGATTGACGATATTGCCGTACTGATGGACGATGTGGCGGTCATGTCCAAAGTTGCGGTTAAGAAGACCGCTGGTGTGCTCGGTGACGATCTAGCGGTGAACGCAGAGCAAGTCAGCGGCGTCTCTACCGAGCGAGAGCTGCCGGTAGTGTGGGCAGTAGCAAAGGGCTCCCTGCTTAATAAAGTCATTTTAGTCCCCGCTGCACTTTTGATTAGCTTGGTTGCCCCTTGGCTAATAACACCCCTTCTTACTCTTGGTGGCGCCTTTCTCTGCTATGAAGGCTTTGAAAAGGTGCACCATTGGTGGAGCCATCGCGGCGAAACGTCAACAGCAACCAGTAATCATCCAGCTCTAGCCATGAGCGAAGAAGAACTCGCCGATTACGAAAAACAAAAGGTGAAAGGCGCCGTTCGCACCGACTTTATTCTCTCTGCTGAAATTGTGGTCATTGCGCTGGGTACTATGATGGCGCAGTCCCTTACCATGCAAGCGATAGGCTTAAGTGTGGTAGCGGTATTAGTCACCGCAGGTGTTTACGGTTTGGTAGCGATCATCGTCAAACTTGATGATGCAGGGCTATGGCTTATCAATAACAACCCCAACAAGAGTTCGATAAAACAAAAGCTTGGCATGGGTCTGCTACAGTTTGCTCCGTGGTTAATGAAAGCGCTGGGTATTGTTGGCACTATCGCCATGTTCCTAGTTGGCGGTGGTATTATCGCCCACGCCCTGCCCTGGCTGGAACACTTAAGCGCCGCTCAAGCGGACACATTTAATCATATTCCTAGCCTAGATCTATTCTGGGAGAGCATCGGCGCGAGTATGATTCATCTCGCAAGCGGTGCCGTTCTCGGCGCAGTGTGCTTTGCCCTTCACCAAGGTTTTGTGGCATTCAAAAACAAATAAACGACACACTCTTTATGGGAATGTGCCGTTACTAAGTTGCCAGCCCAAAGTTGGACTATCAATATGGTGCTTGAATTAGCCTTTCAGCTCAGACAGCTGATCAGAGAACCAAATCTTGCGCTGGAAACGCGGGTTTTTAGAAGACATGTCGATCTTATATGGATTTTCTTCTTCCAAACGCTGCGGAATATCTAAGATTTTGCTTAGCTCCTGCGCCAAGTACTTCTCAATCTTCAGTACCACCATCTTCTTACGCAGGCGACCTTGTTCGTCACGGTTAAGAATGGTCGGCATGGTATTCAGCGTCAGAATCTCGCCCAATGCAGGGTGCGACATACGCTCACGACCTTCGGTGCTCGCGTAGAAGTGAGAGACGGTAAACACCATGTTCTCAGGTTTAAGCTGCTGCAGGAACTGGCACGATTTCACCACGGTTGACCCAGTACGAACCATGTCGTCGAAGAGTACGATGCTCGACTTTTCCAAACCTTCGAACGTGTCTTCACTCTCTTTGTGTAGAGTGATTTCAACTTTACGTTCAGCGGTGCGCTCTTTATCCAACATGATGAATTTGGCTTTGCTCAAACCAATTCGGTTGTACATCTCTTTAACGAAATCACGTGCCCCCTTGTCTGGCGCACAAAGTACCAAACCTTCGCCATCTGGGCCGTAGTTCAACATATTAGAATTGAGCAGGTAATGCGCGTAAATCTGATAAGGAATGAGATTATAGAAGCGGCCACCAAACACATCGCCAAACATCTTTTGCACTGAGTCTGAGTGATTGTGTACCGTCACTACATCATCAACGCCAGACAGCTTCAACAACTGCGCATAAAGCTGTGCGGTAAACGGCTGACCATCAAACTTCTTGATATCCGACACAGAACGTTCACCGCCCGTATCACCAAGCTCCGGACGCGCACCACGATCTTGCGCAGAAAAGAACAGGTCTGGCTCCACCAGCACCACACGACTCGCACCGTTTTCTTTGGCAGCACGCGCAATAATAAAGTTGTGCATCGCTAGCTCTTGACGACTGGTCACAAGATTCCCAGTGCTGACGATAACGACCGTCTTACCTTCTAAGCTATTGCCGATATTGTCCATGTCATCTTCATCGGAGATAAAGCGCGGGCAAAATTCGGTATTCATGAAGTGCTTCATACTGATGACATCAGAGATGTCCTCATGCTGCCCCATCGCATAAGCGACATCAATGGCAAACGGGTTATCGGAAGAGTTACTGACAATCACTATATCGCTAGATAGTGCGTTTTGGCTGCTCATGGCAATCCTTATTGATTCGGAAAGTGAGTGGGTTGTGATTAGGGTATTCTAGCGGGAAAGGGAGCAAAACGGCAGGGGGAAAGGGTAATTAATGGTAAGTGCGAGTTGGAATGCTAAGTGACCTTTGTACAAAGCACTCTTACTTCGATTGCTGTGAACTAACTTAAGCATCCGTCGCCCTTACTCACGTGCGGATCTTTCAAAGCGAATAATCGGTCTCTAAGTGAACCAATGACAGTCATACTACGAGAGACTCTTTCATTCATAGCTATACCTTTGCAACTACCGCTAAAGGCTTCGTCATTCCGCACTTGATGCGGAATCTGCTCAACGCGCACACCAGGTGTTTAAGGAGTTCTTTGTACGACAGAATCGCTTGGTGATCACACATGCCTTACAGGGTATCTAGCTCTTTTTTGGACAATTCTGAGTTACGCTCTTCGGAGCACTCTCTCTTTTCGGATTAGTTCGCGGTATGGAAAGGTGCTTAACTTGGTATCCAATCTATATGATGCAGATATATTGAATAGCGGTCATGCCTCCACTCATTAATAACAAGCTAGTGATATCAAAAATTGCAATTACCCAGCCAATGTGTTGTGAAATCGAAGCATTATCTTCATCCTTTGATATCAGTGTATTGATAACAAGTGTACCCGAACCAAAAGTCGTTATAGGCGGCGTTAATCTTGCGAGAACTAGAACAGTGATCAAGTTAACTATCAATTGAAAAGTCAGCTTGCTGTTCGGTATGTCATCCTAAGCATGAACGAGGTCGATAATATGTAAAGTTACTATGCTGGGTTAAATGAACAACATATCAATGACACTTAACCACTAATAATTACATACCTTTCATAACGTTACACATGTTTCACTCTCGAACTCTGTTGCTACATAACGAGCTGATTATACTAGCAATCCTTACTAACAACGGAAAGTAAAATGAAACTAACTAAACCAACGATCAGTCTATTCTTAGCGGCTTCCTTATACGGTTGTGGTGGGGGTAACAATGAAACACCACCTTCAACTAAAACAATTAAAGTCATCGATGGCTACTTACAGTCGGCTACAGTATGTATAGACACAAGTTTTGATGGCGAATGTAACAAAGTGCTGGGTAAAACTAATGCAAATGGCGAAATCAGCATTGCCCAAAATCATCTTGATTACCCATTAATCGCTACCGTGACTGCGGGTATGAGCCAAGATAAAGACCGCGTTGGTTATAGCACACACTCATACTCTATGACTGCACCAGCGGGGTCTGAATACATTACGCCTTTTACTACTTTAGCGCTTCAAAACAATATGGAGGTACCTGACGTTGCCCTTGCACTAAACCTTGAGCCTTCTGTAGTTGCAGGAGACTATATTGCCTTAAAAGAATCAGAGATGAATCAAGAGGCTTATCGCTCACACGCTGCTGCGCGTGGCGTTGCTTTAGAGCTAACAGAAGACCTTGGCTCTGTAGACTACACAACTCTTGAACTCGCACAACATCTAACAGCGGCAATAGACGAATTCCGTGATTCAATCCAAAAACCACAAGAATTGGATAAAGTAGACTTTGTTGTGCGTGGGGATATTATCGAACGAGAAACAGTAATTTCTGATTTACAAGATCATTTAATCGGTGAGCCAGGGTCAACATTTTGGTACGAGGGTTCGCTTCATAATCCACAACAAAATCAGACTGGTATTATGACATCGTATTTCAATGAGACCGAAGTTTGCGACATTACTTGGGGGGATGACGAATTCTGTGACCCTTATAAAGTAGAGCAAAACCGAATGGAGATTTTTAATGGCGACTTCGGTTCACACTCTGCAGAATACTTGTATTTGACGAACGAGTTAAGTCTATTAGTTTATCCCGATTTGAATTGGGGTGACTTAAGTGCACCCAAAATTATTAACTTTTACACCACAACTGATATTACGGATTATGACAACCGCCTCAGCTTTGATGCAGATGAGCTTACTGGACGCACGTTTACCCGTTTGCTCGATGTTGCTAGAGATGAAACAGACTCTGACGTTAGGCTGTCGCACTATACTTTCATTAACTTCAATAGAGAGGAGAACATCGGTTTGGTTGAAGTTGATGGTATATCACACTCTTGGAAACTCGAACAGACTTCCCCACAGCGTTTAACACTAGTCATTCTAAACGATGATAATGTGGTTTATCACTTCAGCAAAGTAGTCGACAATCCATCACTGTTTATAGTGGTAGACGATGAAGTTCGTGATACTAATTTCTCTGTTTTCATCCAAGATGAACAGTTAGCGCAAAACCTGCTGAAACATTGGGAACAAGCATAATTACCCAAACCTAACAGCCTTTAGGTCATATCTACCGTCCGCACTATGTGCGGACGGTAGAGTTTTCGACACTGGCGGATGAGAAAAAGTAGACCGTTTCACTCTTCCACTTATGCTATTGATAGATTTAACTAAAACATAAAGGGGCAGAGATGATTTACGAAACAACTTGTTTCGCAATTGTGCAAGACCCTCTTGCATAATTGAACACTAGAGTTTGTCCAACATCCTGTTGACCAAATTAGTCTTACGAAGACCTACTGCTATCTCAACATGTTTTTGGGAAGTACCTAAGGCTGATTTGTGCAACAAGCTGTTGCACAATTGGATCAGGCGGAAGTTGTTGCATAATCTGCAACAACTGAACGATTTCACAACTCAGGCAACTGTTGCAAATTTGGCAACTGTTCAACTGCGAGGAATACTTGTGGATTGGAAAGCAACTGAGAAGAGATCCTTCCTAGTTGCCAAAACGGAATGGGGCATAAATGCGTTACGGAAAAGCGAGCATTAGCAACAGATCAATACCTACTGGTGTAACAACGTCGGTCAACTCAGCTTTCAAGGTTAAAAGGCGAGTCAATACCCGCTGCGGTTAGATTCCTGCCTGCGCAGGAATGACGCTAACTAAACGTGGGGGATAGTATCTAGTCCGAAGGTAGATAAACACGCCCCTCACTTCCACCCCTGCAACCAACTCTCCCTATCCTTCAACTCACACCAATCCATCTCTATCACTCGCTTCGACATAATCGCCTCTAACTGACAACCAATCACAATGCCCTCTTCATCGCGCTCTACTTCAACCACAATGAAGTGCTTCTCTTTCTGTTTCGGTGTCACTGCTGTCCACTTGCTGTTCAGTAACTTGTTGGGATTAAACTTATTTATTGTCGAATTCATGCTTATCAATACCCATTGTGAATCTCTTCTCTTTCAACGTAGCCCCTGACAATTCGATCATTCTTTGAGAACCATTTATCTCCATCACTAACCGTTTATCTCCAAAAATCACCATTTGTCGCATCACGAAGCGATGCCCTGTCCGACTCAGTAAATTGAACACACACCAATCGAAAAGTATCGCAAGGAGTCGATATGATTACGTTCCATCAACTACATAAACGCTACATCATGGGTGCAAATCATGTAGAAGCGCTCAAACACATTTCTGGCACGATTCAGACTGGCGAGATCGTTGCCTTGTGTGGGCCGTCGGGGTCAGGGAAAAGTACTCTGCTCAATATCTTAGGGCTACTCGACACTGATTATGATGGTGAGATTTCTTTCGCAGGTAACACCATGAGCAAAGACGGCAAGGCATTAACCCGTTTCCGCCGTGAAAATATTGGCTTCGTGTTCCAGCGCTTTAACCTAATTCCAGTAATGACGGCTCTCGAAAATGTCGCCTATCCGCTCATGCTCAACAAAACCTCTTATCAAGAGCGTATGCAAATTGCCGAGCAATGGCTGGAGCGTGTGGGACTTGGAGAGGTCAAACACCATCGTCCCGACCACCTTTCCGGCGGCCAGCAGCAACGTGTTGCCATCGCTAGAGCTTTGATTCACAGCCCGCAATTGGTCATAGCCGATGAGCCAACCGCCAGCTTAGACAGCAAATCTGCAGGGCAAATCGTTGAGTTAATGAAACAGCTTAGTCATGAGCAAGGCACGACTTTCATCGTCGCCACGCATGACAGTCGTATGTCCAGCCGCTGTGACCGCACCATTGAACTGGTCGACGGCACGCTTTCTTCCATGCCACAACATCAGCCGATTGTGCTAAGTAAGGAGATCGCATGATTTCATCACAACTACAGGGCTTTAAAGCCGCGAGCCTATATCTGGTTAGAAACAAGCGCCGCACACTGTTGTCATTGATCATCGTTGCAATTGCCATCTTTGCGCTCACTGCCGCTGCCGGTTTTGGGTTGTTTACCTATCAATCACTCGAGCGCTCCACAGCGAATGATGTTGGCCACATCACCTTAAGCCAGCCTGGCTACTTTGAGCGTGAAGAAGAGATGCCACTGCAAAATGGTATCGCTCAGTATCAAACGCTTAACGGACTACTTAGCCAAACGCTCGAAACTAAGGGCATTCAACCTAGGATCTATTTCTCTGGTTTGATTTCCAATGGTCGAAAATCCTCTATTTTTGTCGGCAATGGTGTTGAGCCCAGTGAGTTTGTTCTGCGTGAAGATTTCATCGGTTTGCAAACCGGCAGCGCACTTACCGAGTCCAGCGAAGACGGCATTATGATTGCCAATGAACTGGCCAATAACCTGTCCGTTCGCGTTGGGGACTGGGTAACGTTGCTTGCCACGACAACCGATGGTGTGCTCAATGCGATGGATTTCCAAGTTGTGGGCACCTACAGCACTGGCGTTCCTGAACTTGATAAACGCCAGATTCATGTTCGCCTATCGAGTGCACAGTCACTACTCGCCAGTGACAAAGTCAGCGCCGTATCTATCTACCTAGACGACACCAAACTGACAGACTCCGCCTCAATGGCAGTGACAAAAGCACTCAACAGCGATCCTGCATTTTCAAACTTGCAACTCACCCCATGGTACGAGCGCGCGTTTTTCTACAACAAGGTTCGCGGCCTTTACAACGGCATCTTTGGTGTCCTCGGTATCGTGCTTGGTCTAGTGGTATTTGTGGCGCTGTTTAACACTATGTCGATGACCGTTTCTGAACGTACCCGCGAAATTGGCGCTTTGTCGGCGATGGGCAGTTACCCACGAGAAATCATCGCGATGTTTGTCCGTGAGTCGATACTCATCGGAATAATTGGCAGCGTTGCGGGCGCCCTGTTTGCCTGGTTCACAACCCTGTTCCTTCAAGTTGCCAACATTCAAATGCCACCTCCACCTGGACGAAGCGAAGGCTATCCACTGGAGCTGGTGTTCTCACTGAACGTTGCTACCTCCGCAGGCATCGCTGTCATCATCATCTGCGTGTTTGCCGCCTTTATTTCCGCACGCAAAGGCACCAAACGACCTATTACGGAGGCACTTGCTTATGTTTAATTGGATTCGAAAACAGCCGCTATTAATAGCATCACTAGTCACAATCTGCGCCAGCTGGCAAGCGCAAGCAATCACTATATCTAAAGATACCAGCGCTGCTGAGATACTTTCGATCGCCGATGACTACCGCCTAGAGGACGCCGCTTCTAAAGTTGTCACCCAAGTAGCGTTGTATCAAGATGGCGAGCTGGATAAGACTCGCCAGTATGAAGTGTATCTGAGGCCAGAACGCGAATCTTTGGTGCTGTTTAAGTCCAAAGTCGAGCAAGGTCAAAAGATGTTGATGCTTGGTGATAATTACTGGTTAGTCATGCCGAAAAGTCGCAGGCCAATCCGCATCACACCGATGCAAAAGCTGTTGGGTGATGCGTCGGTGGGCGATGTCTCCACCCTTACTTGGAGTCAAGATTACACGGGTGAAATCATCTCAGAGCAAAGTGACATTATCGGTGCTGATTCAGAGCCTACGCTGCAGCTATCTCTAAAGGCAAAAACAGCGGGTGCAAGTTATCAGTCCATTGACCTTTGGGTCGAAAAGCAAAGCGGTTTTCCAGTGCGTGCCGACCTCTACCTCACTTCTGGCAAACTGGCCAAAAAGGCGCTGTTTGAATCTGGAGAGCGGGAAGGCCAAAGACGCGTAGTCACTATGGTCTTACTCGACCAAATCCAAACCGACAAAAAGACGGTCATCGACTATCAACAGGTTACGCCGCACCAGCTCGCCGATAAGTACTACAACCCGGCGTACCTATCTAAAAACAAGCGAGTTGAGCTATGAAAACCCAAGTTAGCTCAGCTGCACCCAATCGTATTGCTTGGGTGCCTGCGGCGCTGGTTCTTCTTTTAAACGCAAACATAGCAAACGCAACAGAGTCTTCGTGGGATGAACTCGATATTGAAAGCGACTATCAAGTGAACTTACAGTCCATTGGTGGCGGCGACAGTGCATTCTTGCCAGATCAAAGCGATCGCAGCCACGAGCAAGTGAATGCCCTACTCGATATCAATGCGCAGTTTCATTCGGTTAGCGCCAATGTGGCTCTGCTTAGCACATCTCTTTATGACAATGCGCCCAACGGCCATAACCAACGCCAATTCGATGCGGTCATCTCTACGCTGACTTACGAGACCAGCGTAACGCTCGGTGAATCGGAATGGGACTTTCTCATAGGCAAGGCACGTATCGATTGGGGAGTTGGTTATGGCTACCGAGTGCTGGACATTTTTACCCCCTATCGCCGAAATCCAGTAGGAATACAGATAGAAGAAGGTGCGGGCACACTGGCGCTGTCTCACTATGGATTGGAGTCGGAATGGACGCTCATCGCTACCGACTCAAGCTGGAGCCAACTCGACACCTCAGAGTATGGCCGCGCTATCGAACAACAAGGACTGGGTGGCAAATACTACCGCTTACTTGGCGACCTTGAGCTGCAAATGATTGGCTATTACGACAATGTTCGTCAGGGACTGCTTGGGGGGAGTCTGGTTAATGTATTCAACCAAGCATGGTCAGCACACGCATCGGTTTCTTATTCGCGCCGTTATCAAGGCTATGACATCACACCCAATCAACCAGCGAGACTCACCGAGAAAAACAATGCCAACCAAGTATTAGTGGGAAGCACATGGTCGCACGAATCCGGCCTGAGTGTGATTGGTGAGTATTGGTATGACTCGCGAGCTTGGAGTCAATCTGAATGGGATAGCGCGTTTCAATATGCCAGCATCAATGACCCGAAACTTAACCCCATCTCTCAATCATATGCCCTTGGCTACAGCCAGCAAAACATCGTACAGCACAACGTCATGCTGCACGGCCGGCTTGACCCTATTTTCTGGCGTCAGTGGCAATGGAGTAAAGACAGCGACCTACTACGCAGCATGCACCCGCGACTGGATATCATGTTAGCGCCTGAGGATGGCGGCATTATCGCTACTCAGTGGCTCGATTTTGATGTGGTTGATACAGGAGACACCCGTTTTAACCTGGAACTTGCCGCTCGATTCGTGACCGGGGCAACGAATAGCGTGTATGCAAATTTACCTGATACCTATAACATACTAATTAATCTAAAAGGACGTTTCTAATGATGACTATTCCAATGGCAGAGAATGGCTGGGCTCGCTCATTATTGCTCACAACCCTGTTCTGCGCATTAATCGCGGTGATCACCGCTTCCATTTGGTCTGCACCTTATTACGAAAACCTGATGATAAGCTTAGGCTATGGTTACAGCGCCGTGTTCATGTCTTGGGCGCTTGCTCGTTTTGTGCCGACACTGAATCAGCAGCGCACTCTATCACTCGCCATTACTCTATCAGTAGCTGTCGCGCTCGGTACGGTAAATGCTTATTTTTGGGTGAGTAAATATCCGGGATTCGATGTTTGGAACGGCATAAAACCGATCTTTTTCCTTGGCATTATATTTACCTCAATCTGCTTCTACTTTTTTCATGCTCAAGAGCAGAAAATGAGACTGCAACAAGCTCTAGAGCAAAGCAAACGCAACCAAATTGAACAAGAAAAAGCCTTAGTCGAATCAGAGCTTAAGCAATTGCAAAGTCAAATCGAGCCACACTTTCTGTTCAATACCTTAGCTAATGTTGGTGTGCTCGTTGATGCCAATCCCGAGCAGGCCAAAGTAATGCTCGATAAGCTGACCACACTTCTTCGCGCCAGCATGACAGGCCACCGCAGTAGTCATGTCAGCATCACCTCGGAAATAAAACTATTGGAAGCCTATCTCGCTATCCAAGAAACGCGTTTAGGTGACAGACTAACGGCAACGTTTGATGTTTCAGATGAAGCCAGCCATCTGATGATCCCGCCATATCTACTGCAACCTCTAGTAGAGAATGCTATCAAGCATGGTATTGAGCCTAGTGTCAAAGGAGGCAATATTGCCATTGAGGCACAAAATAAAGGCAATCAATGCGTAATAAAGGTCGTTGATAACGGATTAGGCCTCTCAGCCAACAGCGACAATGCAGGCCACGGTATTGGGATCAAGAATGCTAAATCACGGCTCAATGCCATGTATCAAGGCCGCGCCACGCTGACCATCACGGAAAACGCACAGGGTGGTGTAACCGCCACTATTACTTTACCGCTCGACGTTCAATAATGTTGGATGAACTATGATAAAAGCACTGATTGCTGACGACGAACCGCTGCTCCGATTCCACCTAGACAAACTGCTCGCAGAGGCTTGGCCTGAGCTCGAAGTCGTTGCGAAATGTGAAAACGGCGAACAAGCGCTTTCCGCCATCGAAAAGGAATACATCGATGTCGCGTTTTTGGATATTCAAATGCCGGGAAAAACCGGACTGGATGTGGCGCGCGAGGTCGCTAAACGTTCTTCAAACAGCGATAAACCAGCGCCGCTGATCATCTTTATCACCGCGTTTGATCACTATGCTGTCAGTGCTTTTGAAGCCAATGCTATTGACTACTTACTCAAGCCCATTGATGAAACAAGGCTTATTGATGCATGTGAAAAAGCTAAGTCGCGCTTGTCTTCACATAGCGCAGCCCCAGAGCTTAGCTCGCTCATGGCCAATTTGGAAAAGCTGTCCCTGAATGCAACACCACAGTTCTCAAAGTGGCTTAAAGCCAGTAAGCAGGATGAGATTCATCTGGTGTCGGTCGACGATATCGCCTACTTAAAAGCCGAAGATAAGTACGTGACCTTAATCACCGATGACAAGCGGGAATATGTGCTGCGTAGCAGCATCAAAGAGCTATCAAACCAGCTTGACCCAGACTGTTTTTGGCAAATTCACCGCTCAACGATGATCAATCTTCATAAGCTCGAGAAGGTGAAAAAAGACCTCACCGGAAAAATGAACGCTTATGTGGCTGGAAGCAAACTTCCTGTCAGCCGTGCTTTGCAACACCTTTTCAAGTAGCTGCCTCATTCTTGCCAATCAGCGAAGTAATTCACTAAAAAATCAATCGCCATTCTTGCTCTTACGGGCAAAAATCGGCGATTCTGATAAACAATCCAGCTGCTCGAACCTTTGCCCCAATAGGGCTCTAGAACGGGCGTTAATTTGCCGGTAGATAATGCATCCCCAAAACTGCTTCGAGGCAAATAGGCGATACCCAGCCCCTCTTCACACGCTTGCAGTAATGCGTTTGAGTTGTTGCTTCTCCAACGACCGCTGACTCGAATAGCGCTCATGGGAGTACCTTCTTTCTCAAACTGCCAATGGTCATTATTGGCAATTATGCAGCTATGCTGGGCAAGTTGATTGGGGTGCGTTGGCTCACCGTATTGTGACAAGTACTGCGGACTTGCGGCGGCGGCCATCGGTCTGTCCACCAGCTTTCTTGCCACTAACCCAGAGTCATTCAAACGGCCGTAGCGAATCGCAAAATCAACGCCATCTTCGATGAAGTTCACCATACGGGTATTAAAGTCCATCTCAACCGTGAGTTCTGGATATTGCTTAGCAAACACCATAAGAGCAGGCGCGACATGATTTTCTGCAAATGCACCAGCGGCGCTAACGCGCAACGTGCCACTAAGCTCAATATGTTGAGAAGATAAACGCTCGTTTGCTTGCTGTAAGCCAATGACCAGCTCTTTACATTGCTGGTAATACACCTGTCCGGCATCGGTCAAACTGACCATTCGGGTCGAGCGCGCCAGCAAAGCCACTCCTACCCGCTGTTCCAATCTCGATACTTGGCGACTTACATGGCTAGTGCTGCAACCAAGCTGCTTGGCCGCAGCCGAGAAACCGTGACTTTCCGCAACAGCAACGAACTCATTGATCCCTTCAAAGCTCTCCATAATGACCTCGGCAATGCCTATCTTTGCTATTTAGCAATAATGTTTTTCCTAATTCGCCAATTATCACCCATCTGATTTGCAATTAATATTAATTCGTACAATAAAAAGCCCGTCTGCTCAAAAGGAATGAATCATGAAAAAAGTACTGATCCCAGTGACCAATCACGCAACGCTAGGTGAAACCGAACAAGCCAACGGTACCTACGCGCCAGAATTAACCCATGCGCTCAGTGAAATCCTAGCCGCGGGGTTCGAGTATGACATTGCCTCAATCAAAGGTGGTCAAGCGCCGCTATATGGCACAGATATCGAAGGTGATAGCGTCAATGCCGAACTGCTGGCAAACGATGACTTCCAAAACCGCATTAACAACACGATTCCAGTCTCGCAAGTCAACGTAGAAGACTACGACGCTATTTTCTATCCAGGTGGTTTTGGTTTGCTGTCTGATCTCGCTACAGACGAGTCTTTCGCAGCAATTGCAGCGAAACACTATGAAAGTGGTGGCATTGTGTCTGCGGTATGTCACGGTCCAGGTGCCCTACTGCCAATCACACTGAGCAATGGTGAAAAGCTGTTGGCCTCTAAGTCAGTGACAGGTTTTACTCGTGAAGAAGAAGTCGACTTTGGTACTATCGATGCTATTCCATTCTTGCTAGAAGAGTCTCTTGCACGTACTGCCAGTCGCTACACTAAAGTGCAGCCTTGGCAAGAATTGGTCATCGTTGATGATCGCGTGATCACTGGCCAAAACCCAACAAGCGCCCACGCCGTGGGTAAAGCACTAGTTGAAAACCTCAGCGAATAAGGTGCGCTACATAAAGCAATAAACAACCAGCCCCAAAAGTACCCATGCGTACTAGGGGCTTATTTTTAAGATGCACTAAAGACTTGGGTGTCAGGATAAAAGGCATACCAAGCGAACCAAAATAGCAAAGTTGAGGCTAAGGTCTGTCTGTCTTTGTCGGTTATCCAAGCTGACTGGTTATGACTATCCCAGTGAATGGTATAAGTGTGATTACTAAGCAAATACTCAAAACTCATCTTGTCTTGCTTTTCTAACTCGCTGAATGGAAAAGCAACGGCACTATCACCGAGCAGCACACCCAACACCATTTCTTTTTGGTGGTATTGACTTGGCGCTTGATTCGCCACGGGAAAATAGAGATTAGGATGCTCAGCATAACCGGCATAAGGATCGCGCTCGTAGTCACGCCGATATCCTGTTTCCGTCGACAGTACCTTAGTATCAGGGTAACGTTGCAGCCAACTTGACCAACGAGACAGAGACATTGGGATTTGTTTAAGTTTGCTGCCAACCAGCGCCCCTGCAACTGCTTCACCATGGATTTGTGACCAAAGCGACTCGGTTTCACGGTCATACATCAGCACGTCCGAGCTATACAACAGACCCGACACACCAAACTCTAGCTCAGGCTTTTCATTCCCTTGTGGCTTGCTACTAAACGCCATTCCACTGCCGCAAAGTGGGCAGTAGCTCACTAGAACTCGCTCTCCGCCCACAGTATCATTGACGATCTCATGCCAGTTCAGAATATTCAGCGGGTAGGCTTTCGCCTCGCCATTAATCATCAAACCCAGCACCACATCACGTGGCTTTACGCTTTTTGCGGTCTTGCCTAATTCAAACTTCGGATCAGTAAGCGCAGGAATACCATCCCGAGGCGGTCCTCCACTTTGAATCAAATTCAGAGGTACGGTGGCGTTGTTTAACTCAAAGCCATTAAGGGATTTCGCAAGTCCAAAGGAAGGGGCAAGCAGAAAGAAAACAAATGAAAGTACAGGAAGAATAGAACGCATGTGGCTCTCCTCACAGCAGCAGATAAATAATCAGACCGCCAGTGAGGAGAATCGCTTTCAGAAATCAGCCGTTAGTCTGCTGAAACGCTTTTACAAACTCATCATAGCGCGCACGGTTCACACCTGCATCGCTGTATCCGGTGCGAGACTGAGAGCGGTAGTGCATTACGCCGTTGTCAGCGTCAAAATACAGCTCTACATCATCATGAAAGCGCATCAAAGGCGTGGTAAACACTGCATGAACGTAGTCGCCATTGTCCGTAACAACTTCATTGCGACCCAAGGTTTTAAGCGCTGCCAATGCGCGAGATTTTGCTGTCGCTAAGTCGTCAAACGCGATAGGTGGCACCTGCTTTTCTGGAATCTTGGTCTGTGAAGAAACCGCATTTGGAGTAGAAGGCATTCTAGCTAGCTGACCATCATCCACACCTAGATATGACGGCATGCTATTATTTTTGTAAAACATGTAGCCGATAAGAACGAGTATCAGAGTGGTGAAAATTTTGCTGATCATGAAGAGTCCTTTTGCTGTTGGCGGAAAGAGTATCCTCGCGCCATTTTTCCAATTAATTGAATAAATTACCCATAATAGTCCATCCTGGTCAAACCAGATCACTTACTGCTTCAAAAACCTCGATTTACTCAAAAAAATCGATAACCAGTTTATTATTCTCCACTTTCACTTCAGGGCTTGAAGATTTAAGCAGTGATTGCTTCACCGTGGTTTCATCAAGCTGATACACCGGATAGCTCGACACGGCATTACCAATCAACGCGACAGCGGGCTTGATTAGCTGCCTGATCTCCGGGGTTAGCACAGAGCCATCTTCATCTAAGCGCTCTAGTCTAAGCGATTTGAGAAACACCTCACCCGTCTCTTTCTTGTAGCTCGGTATGGCACTAAACTCAATATCCAGATCTAAGTTAATCTCTGGTTGGCTCATCATGTGCAGTTCGGCTGTGGTATTGGCGAACACTGCAACTCTGTCTTTATCGCTGCGTCCAATATTCACTTTTAAGTCATCAACTGACACCTTTGCATACAGCATATCCTCAATTCCTACTGCCTGTTCAAGCTTGAGGTTTTGGTTAAGGTAATCGGTCATCTCTTGCTCAGTAATACTGTAGCTAACGCACCCAGACAGACTTAACAGCACTATGAGTAGCCCAAATAACTTGGCAGAGAATGGTTTCTTCATCAGAAAAGGTTCCTTGAGAAAAGTGAAGCGCATACCGCATATCTTGTTAAAAGATAGGGGCTTATAAAAAAACAGGCAAGCCCTAAGTGCTTGCCTGTGCCATTCAAATGTTCACTAAACGACTAGCTCACGGACCACTGAGACAGTGAACGCTTGAAGTCTTCATAGCCAAACTCGTTAAGTTTTTCGATGTTGCCTGAAGAGCGCTCACAGTAGATAGATGGCATCTTCAATCCATTAAACCAGTTCAGTTTCACCATGGTGTAGCCAGCACTATCCATAATGTGTAGCTGCTGACCTACTTTTAGCGGCTCATCAAAATTAGCCACACAGAACTGATCCCCAGCAAGGCAAGAACACGAACCAATCACATACTCATGCTCACCTTCCGGGTTTGCTTCCAAAATGGATGCCGGCTCATCGTAGATTAAGGTATCCAAACGGTGCGCTTCAGTTGCTGAGTTAACAATGGCGGTTTTCTTGTCATTCTCGACAATGTCCACCACAGTCACCACAAGATCGGTAGTCTTGGTGATGATGGCTTCACCCGGCTCCAGATACATCTGAACACCGTGTTTGTCAGAAAATGCTTTTAGCGTCGCGCCAAGCTTTGCAATATCATAGCCAGGCCAAGTAAAGAATACGCCGCCGCCCATACTCACCCAATCGAGTTTGTTGAGATGCTCACCAAACTGCTCTGAAATCGCATCAAGTAAAGCAATAAATGCATCCACATCTTTGTTTTCACAGTTCATGTGGAACATGACGCCATCGATACTTTCAAATACAGATGTATCAATATGGTCAGCTTGCACGCCAAGACGAGAATACTTACGCGCAGGATTTGCCAGATCTTGTCCCGCATAGCTAACGCCCGGATTAAGTCTTAACCCCAAAGACGCTTTGCCTTCCACAATATGACGGTAAGCCGCCAACTGAGACTGAGAGTTAAAGATCATCTTGTCACAGATATCCGCGACTTCACGAACATCGTCTTCGGTGTATCCCACACTGTAGGCGTGCGTTTCACCACCAAAGGTTTCGTGACCAAGTTTTACTTCGAACGGACCACTGCTGGTTGAGCCATCGAGATATGGTTTGATGATGTCGAAAACACCCCATGTTGAGAAACACTTCAGCGCGAGCACCAGTTTGACACCTGAGATCTCTTTGAGGTGTTTGGCTTTCTCTAGGTTTTCGATCAGCTTGGATTCGTTGATCATGAAGTATGGGGTTTTGAGTTGGGATTTGTTCATGGTTTGCGTTCCGGGTGATGGTTGGGGGATTTTAGCAGGTTTTTGGGTTGGTGGATTGACCCCTCCTAGCCTCCCCTTATAAAGGGGAGGAACAGACGGCTCGCTGACGCGTCGCCTAATATACTAGCGATGCGATAGCGAGCCAGTAGTTCTCCCCCTTTATAAGGGGGAGCTAGAGGGGGTGCTCTTAAACCCCTACTTCAAAACCTGAATATCCGGCGCACCTACTTCCAACTCTTGAACATGCCAATCCAAGCCAATCTCTGGCATTGTCTCCAAGAACGGATCTGGGTCTAGCTGTTCCATGTTAAACACGCCAGCCTCTGCCCACTTACCACGGAAATACTGAAGTGCCGCAGTAATAGCCGGAACACCCGTGGTGTAAGAAATTGCTTGGTGTTCAACGTCGTCATACGCCACTTCGTGGTCAGCGTTGTTATAGATAAAGACTGAACGCTCTTTACCGTCTTTCTTACCTTGAACCCAAGTACCAATACACGTTTTACCTGTGTAGCCCGGTGCTAGAGAGGTTGGGTCTGGCAGTAGTGCTTTAAGCACGTGCAATGGCTGTACGACTGTACCGTCGTGCAGTGTTAGCGGGTCTGGGCTTAGTAGGCCGATATCGCGCATGCAGTTGAAGTAGTTTAGGTAGCTGTCACCGAAACCCATCCAAAACTCAATACGTTTCGCTGGGATAAACTCTTGCATTGAACGCACTTCATCGTGCGCCATAGAGTAAACCTTGTGTTTACCGACTAGCGGGAAATCAAACTCAAGCATGCGAGAGTGACATTCGACTTGTTTCCACTCACCGTTTTCCCAGTAGAAAGAGTCACCTTGGATTTCAAGCATGTTGGTTTCTGGATCGAAGTTTGTCGCGAACTTCTTACCGTGATCACCTGCGTTGACGTCCATCACATCGATGGTATCGATCTCATCGAACAAGTGCTTAACAGCGTATGCCGCAAAAACACTTACTACACCTGGATCAAACCCCGCACCTAAGATGCCTGTGATACCTGCTTCTTTGAACTTGTCGCGGAAACCCCACTGCCAATCGTACGCTTGTGGTACTTGTTGGCCTTCAGAACAGAGGTCAACCGCAACGGATGTATCTAGGTAAGACACCTTCGCTTGTAGACACGCTTCCATGATGGTGATGTTCACCCAAGGAGGGCCAGCGTTGATCACGAGATCCGGTTTTACTTCATTGATCAAAGCAACAAGCGCTTCAACGTCGTCCGCATTAACGGCACGCGCTTCCAGCTTTTTACCTGGATCTTTAAGGTTATTTTTGCCCTTGATTGACTCGATGATTTTTTCGCATTTCGCTACAGTGCGTGAAGCGATAGTGATATCACCCAATACATCGTTGTTTTGAGCCGCTTTGTGTGCGACTACCCAACCAACACCACCAGCACCAATTTGTAGAATTGCCATTTGTTTTGTTTCCTTTTTCTCTTAGTGAGAGTTAGTTAGCTCAAGGGCTAATTGATGAATATTGTTTAGAAGCGCCTCAAAATCCGATAGCTTCAAGCAAGGGTTTAGAATTGTAAATTTCAGTGCCGAATGACCGTTTACGACGGTTTCCCCTAGTACCGCCACACCGCGAGTTAGCGCTTCGATACGAATCGTTTTATTGAGTTGCTCTAAGTCAGCGGCTTCTGTGTTTGTCGCCCTAAAGAGTACAGTCGATAGAGACGGCTTAGCCAACAGCTCAAACTGAGGGTGAGCTTCGACCAACTGGGCCACTTGCTGAGTTTGATCCATCAGATGATCGTACATCTCACCTAACGCATCTGGGCCGACGTTTTGCATCGTCATAAAGACTTTCAGAGCATCAAAACGCTTGGTTGTTGCGATAGATTTATCAACCAAGTTAGGCAGCTCGTCATGTTCGCGATTGAGGTAATCAGCATGATGAAGCAGGTATTTGAAGTTAGCTTTGTCTTTAACAAGCAGTGAGCCACAGCTGATGGTTTGATAGAACAGCTTATGGAAATCAACACTCACGGAATCGGCTTTTTCGATGCCTTGGAGCTTATCTTTATGACTGCTCAAAATCAGAGCGCCGCCATAAGCACTATCAACATGGAACCAAAGACCAAACTGAGCGGCGATATCGGCAAGGGCAGCTAGGTCATCAATCGCGCCGTGGTCTGTAGTGCCAGCGGTGCCAACCAATGCAAACGGGATGAGTCCTTCTTCCTTAAGTGCTGTGATATCAGCGAGCAAGGCATCTGTCTTAATCGTGCCATTGTCGTGAGTTGCTACGCAGTGCACCGCTTTTTCACCAAGACCAAGCAGTGACGCTGACTTTTGTACCGTGAAGTGTGACTTGTCTGAGCATACGATACGCAGTTTATCGGCGTAGCTTGGCAGACCCAGTTTCTGAATAGAGTGACCGTCAGTGATATCCGCAATACGGTCACGAGCGAGCAGTAAACCCATCAAGTTACTTTGCGTACCACCACTGGTGAAAATGCCATCCGCACTTTCGCCAAGCCCATAACGCTCACACAGCCAATCCAACACCTTTTGCTCAACATACGTTGCTGCAGATGCTTGATCCCAAGAATCCATTGACTGGTTTAGCGCCGCAATCATGGCTTCTGCTGCTACCGCAGGCATCAGCGGAGGCGTGTGCAAATGAGCAATACAGTCTGGGTGTTGAGTGAAGATTGAGTGCTCAGCAACAAGTCCTGCTGTTTCATCCACAACGCTTTGTAGGCTGTTGTTTTGACTATCAAGATTGACGTCATTGATAAGGTGTTCGAGCGTTTTCGGATCCAACCCAGAGTATGGTTTGCTGACCTTCTCAAACACTTTTTTCATCGCTTGAGTGGTGTGATTCATCACCTGGGCAAACTCAGTGGCACCTTGCTCACCAGTATGGATGAAGTGCTTTCGCCAGCTAGATTCCTTCGCCTCTTGCTCGGTTTTCTCGCCGCCGCCAGCAACAATGATCGCCTCTTCGATAGTGCGCAGCGCAAAGTCAATCTGCTCAAAGCTTATGATAAGTGGTGGCAGAAAACGAATGACTGAGCCGTCACGACCACCTTTTTCAACCATTAGACCGCGCTCGAGCGCAGCGCGTTGAATCGCGAGTGTCAGCCCGCCATCAGCAACAGGCTCACCAAACTTGTTGTGTTCGCCGCTTGGTTTAACGATTTCAACGCCTAGCATCAGGCCTTTGCCGCGAACTTCGGCAATGCAGTTCACGCGATCTTTGATTTTGTTTAGACCAAGGCGCAGATATTCGCCTGCAATACTGGCGTGCTCGACAAGGTTATCTCGCTCGATGATCTCAAGCGCTTTCGCACCCGACACCATCGCTAATTGGTTACCACGGAATGTCCCTGTGTGTTCACCAGCATTCCAGGTATCGACACTTTTGTTGAACACCAAGATCGACATTGGCAAACCGCCACCAATCGCTTTGGAAAGACAAAGGATATCTGGGCTGATTCCCGCTTCTTCGAAGGCAAATCGGTAACCCGTTTTACCCACACCGCACTGGATCTCATCCAGAATCAGTAGAATTTCATGTTCATCACAGATCCTGCGCAGCTCTTTGAGCCAAAACGCCGGAGCCGGGATCACGCCACCTTCACCTTGCACTGGCTCAACAATGATTGCCGCAGGTTTCATGATGCCTGCTTCGTCGTCATTGAGAAGACGCTCAATGTAGCGAATGCTTTGCTTAGCGCCCGCATCGCCACCGAGTCCAAACGGACAACGCAGACTGTACGGGAATGGCATAAAGTGCACATCGGACATCAGTCCGGTGCGACGCGCCTTAGTACCAAGATTACCCATCATGCCCATGGTGCCATTCGTCATGCCATGATACGCACCGCGGAAGGCAAACATGGTGTTGCGACCGGTAGTTTGCTTGGCAAGCTTGATGGCCGCCTCCACTGCGTCAGCCCCAGAAGGGCCGCAAAACTGAATCACTGAATCCACAGCAAACTGCTCTGGCAGGAAGCCTTTTACGCGTTTGATAAAGCGGTCTTTAGCTTCTGTAGTGATATCGAGCGTTTGGTATGGCAGACCAGAATCTAGCTGCTCTTTTAGAGCTTGGTTTATTTCAGGGTGGTTATACCCCATCGCCAAGGTGCCTGCACCGGCTAAACAGTCTAAGAAGATTTGACCACGAGTATCTTCCACTAAGGCACCATAAGCGCGCTTAATGGCAATCGGAAGACGTCGTGGATACGAACGTACTTCTGATTCATGCTCAGCTTGGTCTAGTAGAACTTGATCTGGGGTCAGATCGTAGGTGCCTTCGACATGCGGAACTTGCACGGAAATCGAAGACGCGAATTCTTTGGAATCAAATTCGAATGCTGTACTCATTTACTTGTAACCTGATTTTACGCGCACAGAATTAGCTGTTACGCGAACAACAAAACGAGCCCCACCTGAATAACAGATGTGACGAAGCCCAACGCAAACGCGCTAGGAAAATAGATCGATGTTGAGAATCAAGGCTCTGTGATACTACGATTTACGCGTAATACACAGTTTGGAAGTACAAAGCTGATTTTTGAGTGAGAGTTAATGTGTTTCAATGTTG
Source organism: Vibrio wakamikoensis (assembly GCF_050337275.1). Lineage (NCBI taxonomy): Bacteria > Pseudomonadati > Pseudomonadota > Gammaproteobacteria > Vibrionales > Vibrionaceae > Vibrio > Vibrio wakamikoensis. The sequence continues at coordinate 66,950 of NZ_JAKJST010000012.1, read as the reverse complement.
GGTTTCCCATAAATATGCCTGTCCAGGCATCAGTATCCCGTCTACTGATTATTGGCATAACCAGTACCTACCCTACGTCGTATCACAATCAGCTTGAATGGTTACGACGCGTATCCCCCAGATTCATTCCGAGATTGGGCGGGAAAGTAACATAAAACTCATTATCATCGCAACCGTTTTATCAGTGGAAGTATTGCTCAATTTATAAAGCATTTGTTAACGATATCAAACCTATACCATAAAAAAAGCCACCTCGTTGGAGGCGGCTTTTTTTAACATGTTTACTGATCTTTCTTATCGCTCAAGCTCTTAGTAGTCGCATGGCCAATCGCGTCTACATCCACACCATTCTGCTCTAAGAACTTTTCAAACATAGGTAGAAGCGGCCCTAATGTTTCTGCGATAGTGTCTCGCACCGTATCGACGACAACTTGCGTACCCCGTTCAATTTCGATATTAACGTCATCGCCCACACCCTTGCCTTCAAAAGTCGTCATGCGGCGAGTCTCTGGGATAAGCCAAACATCGAACCAGCCCTCTTGTTTATCGACCTCAGACACAGTCAAACTCGCGCCATTGATTGCGATATAACCCTTAGGGAATACATAAGGTTTCCACTCTTTGGGCAGTTGGAATTTGATGCGATAGTTGTCTTCTTGCTGTTCTACGGCCACTAGAGGCGTTTTAAAGTCCACATGCCCCGATAGCGGGTGACCACCAATTTCCGCACCATCTTTAGCCGCACGTTCAACATTGATTACTTGCCCTTGTTCAAATGAACTCAGTGTGGTGATGTTGAGACTCTGCAGCATGACATCGAACGATAAACGCTTGTCGGTTTGGATCTCGGTTACCGTTAGGCAGACACCATCCACAGCAATACTAGCGCCAATTTCGACATCGACACAAAAGCCTTCTTCAAAGTCAATTTCAAAAGTACGGATACCATTAAGATCTGTAATTTTATCAATGGTGGCGACGGATTGAATAATACCGGTAAACATAGAGGCCTCGATTAACGATTAGAGTGCTTTTAGTACGGACATCATTGCAAAAAGAATCAGTAAGATAAAGGCTAAAACAAGAAAGCCTCAGCATTTTTGCTGAGGCTTTAGTGTTTGGAGCGACTCGACCGGATGCGGGCACGAGGTTCACCTCATTCCCAATACAACTGCCTCGATTAAGCGGCAGCTATGACAAATGGCTAAAACGAGAAAACCCCAGCATTTCTGCTGGGGTTTTAGTGTTTGGAGCGACTCGACCGGATGCGGGCACGAGGTTCACCTCATTCCCAAACCGGGACCTCAGGCGAGACTAATGCACATCGCTAGAAACAAGAAAACCCCAGCATTTCTGCTGGGGTTTTAGTGTTTGGAGCGACACACGAGGTTCGAACTCGTGACCTCAACCTTGGCAAGGTTGCGCTCTACCAACTGAGCTAGTGTCGCATTTGTCTTTTCAGACTAAATTGAGATGGTGCCCCGGGCCGGACTTGAACCGGCACAACGCGAACGTCGAGGGATTTTAAATCCCTTGTGTCTACCAATTCCACCACCAGGGCACGCAAAATCCTTTGCGATGGAGACACCATCTTGATACCGCCTTCAAGGCCATATCACTATATATTTGGAGCGACACACGAGGTTCGAACTCGTGACCTCAACCTTGGCAAGGTTGCGCTCTACCAACTGAGCTAGTGTCGCATATTCTCTAAGAGAGAATGGAGGCGCCTCCCGGAGTCGAACCGAGGTCCACGGATTTGCAATCCGCTGCATAGCCACTCTGCCAAGGCGCCTTTTTGTTACTCTTGAAGTTTTGCTCTTCACTTTCGTTTTAAGCAGTTCCTCTTGAGTACGGGAGGCATTTTACGCAATCAGGAAAATGAGTCAACACGTTTTTTGATATTTTGAATCGTTTGACCAAGAAATACCCAAAAACCGCTAATTTGCTCAATTTTCTAGCAAAAACATGCACATTTAGGTCTAGTAAACTTCTCAACTTACCAAAAGACACCTAGCCGAGACGTTTGATTTGAGTCGACTTTTAGTCCTTCTGGCACCTACTCCTGCAAATTTCATACTGAGCTAAAAAGCACAAAGGCGAGCTTAATGCTCGCCTTTGTACTAAATACTGTTGAAGTAATCCGCTAACTACTCATCTGCATTAAGCAAATCGTCTTTTGCTGCCGCTAGGTATTGCATCATTGACCAGTAAGTCAAAACAGTCGCGACATACAGCGCCACATAACCTACCCAAATCATCCAATCGTCATAACGCCAAATAAGAACCCAGAGCGCAAACATTTGAGAAACAGTCTTGACCTTGCCCACCCAAGACACTGCCACACTTGCTCGTTTGCCAATCTCGGCCATCCACTCACGCAGTGCTGAAATAATGATTTCTCGGGCAATCATGGTCACAGCAGGAATGGTGACCCAAATGGAATGGTAATGTTCAGTGATGAGAATGAGTGCGGTGGCCACTAGGACTTTATCCGCGACCGGATCAATGAAAGCACCAAAACGGGACGTTTGCCCAAGCTTTCTCGCTAACATCCCATCGAGCCAGTCAGTGAAGCCTGCCACCCAGAAAATCATAGCGGCGGCAAACGGCGCCCAACTATACGGAAGATAGAAAGCAACGACGAACACGGGGATGAGAAATAATCTCAACAAAGACAAAATGTTAGGGATGTTTAAACGCATATTATTATCGGCTCTATTTTACTGCCTGTTTATGTTGCGGGATTTTCATCACTGTTTCAATGCTTGATAGATGTTTTCTGCCAAAGATTTGCTAATTCCTGGTATTTTGGCGATTTCTTCTACACTTGCACGTTTCAGCTCTTGTAAGCCACCCATGTATTTCAGCAATGACTGGCGACGTTTCGGGCCGATACCTTCAATTCCCTCTAACGGACTGGTACGACGAGCTTTCGCACGTTTTGCTCTATGTCCCGCAATCGCATGATTGTGGCTCTCATCACGAATATGCTGTATAAGATGCAGCGCTGGCGCGTCACTCGGTAAATTAAACTCTCGCCCTTCAGGAGTAATTAAAGTCTCCAGACCCGGTTTACGAGTTACACCTTTAGCAATACCCATCATTAGTGGGCGCTTCGGCCAATCGTCCCAGTATTCAGACACAATATCAACAGCGCGATTGAGCTGCCCTTTACCACCATCTATAAAGATAATATCGGGGATTTTGTCGACATCGATTTGCTTCGAATAGCGACGCTCAAGGACTTGCCCCATTGCGGCGTAGTCATCGCCACCGGTTATACCTGTGATGTTGTATCGGCGATACTCTTGTTTCACCGGCCCCTCTTGATTGAATACAACACAAGAGGCAATGGTGTTCTCACCCATGGTATGACTGATATCGAAACATTCCATGCGAGTGATGTTCTCAATGCTCAATGCCTCTTGAAGGGCCTTGAAGCGCTGATTGATCGTCATTTTATGGTTGATCTTAGTGGTGATCGCTGTAAGTGCATTGGTGTTCGATAGCTTAAGGTATCGACCTCGTGCGCCAGTTGGGTTGATATGGAATAAAACCTTGCGACCGGCAATTTCAGTCAGGGCCTTCGACATGTCATTGACGTCTTCAACCAAACCGTCATTCAGAATGATCCGCGTTGGAATCGTTCGTGATTCAGAATGATTAAGGTAATACTGACTCAAGAAGCTGTAAAAGACTTCAGCTTGCTCTGTATTATTTGGGATCTTAGGAAAATGGCTACGGCTGCCTAAGATTTTACCTTGGCGAATCATCAAGATATGGACACAAGCCACACCATTTTCCTGATCAAAACCCAGTACATCCATGTCATCGTCACTGTCTTCAGAGACAAATTGCTGCTCTTGAACACGTCGGATGGCTTGGATCTGATCACGGTACTTAGCGGCTTGTTCAAAGGCTAGATTGCGACTCGCCTCATCCATCTTCTCCACCAGCATCTGCACTACGTTTTTGTCTTTGCCTTGCAAGAATAAACGCAGTAAACCAACCAATTCATCGTACTCATCATCGGAAATGATAGTGCTGACACAAGGCCCCGCACAGCGACCAATTTGGTACATTAAGCACGGTCGACTTCGATTGGCATAGACAGAGTCTTCACACTGACGAACAGGGAAAATCCTTTGTAGCAAGTGTAGGGTTTGTCTCACGGCTCCAGAGTCTGGATAAGGGCCAAAGTACTCGCCTTTTTTCCGTCTTGCCCCCCGATGCATGGAAAGCCTTGGATGTTTATGGCCTGACAGAAAAATATAAGGATACGACTTATCATCTCGAAGCAATACATTGTATTTGGGAAGGTACTGCTTGATGTAGTTGTGTTCGAGGATCAACGCTTCGGTTTCGGTATGTGTAACCGTGACATCGATTTTGTGGATGTTGCTGACCAGCGCGCGGGTTTTTTCGCTATCTACTCGCTTGCGGAAGTAGCTAGAAAGGCGCTTTTTGAGGTCTTTGGCTTTACCAACGTAGATAACGACCGACTCGGCGTCATACATACGGTAGACGCCGGGTTGGTTAGTTACGGTTTTGAGGAATGATGTTGAGTCAAAAATGGGTTCCGACACGATACTGTCTCAACTATAAGGTCTCAGTATCTAGCATTCCATGTCGAATCGCTAAGTGGGTCAGTTCAACATCACCGTTGATATCAAGCTTACTGAACAGTCGATATCTATAGCTATTCACGGTTTTAGGACTCAAGCTCAATTGCTCTGAGATATCCGTTACCTTTTGGCCTTTGGTAATCATCATCATGATCTGAAGTTCACGTTCAGAGAGATCTTTGAACGGGTTTTCTGATGCTGATGAAAATTGGCTAAGCGCCATCTGCTGAGCAATCTCAGGAGAGATATAGCGCTGGCCGCTGTTAACAAGACGAATGGCATTCACCATTTCATCTGGCGCAGCGCCCTTGGTCAGGTAGCCTGCGGCACCTGCCTGCATAACTTTTGTCGGAAATGGGTTTTCCGTATGCACAGTTAACACGATGATCTTAATGTCTGGATTATGGCGAAGGATCTTTTTCGTCGCTTCGAGTCCACCAATACCAGGCATATTCATATCCATTAAAATGACGTCAACATGGTTGCTACGACACCATTTTACGGCTTCTTCACCACTGTCAGCTTCCCCTGCCACATTCATTCCACGGACGTCTTCAATAATACGTCGTATCCCTGTGCGAACCAGTTCGTGATCATCTACAAGGAAAACATTAATCAAACTTGTATCTCCACACTTATCTATTGGCTCTGCGACCACTTGAGGTTAGTGGATAGCAGCATGGCTGACTATCATACCTCATCTTACGTTTAAAAGCTCCCATACAAATCGTGCACGGGCGCATAGTTTGCGAAACACATTACGACGAAGATTCGACGTCGTCAATCATAAAAACTTTAAAATCATTAGGTTACAAATCATACAACCATTAGTTATCTCTAACGTAACCCCCCGATTTATGGGCATAAATCCACTTTAACCCACTATGAAACACCTATCACATTATCCGCTACATAATTGCAAAATATCGATATAAATCACTATTCTAGAAATCTAGTATTGCTACTAAAGTTTAGCCCAATTTGAGAAACTTTGGCTCTAGTGGGACCTTTGTTACACTTGACTATCACTCAGGGCTATCATTGTGTAAGAATTTGCACAAAATTTACTCAAGCTCAGCGCATCATGTAGGAATTTGCTTCATTTGGACATTCATCAAGGTTTTTTATTAACCCGCCAAGCCAGAGATACTCGCTTTGGCCCGCAAATAGAATTGTGGCTATCCACACCTCAAGGGCCCGCGCAGATTCTCATCGAAGGACAAAAACCCGTCTTTTTCGTACCAAATGATGACAGAGGCCATGTTCAAAACGTAGCGCACGATGCAAGGCTCACCGTCAATTTCAAGCAAATAGAGATGTCGAGCTTTGACGGCAAAGACCTGATAGCGGTATACAGCGATTCTATCGCCGCCGCTCGCCAGTTGAATGAAAAACTGATAGCGGCAGATATTCTCGTACTGGAAGCCGACATTAAACTGGCAGACCGCTTTTTGATGGAACGCTATATTCAGGGCAGCTTAGCGGTATCAGGACGTGCAGAAACCATCAATCCAGGTCGGCCGAACCAATTCCTACGTATAACAGAAGCTAAATGTAAGGCTCACGATTACCAACCAGAGCTCAAAGTCGTGTCACTCGACATTGAATGCTCGGAAAAGGGCGTGCTCTATTCCATCGGTCTTGATAGTCCAAGCGACAGCCGCGTTATTATGATTGGCGAACCACAAGCGTGTGAAACGCCTACCCTATGGGTTAATGACGAGAAATCGCTGCTGCTTGCGCTCAATGATTGGTTTCAAACGTTTGACCCCGATGTGGTTGTCGGTTGGAGCGTTATCGATTTCGACTTCAAATTGCTCAACAAGCGAGCTGAGTTCAATAACGTTGTACTCTCACTTGGACGCAATACACAAAAAATCTACTTCCGCACTCTGCCCTCTAGCCAGCAAAGCTTTATCACTATGCCAGGTAGGGTGGTGTTAGATGGGATAGATACCCTTAAAACCGCGACCTATAACTTTCGTTCTTGGTCGCTTGAGTCTGTGTCTCAAGAACTGCTCGGAGAAGGTAAAGCCATCCACAACGTGCATGATCGCATGGATGAAATCAACGCCATGTTCCGCAAAGACAAGCCCTCACTTGCCAAGTACAACTTACAAGACTGCGTGCTGGTGAACCGTATTTTTGAGCACACCCACCTGCTACAGTTTGTCATTGAACGTACCAAGTTGACGGGAGTGGAACTCGACCGCGTCGGGGGCTCAGTGGCAGCTTTTACCAATCTTTACTTACCTAGATTGCACCGCGCTCACTACGCAGCTCCTAATTTGCATCCTGAGAACTGGGTGGCAAGCCCTGGCGGCTATGTGATGGATTCTATTCCCGGCCTGTATGATTCTGTCTTGGTTCTCGACTTTAAGAGCCTATACCCTTCGATTATCCGCTCATTTTTGATTGATCCAATGGGCTTAATAGAAGGCCTGAAGCTTGAAATCGGCAAAGATGACGACCAAGCCGTCGCAGGATTTAGAGGAGGTCAGTTCCATAGAATGCAGCATTTTCTTCCAAATTTAATTCAAGAATTGTGGAAGGCGCGTGATGTCGCAAAAATCAACAATGAAAAGGCGTTTTCCCAGGCCATTAAAATCATCATGAACTCATTCTATGGCGTGCTTGGCTCATCGGGTTGTCGTTTTTTCGATACAAGGCTAGCCTCTTCCATCACGATGCGTGGACACGAAATCATGAAGACCACCAAAAAACTGATTGAAGAGAAAGGCTATCAGGTAATTTATGGTGATACGGACTCTACTTTCGTGTCATTAAACGCTGCCTTTTCACCAGAAGAAGCAGATAAAGTCGGCAACGAACTGGTTGAGGCGATCAACCATTGGTGGACTGAGCATCTCGAGCAAGAGTACAACCTAACTTCGATCTTAGAGCTAGAGTACGAAACACATTATCAACGATTTTTAATGCCAACCATACGCGGCTCAGAAACTGGCTCTAAAAAACGCTACGCAGGCCTAATCGGTGAAGGTGATAATGCACGCCTCATCTTTAAAGGATTGGAAAGTGCGCGTACCGATTGGACGGCGCTGTCACAGGCGTTTCAGCAAACACTTTATATGATGGTGTTTAACCATCAAGATCCTGCTGACTATGTTCGAGAGTTTGTTGAGTCGACGCTACGGGGTGAATATGATACGCAACTGGTGTATAAGAAAAGACTACGTAGAAAGCTGCACGAGTATCAAAAGAATGTTCCGCCACAAGTACGAGCAGCTAGAATGGCGGATGATATCAACCAACAATTAGGACGCTCGTTACAATATCAAAATCGCGGGCGCATCGAGTACGTGATAACTGTTAATGGGCCTGAACCAAAAGAGTATCAACGCTCACCCATCGACTATCAACACTACATTGATAAGCAGTTAAGGCCAGTTGCGGAGGCTATCTTGCCGTTTATTGGCATGAACTTCGATGATTTGAGTGCACCACAAATGGGGCTGTTCTAACTGCTAGGTTTTGTTCAAACAATAGCATTTTGTCGGAGGACAACAAACTTTGATCGGAAACGCGCCTTTTCAAGCAATTATTGGGCTATAAAAAGCTAGAATTTGACCACTTTCTGAAACAGTTTTGGACAAAAATTTGTTTGGGATATCGAAATAAATCTGACATATCCTCTTGTTATGCATTTTTAATTACGCGCCTTACTATTAAAATCTTCATGATATTGCTCCGCCCTTAACCGAGCATTCTCTCTGACATCCATATGAAAAAGAGAGTAATCGTAATTGTGATAGTCATTATCACTAAATACTTTATAACTTTCAGGATTAGGTATATGGACTCGAAGTACTCCTTGATCACAATCTGCATCCGTATACTTTGATATTGGAGGTGATAGTTGAGTAAAGGTATAGTCGGGAACTCGATCATCACCCATGACCTTAAAACTAACTTGGCCAACCTCAGTAACCATACCTAGATGTTCTTCTTTTTCTGCACTACCATCAATAATCCAAGAAATAGGGTTAACACAAACGAACGGATCCCTTAATTCGTCATCATTTGGCTTATAGTCAGCCCCATAAGTTGACCATGCAACGTAGCAGCTGGTTTCTGTACTTTTAGAGCAAAGGGGAGTAATCAACTCTGTGACCATCGATGCTTGTATGCCACCAGGAAAATAGGCTGCAACTAGTCGAGAAGAATAGGAACTTTTTTCAATTTCTTTTAATAATCTAATGCCGTGCGCTGATCCCTGACTGTGCCCTGCGATAATAAATGGCCTACCGTTAGTTTTCTCAAGAAAAGCATAAAAGGCAGCTTTTACATCACTATATGCAAGGTTTAGGGCAGATTGGCCATTCTGGCCTTCCACATCAAAAAAAGCGTAAATTGATGCTTCTCTATATTTTGGTGCATATACAGAAAAGTCACTAAAAACAACAGCCATATTAGCCATCATCCAACTTCTATTATGACTAGCAGCACTCATTTCTAGTAAAGGGCTATTCCAATGCTCACTTCTAAAATATCCTGTTGGGTGAATAAAAAACACATCGACCCCTAAATCTTGAGTAGGCTCTTGTCCATATAACTCCCAATCACTTTCAAGTGCGTAATTTGGTGCATCAGCTATTTTTTTATCGCCAAAATCGTGCATTGGGTAATTTAAAAGCAACAGTATTGTTTTTGGCCCTATTAAAAACACAATGAAAGAAACTAATAAAACACTTACTAATAGAATGATTTTTTTCATGATAACTCCACTCAGGTGGATAGACATAACAGCAGACACCGTAACATACATTGCAAATATAGCAGAGAGCTTATGGATAGTACTGATTAGGTTAACGTTTCTACAGGTCAGGTGTTCCGTTCGGAAGTTCTGAGAAAGTTTGGGGCAAAGGCGTGTTTGCTATAGCCGGTTCACATAAATCTCTGCCAAGTGAACTGACAGAGCAGAAGTGACAAACTTTATTGTCTTCCGATACATTTATCCAAATGATAGTGCTCATTCAACCAATCTTAAACTCGGTCTTCTGATACTCTTTGACAAGCCAGGGAGCGAAGTCATCCGCAAGGCCAACAACTGAGCGTTTTGGTATTACCCGTCCGCCAAGCAAAATACCGAGGCGCTCAACGGTTTGCTCGCGCTGTGGGTAGAACTCGAGAAATGCCCTACCACTTTCTAGAGGATCATCTAACCAGCGCTTGGTTCTATGAAGCACCAAACCGTAGGCTGCTCTGAGTAGCTTTTTCGCTAACCTGCGCTGAGCATCGGCTTGCGACTGCGCATCTTCAGCCAAAGCAACTTCTTTTCTAAGCAATGCAGCGCTTTGCTCAATATCCATATTCCACTGCTTGGCAATTTCCCAGCTCGGCACGTAATCACCAAAGCACTCTGACAAATCCTCACCATAGACATTGGTGCAGCACTGCTTGAGTAAAAAGCCCCAAGTAAACAACGCAGAAAGTGACGCCACTTCACTCACTAGAGCGGTACGAATGGCCAGCCCTTTTACAAAAGGAAAGTCTTTTTGAAATCGCCAGTTAATCGAGTTAAACAATGACTTTTGGCTCGCCGAGAAAGGCGCATGAGTGACCAACACCACATCAAGATTCGATACGTTTGGTATCGCGGTGCCATTCGCCACTGACCCATAGACATAAACGCTATGCAGGCTCTCTTTCAGTCCCGATTTTAAGCACGCTATCAGATCTTCGATGACCGGTACATAGCTTGGCTGAGGAATCGAATGGTGTATTGGCGATTGGGTTGATACTTGGGTTTGCACGTCGTTACTTGGCCTATTTGATTGTTCCCCTATTCTACGATTGCCGATTTTGGGATTCAACGTTGAATTGTCGTGCTTGAGACGTCATTCCCTTCTTGAGCAAACCTAGATTTCGAACGTATAATTGACTGTCTAAACAAAAAAACGAAGGAAATATTCCATGCCTAAGGCAAGTGAGCTTAAAAAAGGTTTTGCGATTGAGTCAAATGGCAAAACGTTGCTAATCAAAGATATCGAAGTCACCACTCCTGGTGGCCGTGGCGGCGCAAAGATCTACAAGCTACGTTGTACGGATTTGGCAACAGGCTCTAGAGTTGATGAGCGTTTCAAATCAGATGACACGCTTGAAACGGTAGAAATGAACAAGCGCAACGTGACTTTCTCTTACGTTGATGGTGATGAGTACATCTTCATGGATAACGAAGACTACAGCCAGTTCACGTTCAAGCACGATGACATCGAAGATGACCTGCTGTTCATCAACGAAGACACACAAGGTGTTCAAGTTATCCTAGTGAACGGCAGTGCGGTTGGCCTTGAGCTACCATCGTCTGTTGAGCTAGTGATCGAAGAAACTGACCCTTCAATCAAAGGGGCTTCAGCGTCTGCTCGAACTAAGCCAGCTCGTCTATCAACAGGCCTGACAGTGCAAGTACCTGAGTACATCGCACAGGGTGACCGCGTAGTGATCAACACTGCAGAACGCAAATACATGAACCGAGCGTAAGTTATGTCAGAACTGATTTCATACGATGACGTGATTGAAGCGGCATACGAKATCTTCCTAGAGATGGCACCAGATAATCTGGAAGCAGCCGACGTTATCCTTTTCACTGCGCAATTCGATGACCGCGGTGCAGCGGAGATTGTTGAAACTGGCGCAGATTGGGTGGAGCACGTTGGCTTTGACGTTGATGAGAGCTATGCAGAAGTCCGCATTGGTCTTGTGAACGAAGAAAACGATGTCTTAGATGATGTGTTTGCGCGCTTGCTCGTAAGCCGTGATCCTGACAATAAGTTCTGCCATATTCTTTGGAAGCGTGACTAACGCTACCACACATCGCTTAAAGCCCAGCAATGCTGGGCTTTTTATTGGCTGCTATCACAGTGCAGTGTTACCAAACGTACGTCAATGACACTCCTGCCGAACGCGAGCTTGCATAAGGAATCACCTGAAGGTTTTCATCTAACTTGTCGGTGAATACCCAGCCCGTCAAAACGCCAAGGGCAGCACCCGCCGCTACGTCTCGCCAATAGTGTTTGTCTGCTTGCACGCGTCCTACCCCTACCATGGCTGCCATACCATAGGCAGGCAGACCGACTTGCCATCCTTGACGGATATAAAGGGTTGTTGCGGATGCGAAGGCGTTCGCGGTGTGATTCGAAGGGAAGCTTTTGTTGTCGCTGCCGTCTGGACGCGGCGCGTCAATGGTATGTTTGCCAATCAGACCAATCGCAGAAGCGGAACCGATACTCAGGCCAGCTTGCCAAACCCCTTCCCAATCTTTTTGATAGGCGGGCATTGCTGCGGCCAGTCCCACAAGGCCATAAGCCCCAATGTCGCTGAACGTGTCCCACGCTTCTTTGTTGGAAGCATGACTAAAGGAAGTAAATACTAAACTAGAGATAAGTAAAAAAAGTCGCGACATAACAAACAGTAAGCAGAAGTAAAGGGATGATAAGTCTACCTTATGTTTGTTTTTCTGCCTACTGTGTGAAGTGCCTGATTACGCTTTATTGGTGCCAGTTTTCAGCGCGTTTTACTCGCCTGTTTTTTTAACTCAAAGTCAAACTCGTCTGGGAATAGCACCACGCCTTCCTCGTTTTGATTCGGAAATACAACCACGGCAAGCTCATCGTCTTCTAAGCCATACGTCCAGCGACTGTGCCACTTGTTCAGTGAAATCGCTTCGGCTTTGCAGTTATCCCATTCGCCCGTCGCCCATTGCTCCGCAAACTCTTGATTCGGCCATACAGGCACGCAATCTTCATCTTCTGTGTTGAGCATCACGCAGCCGTGTTCGTCAGTCAGGATCCAGATTTGACGTTCTTGCACCATGGTTTTTACACTGTACTTCAGTCTCTTCTCTTCATCGTAACGAGAAATCTCATCAATTTGATGTTGTTCTAATGCCATTGCAGCGCACCTTTTTGATTATTTGTAGCTCTAAAGGTTAAGTTTAACTTTAGAATAGCGGAATTAAAAAGCCCCAGCACCTATGACGTTTAGTCACGGTAACTAGGGCTTTGTAAGACTTAGTGAAAAGTTACACTAGCTCGTTTTGCAGCCAAGGCCAGCCTTGCTTCTTACGGCTTAGTGTATTTTCCATCATAAGCATGCCGTCTTTCTCATGCTTAATCAGTTTCTCAGCCCATTCACCTTTGGAGATTAGACGAGTTTGAGCGGTTGTGATGTCAGTTAGCATCACTGCAGCGAAAGCCAGACCTTCTTCTTCGCAGCGGCGAGCTAGGTCAGCTTCTAGTGCTTCGATCATGCCATCAACTTGCTCAAGTGTCGCAAGCTCAACCTGACCAACAACCACATCACGACCATTGAATGGGTACGCTTTAAGGTCTTTTTCTACTAGTTCAGCAGCAGATAGACCTTCAATGTTTGTTTTAGCGATCAGTAGATCTTTGATGAACGCGTCTAGATCTTCAACACCAGCGATTTGTGCTAGCTCTAGAACCGCATCTTTGTCTTTTTGAGTACAAGTTGGAGATGCGAAGCCTACTGTGTCAGATAGGATTGCAGACATCATTAGAACCGCTAGTGGGCGAGTGATTTCTGCTTGCTCCATCTTGAATAGGTTAAATAGGATGGTACAAGTACAACCTACAGGCCAGATCCAAGCTTCAAGAGGGTTTACTGTCATCACATCACCTAGACGGTGGTGGTCAACAATACCTAGGATTTCTGCTTCGTTGATATCGTCTGGTGCTTGCGCTAGATCTGTGTAGTCTACTAGCCAAACTTTTTCACCAGCAACGCTTGTGCGTAGTTCTGGTTGGTCAACGCCTGCTGTTGCAAGAATGTGTTGCGTCTCACGGTTAATCTCGCCTTGACGAACTGGCGTCGCTTCAAGACCACGAGCCTTTAGAAGTTCTGCGGCAACAAGTGCACCACAAATGCTATCACTATCTGGGTTTTTATGACCGACAACTAAAATCATTTTGCTTCCTAACTAATTCTGATCATTCAGGCGAGTTCGCCTGTATTACTCTCACAGGGGCGATACTTTACCTGATTTTCTCGATTTGTCATCGGTTGATGTGCGATTAGCGGGATTCTTTCCCCTTCATAGAAGGTAAATAAAATACACAAATGCCATTGAGAATTACTATCATCAGTATACAATTGAGAATAATTCGCATTTACTATCGGTGAAAGTTATGCTTCACATGACAAACTCTACTGTCGTCAATGTCCTCAGCGTTGACCAATTCAAGCCTAAGTATAAACGCTTGATTCTCCCGATCGCTCTGACACTGTTGCTCATCACAAGCGCAACGCGTGACGTTACGATGAATGCCCTCGCGGATGCATTTTGGGCAGTATCGACGTATGTTGCTTTCACCTTAGTCATCTACCGCCAAGTCGCCCGCATGATGTCAAGTCAGCACCGAATGGTGGCGCTTTACCATCAATCACCCACCTACCAGGTATTGATATCTTCAATGCTCGGCGTCCTTCCAGGCTGTGGAGGCGCCATCATCGTCACCACCCAGTTTGTTGCTGGCCGCGTGGGGTTTGGCTCTGTTGTTGCCGTACTGACTGCCACTATGGGTGATGCCGCGTTCTTATTGATAGCCAGTCAGCCAAGTGTTGGACTTGGAATGATGGCGCTTGGCGTTGTTGTCGGAGCCATCACAGGTTTAATCGTCAATCGCATTCACGCCGACGACTTCCTAAGACCTAATCCAGACAGCAAAATGAGTAATATAGTCAATAGTCTGGCAGCAAGCGCTGATTGTTGCTCGCAAAACGCAGCGAACCCTTTGCAGCACAGAGCAATCAATCTACAAGGGCTATTTTGGACTTGGCTCATCGTCCCAACCGTTGCGATTGCCTTCGCTATGTCATTTCAAGTTGACGTCAATGCGGTTTTCAGTCTCCCAGAGGGCACGATTGAATGGATCGGTGCGGTGCTCGCCGTCGTGATGATGTTTCTGTGGGCATTTACCAAAGAGATTAAGGATTATCAAAGTGCTGTAGCTGAAGATGACAAACGCCCTGCCTCACACCCAATGCAAAAAGCAGCGCAAGATACGCACTTTGTCAGCGCTTGGGTGATCGTAGCATTTCTCGCTTTCGAATTATCGATTCACTTCGCCAAGATCGATATGGCGAGTTCACTATCAGGATACGGCGTTTACATGCCGCTGATCGGTATGCTCGTGGGCTTGCTTCCAGGTTGTGGTCCACAAATACTGGTGACCAGCTTATATCTTGGCGGTGTTGTGCCAATGTCTGCACAGATATCGAATGCACTTTCTAATGATGGAGATGCTTTGTTCCCAGCAATTGCGCTGGCGCCTAAAGCAGCACTGGTAGCGACCTTTTACTCTGCGCTACCAGCGCTCATCGTAGGATATGGGTACTATTGGCTGTTTGAAGTCTAACCGCGCCCTTTACGCCACCGGCAAGTGAACGATTGATACGACCGCTCGACTACTGAGTCCTTGGTTTATAGGGACGATCTGTATCTGAGCAGGCTCTTGGTTGAGCTTCTCACCAGTCCAAAAATCGTACCAATCACTTGGAAACTCGGTAGTTAGGGTGTACTCACTGACCACATCATTGTAATGAAATAGGCTATGCAAGCGTCTTTCTTCGGACAACTTAAGCGTGGCATGATTAAGGGTCAACGAGCTAAAGACTGAGGCGCGACTGGTTTGATGCTGACGAGCGATCAGCCGTGCCAACGTTTCCTCGGCAAAAGGCGTTAGCTCAGGCAGAGGATCACCAGAGAGCAGCAAACCACCCGCCGCTAAAAGCACGTTACGATGAAACTCATACGCGCTGCGGTCTGCTCCTTGATTCGGCAGTGACGTGAACGTAGCGCAATCTGGGTCAATGAGCCACAAGCGCTGATGTTGCCAACTGCGATAGAACGTCTCTTTCGCGATTTGCTCAAAACGCTCTACATGTCGCTCAACATCATCGGACACTCGCATCGCATCGACTAGCCCAAGAGAAGGCCACATTGGCGCGTTACAGCCGAGTACAAGCGCATCGCCAGCCCCTTCGTTGATCGCTGCCATCCCAAGACGATAAGCTTCAATACCCGTCGCCCCTCTTTGATGACGCACGCCTTTTAGAGTGCCCCAGTAGTTTGCATCAAGTTTGAAAAGCTCTACGCCCCATTCTTCGCGCATCACTTTAACAACACGAGTTAAATGTGCTTGCACCTCTGGATGTGTCGCATCCAAAATATACCAAGGTGTGCAGCGCCAACCGCCATAGGTGATGTCTTCCGCTTTCAAAAGCTCACCAGATGGGTGTTTCAAAAACCACTCTGGATGCTGCTGGAAAATCTCTGATTCCGCTTGAGCAATAAACGGCGCTAGCCAAATGGCAGGCTTTCTGCCTTGAGCTCGGATCTCCGCAATGAGCGATTTCACTCCACCCTCGAACTTATCAGAAGGCGTTAGCCAATCTCCCATAAAAGCTTGATAGCCATCATCGAGCAATACCCACTGTAAGTCATTAAGCTGCTCTGTCATGATTTGCGTGTTGTCGATGACATTTTGTTTAGTGACTTCGGCATAGTAGGCATACCACGAACACCATCCGATTGGGCTCGACTGCGTGACACCACTTCGAGCCGGGTGATGGTTGGCAATGTGCTGAGCATACCGCTCATAGACACTTTCTAAACTGCTCCCATGGATCACAACAAGCGATTCTAGTTGATTGGTCTCCCAAAACTGTGGTTCGCTCTCTTCGCCGTCGATGTAAGCCACCACATCAATGCCGTGATGTGTCTGATCAAGCTCAAAGTAGCCGGCAAAGCGATGGCAGGATGTGAAACCGTACAATTGAAAGCCGGTTGACTGCTCCACAACTAGGTAGTTGTAAAAGCGTTTAGGTGCATCCTGCGGATAGAGCCGATAACTGGCGTTATTGTCAGGACAGCGGCCGACATCCACTAAAGCTGTCGGTGAGCCAGCCGTCTGGCAGAGCATCTGAAACCCATCACCAAGCAGTTGAGCGCCTGTTTCTACTTGGTTTTCAAAACGCAGTAACGCCGTTTGAGAAGGCAAGGCGCGCGGAAAAACGCTGCGATAGTGACACGTTAACTCAGAGCCTTCTAACTTGATCTCAATGTCGGGATTGATCGCCAAAGCATCGAGCTCTGGTAAAACAGAAATATACTCAGTCATTGTTACTCAACAATTAAATAGGTTACCTAATGAGTATATTGTCAGGTATAAAAAAACCCATCGTTTCCGATGGGTTTTGTGTACTAGTTAGCACTTACCTGCATTATACCACTTCGATCGGGCCGCCGAACGAGGTCACTGGTGGAAGTTTGCCTACAAACTTCTCAAAGTCCACCAAACAAGTGTTCGCTGACGTTGCCTGCGCAAGCTCCGACGATGGGATATCTTGCGTCAGGGTGTTTGGATCGCCATAGGTATCCAATGCGCCAATTTTCTCGTTAAGTGGACCATACCATGCGCCCTCTTCAATACGAACCACGCCTGAAGCAAAGCTGTCTGTTACAACCGCACCTGCCAGTAGTTGACCGCGGTCGTTAAATACGCGAACCACATCGCCATCTTTGATGCCTTTGGCTTTAGCATCTGTTGGGTTGATGTAAATCGGCTCGCGACCTTGTACAGTGTAAGTCGCACGGAACTCTTCTGATTCACACATCTGTGAGTGCAGACGCTTGTCCGGGTGGCAAGATTGTAGCCAGTACGGGTGTTTTTCAGAGCCAGGACCGCCATGCGAACGTTCTGACTTTTCAAACCACATTGGGTGCTCTTGGCAGTGTTCGTAGTTCATGTTGCCGATAGTACGGCTCGTGATCTCGATAAAGCCAGATGGTGTACCCAATGCATTGATCTCTGGATCTTCACGGAAATCTGCGTGACGAACCCAAGGTTTACCTGTACCGAAGTCTAGGAAGCCTTTTTCCCAGAACTCAGCAAACTCTGGAAGTTCAAACTTACCTTTGTTGGCTTCTTTACAGTTGTCGTAAAGTGATTTCACCCACTCCATTTCTGTCATGCCACGCGTGTAGTCTTCAGAGCGCCCCCAACGACGAGTAAGTTCCGTCATGATTTGGAAGTCAGTCTTAGACTGGAATAGCGGGTCGACAAGCTTATGCATCGCAATCAGACCACGGCCTGAGTACGCACCGTAACCGTCAATATCGTTACGTTCCCACTGAGTACATGCTGGTAGCACGATGTCAGAGTGGCGGCACGTTGCAGTCCAAGCAAAATCAATCGCCACAACAGTATGAAGGCTGCGGAACGCTTTCTTCATGCGGTTGCGATCTTGGTGGTGATGCCAAGGGTTATTACCACTAAATACCATCATCTTGATGTCAGGCAGGGTCACAACCGAACCATTTGAGTTGATCTTCTTACCTGGCTCTAAAAGGCTGTCCACCCAACGAGCAACTGGGATTACGCGGCTGTAGCCTTTGTAATCTTGGTTGGTGTACTTAGGTGTTTGGCCTTGATCGATGTTCAACGGGAACGAGCCTGGAGCCGCAAACCCTGTTGAAGGAACACCAATACCTGAATAGTGGTGGCCATAAGACACACCGCCACCTGGCAGACCGATTTGACCAATCATTGAAGCCAGTACTGCACCCATCCAGTATGGTTGCTCACCGTGTTCTTGACGCTGAACACACCAGCCGAACAGGATTTGCGTACGACCGTTAACCAGCATACGAGCAAACTCGCGGATCTTGTCAGCGGGTACACCACAAATCTCAGCAGCCCATTCAGGCGTCTTCTCCACGCGATCTTTGGTTTCACCTTGAACATACTTAATGAAATCATCAAAACCTAGGCAATACGTTTCGATGAATTTCTTATCGTATAGATCTTCGTTGTACAGCACGTGAGCCAGACCTAGCATAAAGGCTACGTCAGTTTGTGGGTTTACATACATGTGGTCGTTTTCTAGGTAACGCTGCGTTTTATTTTTAACAGGGTCAACCGAGATAACGTTGATTTCTTTTTTAGCGACTTTCTCTTTAAGCTGCTCTAGGTATGCAAACGACTCATGCGTTTCACATGTCCAACCAACTTGAAGGTTTTTCACTGGGTCGTTTGCCCAAAGAATGATGTTGTCACTGTTCTTTAGGATAAGCTCCCAAGATGTACCTTGAGCGTAAACTTCCGTCGAGCCTAACACGTATGGCAGGATGGTTTGACCCGCACCTGTTGAGTAGTCACCTACTTTCTTAACTGAGTAACCGTGTAGACCCATTGCACGCATCATATGGTTAGTACAGCTGTGCATTTGGCCGGTTTGACGCCAACCTGTTTGACCTGTGTGCAGAGCATAAGGACCGTAGTCTTTTTGCACGCGCTCAAGTTCACGGTAGAACAAATCTAGCGCTTCATCCCAAGTCACACGCACAAAACGGTTGTTACCGCGCGTCTCAGGTGCGTACTTGTGCTTCTTCAGCCAATCAAGGCGAACCATTGGGTAACGAACACGAGATGGGCTGTAAATAATGCCTTTAATACCGTTCAACATGTCTGTTGGGTATTTATCCACTTCTAGCGGTTTGATCTCTTGAACTTTGCCGCCCCACACTCGGGCGCGAAACGCGCCCCAGTGTGAACCAGATACTTTCCAAGTGCCGTCTGTTTCTGCAGCGCTTGCAGTCGCTGACGCCAGTAGGCTCGGACCTATCAGTGTTGCTGCACTCGAACCCGCCACGCCTTTAAGGAAGCTTCTTCTTGTAATTGCCATTTTTTAACTCCAATTGACGTTTATTAGTGGTGGCCTTCAGAGTAATCTGAAGAGTGCTTCTGTAGATACTTCAGAACAAGTGCTTCTGTATCAGTGTCGAAGTTCACAAACGCGATCATACCGTCTAGCATGCCTACCCAGCCGTTTGCACTGAAGTGCGCAACGTCAGGTTGTGTATGACAAGTAGAACAGTTGGTTTGATACGCTTCACCAGCTGCGTTCCAAATTGGAGTGAAGTCAGTCACCATAGACTCTTGTTTCATCCATAAGTCAACGGCAACTTCTTCCCAAGGAAGACCCGTTAGCTCGTCTTCTTTCTTCTCGCCCACATTCACGTCAGCGCCTTGTGACACTTCACGAGAAAGAATGGCTGTTGAGATGTTCTTACCAAAGTCTTCTTGAATCACGCGGCCAAAGCCTTTCGCTTTACGCCAGCCATCGATTTCAACTTTGATCATGTCACCTTTAACATCCAAGATTTCAACTTTACTTGCAGGGCTAAGTAGACCCGCTTCCGTTGAACCTGTTTCATCGGTGTAAAGTGGTAGGTGACGAATAGACACTACGCTCTGACCTTTCGAGTAAGACGTGCTGCTTGCTACTTGCTCTAGGTCACCAACAATACCACTTGCCGCTGCCATATCTTTAGGCAGGTTGTGTGCAATACCTTTATGGCAGTCTACACAGCTTTGATCACGCTCAGCCGCTGACTTCATTTGAATGCGAGCAGTCGGAGACATTTGCTCAAAGTCCATAGACTCATAGTTGTGACAGTTTTTACACTCTAGAGATTTGTTGGCAGAGAAACGGTCCCATTCATGGCGCGCTAGCTCTAGACGACGCGCTTCGAATTTTTCTGGGGTATCTAAATCGCCAAAAACCTGTGCAAATACTTCTTTTGAAGCCTGCATTTTACGTGCAATTTTATCTGTCCAGTTATGTGGAACGTGGCAATCAGGACAAGTGGCACGAACACCTGAGTGGTTTTTCCAGTGAACGGTTTCTTGAAGCTCGACGTATACATTATCACGCATGGTGTGACAGCTGATACAGAACTCTTCTGTGTTAGTTGCTTCAAGCGCGGTGTTAAAACCACCCCAGAAAACCACACCAGCAACGAAACCACCCGCGGTTAGCACACCAAGGCTGATGTGAACTGCAGGGCGGCTGATGGTGCGCCAAAGTTTAATTAAAAAGGATTTCATGACTAACTCTCTTGAAACTTGTTGAACGGGTTTGGCTACAAATTAGCCATGCACGCCTGGAGGGCCGAAAACGAACATTTGGAGCATCCAAACGATAAATCCGTAGCCACCAACGATAGCCACACTCAACAGAGGGAAAAATACGGCACAGATAAAGAAAAACGACTTCCACTCCATCCCGTGCTTTTCCGCACTTTCTACTTTGTTAACATCACTCATACATTTGCCTATCTTGTATGTTGTCCAGTCCACGAGTATTCCACGAAGGACACTCAATTATTTAAAACATCTATGGGAAAATGCTAAACCATACTAGGAGTAAGGTTCAATCAATTCCGTCCTCTCATCCCTTGTTAATCAACAGTTTTTTGAGTTCATCCCGAGTTGTATTTAATTAAAGATTGATGTGTAAAGTTATGAACAGATATGACAGATTAATACTGTTACCCACATGTAAATATAGCTACATAACCACAACATTTACACATTCTTACCAATAACTCCACCAACTTTTTTAGCCTGTCCCCCTCCCCAACAGCACGTCGTTTGTTGTTTTTTTGTTACTCCAGGCGTATTTAAACCACGTGAATGATGAGGCCAATTTGGGTACACTTTTGACACTAACTTCCCCAGATACAGAGCATGACATGCAGCAAGTTATTGATATCAGTTGGTGGCAGATCGCGCTATTCGCTACCACCTTGCTCATCCCCTACACCATCAACAACTACTACAAGCTAGAAATAGGAAAAGATGCCACTGTTGGGCTTATTCGAATGGCAATCCAGTTAGCTCTGGTGGGGCTCTATCTTGAATATTTGTTTTACTTAGATAGCTTTGCCGTCAACTTGGTGTGGTTGCTGGTGATGATTATCGTCGGTGCTAACGCGATAGCCGCAAAGTCAAAACTACCAAAACGGCCGGTTGTCAGCTTTTTGGTATTTGCACTGTGTATTGGGCTGTTCCCAATTCTGGCATTGCTTTGCCTTGTCACTGTACAACCAGACCCATTCTATAGCGCGCAATACGCGATACCTTTATCCGGCATGCTGCTTGGTAATAGCTTAGGAGGGAACATTGTTGCGCTTCAGAACTTCTACAGCGCGTTAGAAAACCGTTGGAGCGAGTATCAAGCCTCCATCGCACTTGGGGCGCCGATTTCTATCGCCACATTGCCTTTTGTCCGAGTTTCGCTTCAGAAATCCCTAGCGCCTATTCTGGCTACAATGGCCACAACTGGACTGGTCTCACTGCCAGGGATGATGACTGGTCAAATTTTAGGCGGTGCGAGTCCGGTCGTAGCTGTGAAGTATCAGCTGGTCATTATGATGGCTATTTGGGTCATGATGAGTATTTCTATCGTCGTCTGCTTAAACCTTGTGGTCTATCGAGGATTCGATGCCTCTGGGAAGCCAAAAATTCGTCCTCAAACAAGTGGCTAATTCAGCACTTTTCGCGGTTACTCACTAAGTTTGAACCAGGTTATCCACAGGATATGTGGATAACCAAGTCTCTGAAGTTACGCTATTTATCAATATACATGCCTGTAAACGGCCAAAAGATCCCCAGCGTCATGTTCTTGTCATCAATTATGGTTAGTTTATCAGCAAAACAAGGGGCAAATAGCAAAGTTGCCTCGTCGCACAGGATTCTGAAAGCTAAGCAACTCAAGGATGAAGAAGATGTTGGATGAATTATGTACAAGGCCGAGTCAAGACGATGTCGCTCGCAATTGGCTTATCGACACACCCGACGCACTCAATGATGCCGATGATCATGGCTATGGCCTCTCTTCACCTTTCAACCTCTCAAAAGGTTGGCTTGCACAGGATGGCTCACTAATAACTGACAGGCATTAAAAAAGGGCGTAGACGCCCTTTTTGCTCTGTATCCAACTGCTTTTTGCATACAACTACTTTCTACATAGAACTAGGCATCTGTTGGATCGTAGTGGATCTAATCGCAGTGGATTTAGTCGCGTAAGTAGATCAACCAATACAACATGCCAACAAACACGCCACCGCCGATGATGTTACCTAACGTCACTGGGATTAGGTTATTCACAACAAACGTCATTAGGTTTAGATCCGCAAACTCTGCCGGTGTCGCACCTATAGCTTGCCAAAACTCAGGTGATGCGAGATTTTTGATGCCAATCGCCATCGGTACTTGAAACATGTTCGCTATGCAGTGTTCAAAACCTGCTGAGACAAACATCGCCACCGGCAATACCATCACGATGATCTTATCAGTCAAAGTACGACCACTAAACGTCATCCATACCGCAACACAGACCAATACGTTACACATGATGCCAAGTGCTACCGCTTGCCAAAAATCGTGATGAAGCTTGTGCTGGGCAATATGCATGGTGTTAAGGCCTACCTGACCGCCATCAAACATGTATTGCTTTGCCGTCAACATAATACCTACAAGGAACAATGCACCTAGCATGTTGCCAACGTAAACCACCATCCAGTTTTTAAACAGGGCACGCCAGGTAATTTTGCCACTCGCTCTTGCCACAAGGGTCAACACGGAGCTGGTAAACAGTTCACCACCGGTAATAATGACCAGAACCAAACCCAAACTGAACGCCAGGCCACCAAGAAAACGAGTCAGTCCCCAGGGTAGGTCTCCGGCTCCTGTCGTGATGGTGGTGTAAAAAATAAACGCAATACCAATGTGCAGACCTGCCGTGATTGCTAACAGGAAAGACTTCATCGGATCTTTTGTCGCTTTACCTACGCCAGCTTCTGCTGCACGCTCTGCCATTTGTGGTGGCAACAGCGCATCAAATTGATTGATTTCCATTTTTCTCTTACATATTTTGTGACAATTAAAACGGGCGCGGATAATCACTCCAATCCATCAATAAAGCAAGATTTATTTGGCGGTAAAATGTTATTTACCAAATATGGTGGTTACGACAAATAAGCGCGTAGGAAAAAGCGGCGCTCAATCATTGAGTCAATGAAGCGAGCGCTTGGAGATAAGATTGGGAGTCAGTTCAAATCGCGGCGTTTTGGAAAGCTTACTCAGCTTGTTCCTGAAGGGCGCTGACCAGCTTTTTCAACGTCTCTATTTCAGCTCTATTTTGCGCGGCAACATCTTGGGCTACCTGCGCCTCATCAGGAGAGACAACACTGTCACTGCGCTTCTGAAGCAATGTAATTTGCTGTTTCAGCAATGCATTTTCCTTCTTGAGCGCTCGGGTGTTGTCAGCCGCCTTCAAGCGCTCCACATCATGAGCAATGCGACTCGACTGCGCTGATAACGACTGATCACGATAGTCATTGCCTTTCGCGGCAGAGGAAATGTGGTGCATTCGAGATTCTGCCTCAAGCACAAACGGCTCAAACTGAGACTTCTCTACATTGATAAGTTTCGTCACTTCTTGCACAACAGACTCTAAACGTCGAAATTGAAAGTCGATTCGTTCCACTTGTTCATCAATCTCGACAAACGCGCGTGGTGATTGTGTGACAAACTCAGACAGTTCCTGAATGCCCTGCTCCACATAACCAAAACTCACCGGCGCCAAAACGTTGTAACGAGCACTCGCTAATGTCGCAAGCTTTTGCTCTAGTGGTTTCACGTACTTCGCATCAATCACGCGTATCTCAAGGGCTTTGGCATGATTAAGAAAACGCTCTTGATAGCTCGTCGCGAGATCCACTTCCGATACCACCAAGTGCTCAAACAGGCGCTGATAGTCACGGCTTAACGTATTCATCGCATGCTTAAAGTAACGACCTGTCTCTATTTTTTGGAGGTAAGCCATTTCTGTCATAGCCGGCGCTAAAAGTTCATCTGCTTGCTTCTTCAAGCCTTGAATCGCTCGGTAGTTATACTCAACGGTATTAATGCGATCTCGAAACCCGACGGCGTATGTTTCACTGGAAAATACCGAGTGCTTGTTGTCAATTTGATTGGGATCTTTGCGGATCTCAATAAAAAGGTCATGAGCGCTCTTCCAAGACGACATCATTTCTCGGTAATTCTCTGGGGCATAGATGCGCAGCGACTCTGCACCTTCCAACGCTTTCGACCAGTACGTATAAGTTGCCGTCAGCTGTTCAAATTCTTTATTCCGCGTCAACTCCAGCTCTTTGGGGCTTAAATTCGCCCTAGCATCGTTAACTGGCGGCGTACTCGCACAAGAGGCCACGCCCAAAACACACAGCAATACCACAATTAATTTGCGCGTAGACATCTACTCTCCTAATCTGGGACAACGCATCCCGTAAGCCTGCTCCCAAGCGTGCAGCAAGCAAAAACAACTCACTATATTCAAATTCAACACTAAATACATCTCGGCGCATTCTAATCGGTTATAATTCATCCACTTAGTGCGAAATTTTTACCAATTCTTACTAGAAGGCGGTGCAAGCTAACACTTTCCTCACTCGGCGATTGTCAATGTGCTGTTTCCCCACTATGTTGATGGAAGAAACGCAACCAAGAGGCAAATCTATGAAATTCACGCCTGAGCATCTCGCAGAGATGAACCTACTGCTTAAATTTGATATCAGCAGTTCGGCAACCGGTATAAAAGTGCACCATGATGCTAATGAAGATATGCAAAAAGCAGTCCAACGACTGTATGAAAAAGGGCTTTGTACTCTACCGGACGGTGGATACCTGACAGATGAAGGGATTGAGACCGCTGAGCACGCGGATAAAATCCTACGCGTATTGAGCTCATAAATGTTGGCTCACTGAAACTTCAAGTGGCAACGGTAATCCGTTGCCACTTCCTATTTATACTAACTACCTTAGAAACAACTCCACTCACTCAGAGTTTTTATTCTCGTTCTAACGTATTTGATAATCGGTACCAGCGTTCCACCAAGATACTAGCCGCTGATAAGGCGCCCACTTGTCATACGCCCAATTAAATGCAGCGGTAAAGAAGAAAAAGAACACTAAGAAACCAGCTTCAATCATAAGTGCTGTCCAAAGCGTCACACCCAATGCCCATGCGATAGCGGGAATCGTGAAGAAAATCAGCCCACCTTCAAAGCCCAGTGCATGCCCAACTCTTACTGCCAACGTTCTTTGCGTTCGACACCCTGGAACTAACTTGTCAAAAAGTACGTTATAGAAATAATTCCAAATAACGGTAAACACGCTCATTCCAATACCCACGGCCATCATTGACGTTGACTTAACACCCGCCAGCATCGAAGCAGCAGAAATAATGATGGTTAAAGCCGTAACTTCAAATAGCATCGCGTGAAAAATTCTTTCTTTTACATTCATATAATTACACCCTAACTTTGCTATCAGCACTAGCAATAGATGTATTATCAATTATGCTTAGTGTCATAGACAGTTAGGTAACATCAGGATAACTGATATGTTGAGTGTGGAACAAATCGAAGCCTTCATCACTACAGTGGAAACTGGGTCGTTCTCGAGTGCAGCGCGAAAATTAGGCAAGGTACAATCTGCCGTGAGTCAAAATATTATGAACCTGGAAATTGACTGTGGGGTTGAGTTGTTTGATAGAAGAGGTCGCTACCCGGTTCTTACTGAAGAGGGAGAAAAGCTGCTACCCTACGCGAGAGCCGCCATGGTCCAGCATGGTCGACTTGCCGAACGCGTCGATAGTTTGACGCAAAAGGAGATCCAACCTATCGTTCTGACCATTGACGAGGGCATTTCTTTTGGCTGGGTTACGCCTATCATTCGAGCGCTATCAGATGAGTTTCCAAGACTCGAGTTAGAGCTATTGTTTGCTTCAAGCTGTGATGCGGTCGAAATGGTACAAACCGGAAGAGCCACTTCCGCTATCATTCATGAAGATCTTTCCGTGCCCTTTTCGCTCGATTTCGAGAGTATCGGGTCACTTCAGTTCGACGTTTATGTCTCAGCGTCTCATCCGCTAGCGCAAACCGTCGCCCCTCATCTTGAGATTTTGAGCTTGCATCGCCAATTGTCGATCAGCTCTCGCAATAACAAAACAAGTAGCTTACATCATGCGTTGAGTCCAGATATTTGGTATTCGGACAGCTACCAAATGCTACTCGAGTGGTGTATTGCTGGGTTTGGCTGGACATACATACCCACTTACCTTGCAAAGTCGGCGCTTGAGCAAGGAGTCATCGTCCCTGTTCCGGTAGAGTTTGAGAAAATCTCTGCCATGATTAACGTCAGTATTATTCAGCATTCAAGCAAAAGTAATGATCTTGGCCATCGCCGTTTAAGGGAATTGCTGAAACAGAACTTCAAAGAGGGTTAACATGAACCAGAATAATGTCGTCATCGTTGGTGCTGGTTGGCTTGGTTTGCCCCTAGCAAAAGCGCTCAATAACAAAAACTATCGGGTCACCGCAACACGTACCACAGAGCAAGGAGTCAGCGAGCTCGCTCACCATGGTATTGACGGCTTTGTGCTCGATTTGGCCAAGCTTACCAATGACGATAAAAAGCTCGCCACCTTAGACCACTTAAGAGGGTTGAATGCCGATACGCTGATTGGCTGCTTCCCGCCGGGCTTTCGAACAGGTGGCGGCGCACTTTACGCTTCACAATGGGATACGTTATGCCAACTTGCTAAAGATGCCGACATCAGCAAGATTATTATGGTGAGCTCAACATCTGTTTACCCTGACCGAGCAGAGTTAATGACTGAAGACATGGCTCGCCTACCGATTGCCAAAGGCCGCGACGATTTTAGCGCTAAAGCTATAATCATGTTAACGGCCGAAGAGTACGTTCGTAACTCGACACTCGACTACGCCATCGTGCGCTGCAGCGGATTATTTGGCCCAAACCGCCACCCGTCGCGCTTCGCTTCCAAGCTCAAAAGCGTCAGCGATCAAGCGACCGCCAATATGCTCCATCTTGATGATGCCATCGGCTCGATCATTTTCGCGCTTGAAAACATCAGCTCGAGTGTCGTAAATGCCACCACACCTGCATCCTGTGACAAGGTGACGTTTTACCGAGCGGCATTAAGAGCTGCGGGGTTGGACACATCGCTTAATTTAGTGAACTCAACGCCGGATAAAACCATCTCCAGCGAGAAGCTGCAAAACCTTGGTTATCATTTCAAATATCAAAGTACACTAGACGCATTGTAATCACTAGAAGCATTGTAATTACTCAGTCCAAAAAAAGAGAGCCACATAAAGTGGCTCTCTTTCATACAATAAAGCAATAACTTACATTACTTCCCAAGCGCTTCTTTGTAGTGCTGACGGCAAACAGACACATACTTATCGTTGCCACCAATAGAAACCTGGTCACCTTCTGCAATCGCGTTACCGTGCTCATCCGTTCGGATCACCATGTTCGCTTTACGGCCACAGTGACAAATCGTTTTTAGCTCAACGAGCTTGTCCGCCCATGCCAGAAGGTGTTTACTGCCTTCAAAAAGCTCACCCAAGAAGTCGGTGCGCAAACCATAGCAAAGCACAGGAATATTCAGTTTATCCACTACTTCGGTAAGTTGGTACACCTGCTGCTTGGATAAGAACTGGCACTCATCGATCAAAATACAGTGTCTTGGGGTTTCAGCATTGATCGCCGCAATCTCATCAAAAAGATTCGTCTCAGCGCGAAACAGCTGAGCTTCCGACTGCAGACCAATACGAGAGCTGACTTTACCGGCACCATAGCGATCATCCAACGCTGCGGTATAGATAAGTGGCGTCATACCACGTTCTTGATAGTTAAAAGAAGATTGAAGAAGAGTCGTCGATTTACCCGCATTCATTGCTGAGTAATAGAAGTACATCTGAGCCAAAACGTATCACCAAAATTAGAAACTAAAAAGAAGCCCTAGCAAGCTAGGGCTATCAAAACGGTTATTTACGACGCCACGTCGTGCCTTCTGAGCCATCTTCTAGGATGATACCCAGTTCGTTCAGCTTATCGCGAGCCAGATCGGCATTCGCCCAATCTTTCGATGCACGAGAGTCGTTACGAAGTTTGATCAGCGCTTCAATTTCCGCCACTTCGTCATCATCGCCCGCATCGCCTTTAAGGAAAGCTTCTGGATCTTGATGCAAAATACCAATGATATCAGCCAGTTCGCGCATTAGCGCACCAAGCTGGCTCGCTTCTGCCATATCAACTGTTTTCAGACGGTTAATCTCACGCGCCATATCAAACAGCACTGAGTACGCTTCTGGAGTATTGAAGTCATCGTTCATCGCTGTCGTAAAGCGAGTCACATAGTCTTCACCGCCTGTAGGCTCTGCATTAACATCCAAACCACGTAGTGACGTGTATAGACGCTCAAGTGCTGAACGTGCTTGGTTTAGGTTATCTTCACTGTAGTTAAGTTGGCTTCGGTAGTGACCAGACATTAGGAAGTAACGAACCGTTTCTGCATCGTAGTGACCAAGAACGTCTCGGATCGTAAAGAAGTTACCTAGTGACTTAGACATTTTTTCTTTATCTACCATCACCATGCCACTGTGCATCCAAGTGTTCACGTACTGGGTATCGTGAGCACAGCAAGACTGAGCAATTTCATTCTCGTGGTGTGGGAACTGAAGATCCGAACCGCCACCGTGGATATCAAAGTGGTCACCGAGAATCGATGAGTTCATTGCCGAACACTCGATGTGCCAACCAGGACGACCTGCGCCCCATGGTGATTCCCATGTAGGTTCACCTGGTTTAGACATTTTCCAAAGTACAAAATCAAGCGGACTGCGTTTTGCGCTTTCTACATCTACGCGCGCTCCTGCTTGGAGTTGATCAAGATCTTGCTTAGACAGCTTGCCGTATTCGTCAAACTTACCGACTTCGAACATCACGTCGCCATTATCAGCGACGTAGGCAAAACCGCGCTCAATTAGCTTTTCAACCAGCGCAATGATCTCTGCGATGAATTCAGTCGCGCGAGGCTCAATGTCTGGGCGCTTCATGTTCAATGCATCGAAGTCTGCGTGCATTTCGCCAATTAAGCGCTCTGTTAGCGACTCACAAGACTCACCATTTTCGTTAGCACGCTTGATGATTTTGTCATCGATATCCGTGATGTTACGTACAAATGTTAGGTCATAACCGACGTAACGAAGATAACGGGATACCACATCGAATGAAACAAAAGTACGACCGTGACCAATGTGACAGAGATCGTAAATAGTGACCCCACAGACATACATGCCGACTTTGCCTGCATGAATAGGTTTAAATTCCTCTTTTTGTCGTGTCAGTGTGTTGTATATTTTTAACATGATCTCTATCTGAACTATTACGTTTGAAATGTATCGGCGATTATAACCATAAAGCTACGTAGAATGGAGTCAATTAGCGAAGAAATCTCGGCTTTTTGCGGCAGTTTTTGCAGCTAACACTATCCATTGTATAAAAAGCGTTCCTTTTATTGCAGATATCCCGCTTTCTGCTATTGCTTGTGCAGGGAGTTAAGCTAGAATCATGGCTTCAAAATAGAAAAATGGAATAGGTATTCATCATGATCACCCTTCACACTAATTTCGGCGACATCAAAATTCAATTGAACGAAGAGAAAGCACCAGAAACAAGTGCAAACTTCCTACAATACTGCCGCGATGGTTTCTACGACAACACGCTTTTCCACCGTGTTATCGACGGTTTCATGATCCAAGGTGGTGGCATGACGTCTGGTCTTAAAGAGAAGACGACTCGTGCTCCAATTAAAAACGAAGCAAACAACGGCCTTAGCAACAAAGTAGGTACTTTGGCTATGGCACGTACTATGGAACCGCATTCTGCGAGCTCTCAGTTCTTCATCAACGTAAACGACAACACGTTCCTAGACTTCCGCTCTGAGAGCCTAGACGGTTGGGGTTACTGTGTATTCGCAGAAGTTGTTGAAGGCATGGACATCGTTAACAAGATCAAAGGTGTGAGCACTGGCTCTATGGGTATGCACCAAGACGTACCTCTAGAAGAAGTGATCATCACTGGTTCTACGATTCAAGAGTAATCGTTAAAAGGGAGGGCTTGCCCTCCCTTGCTGTATATTATGACAACATTATTCATTTCTGACTTACACCTTTCCCCTCAGTTACCCCAAACCACGGATTGCTTTGTTAAGTTTATGCGCGAAGAAGCCATTCACGCAGATGCATTGTATGTACTCGGTGATCTGTTCGAATTTTGGATTGGCGACGATGACCCTTCTCCTTTTGCCGCTATGATTAAGCAAGAGTTTCTTACTCTGACTCAGCACGGCGTCGATACCTACTTTATTCAAGGTAATCGCGACTTTTTGTTGGGAAAGCGTTTTTGCAAAGCAACCGGTATTACCCTTCTCGATGAACACAGTGTCATCGACCTATACGGTAAGAAAGCGGTGATATTACATGGGGATACGCTATGTACTGATGATGTGCGATATCAGAAGTTTCGCGCCAAAGTACATATGCCTTGGCTGCAATGGCTATTTAATCGCCTTCCGTTCTTTACAAGACGCCGTATTGCAAATAAAATCCAGGGCGATATCAAAGAGGTCAAGTCCAGTAAGTCACTCGACATTATGGACGTTAACCAAAACGAAGTAGAAGCGCTGCTTCGTGAGACTGGCACTGATCTTATGATCCATGGGCACACGCACAGGCCAGGAACACATGAGTTCACCGTCCAAGGCCACCCCGCAACACGAATCGTGCTCGGCGATTGGTATCAACAAGGCTCGGTATTAGTGTGTGAGCCAGAATCGCAGTGTCTTGAGCGCCGTTTTTTTAACAAACCATGAACTACCCCTCGAAATTCCAATAGTTTCATAGTCAAAGAAAGTAATAAAACGTTACTATGAGTCAACGTTTTTGAGATAACCATGCAGAATTTGAAATACTCGTACATCGCTAGACAACCTATCTTGGATAGCGAACAAAAAACTGTTGGCTATGAGCTGCTATTTCGGGACGGTCCTAACAATACCTTTCCAGATATTGACCCAGAACTGGCCACCAACCGACTTCTCTCCGAGCATTTCTTGGCAACACATTACAGTACGATAGGCGATAAACTGGGTTTCGTGAACTTCCCTTACCAAAGCTTGGTGAACTTAGTCCCGACCCTATTCCCTAAAGAAAATCTGGTTATCGAAATCTTAGAAAGTTGTGAGCCGACTGCTGAGCTGCTTGCTGCGATTAAGAAAATGTCCCAAGCGGGTTACACCATCGCCCTTGATGATTTTGTTCCACGCAAAGAGTGGCTACCTTTCTTGCCGTATACATCGATTATCAAAATTGATATTCGCCAGTACTCGTTGAAAAAGGCTCAAGCACTTATCGAAAGACTGCGACCTCACAATATTACTTTCCTGGCTGAGAAAGTGGAAACCTACGAAGAGTTTGAGCTTGCCAAGCAAGTCGGCTTTGATCAGTTTCAAGGCTATTTCTTTAGTCGTCCGCAGTTGATTCGCCGTAAGCAAATCAAACCTTCTTTCCTGACGGTCGTTCAGCTTTGTAAAGAGATAGCTAACCAAGACATCAACTACGATGAGCTAGAACGACTCATTTCTCTTGATGTCACCTTGTCGTACAAGCTACTAACGTTTGTGAATGCCTCGTATCTGATCCGCTCAGAAATCAAATCGTTCAAGCAAGCCTTAGTTTACCTAGGTGAAGAGCGTCTTAGAAAATTCATCTCCTTGGTGGCGATTACGTCAACCCAAGACGACAAGCCAGATAGCCTGTATAGCCTATCAATTCAACGCGCTCGTTTCTGTGAGCTGCTGCTTAGCGACATGAATACTAATCTCGACGAAGGCCTTGGCTTTCTCACTGGTATGTTCTCATTGTTAGACTCGCTGTTTGACCAGCCTTTAGAAGAGTTGGTAGAAAAAATGCCTATCGACCATATGGTTAAATCAGCGTTGGTGACGAAACAAGGCACACTTGGCAACATTCTGTCCTTGGTCAAAGCGTACGAGAATGCCGATTGGATGACGGTGATAGCTTATCGCGACAAACTAGAAGTCAGTGACGAAAAGCTCGCGAAGCATTATGATGACGCTATTAAATGGACTGAAGACCTACTGGCAATTGAGTCCGAGTACCACGTTCACGTTTGAACGTTAAACACCAAATCAAAGATTAATCATGAAACCATGCTACTGCGGCAGTAATCAAAGCTACGAAACATGCTGCCACCCCATCCACCAAGATGTCACCCTAGCGAAACAGCCTGAGCAGCTGATGCGCGCGCGCTATAGCGCCCACTTAACCAAGGATGTTGACTTTGTTGTCGCGACCTATCATCCAAGTTGTCATGCAGAGAATGAGCGAGAAGCAATCGCTGACTCTATAAACAGTGATTGGCTCAAGCTTGAAGTCATTGGCAGCGAGAGTGGCAACCATGAAAACGAAGGCTATGTAAGCTTTCGCGCTTTTCTTAAAGACAACGGTTATGAGTACTGCTTGGCAGAGCGTTCGCGCTTTCTATTCGAACAAGGCCAGTGGTTTTACGTCGATGGTGAAATCGATGACAGCATTCCACCTAAACCGCTAACCGTTGAATCGGTGAAAGTAGGTCGCAATGACCCTTGCCCGTGTGGCAGCGGTAAAAAGCACAAAAAATGCTGCGGCTAATGAGCCCGAATAGATAAAGAGTTCTATAATAAACAGGCTCTATAAAAACGAAAAGGTCGCATTATGCGACCTTTTTCTATGGTTAGCGATTTAGCGATGGTACGCTTTGAACTGATTGGTCAAAGGGTCATACTGGTAACCGAGCATATCCAATTTACCTACCACGCCTTCTACGTCCATTTCATACATGCTCACCAACTCATCAAACGAGTCGCACTCTAAGCGCAATTTTTCGTTGACGATACCAAGCAAGATAATACTGTCAAAACCGCTCACATTACTTAGATCCATAACCGCACTCCATAAAAAAGCTTGCCCTTAAAGACTAGCTGTTTATTACGGAATAGAAAGTGACTTGGTTTACAGATCAAGCAAGCCAATAAAGCTGCAACAGCCCAATGTTGGTCACCAAAAGGCTCAAAAACGCGACGGCAAGCTGACCTTTCGCTGGTGCTCGGTGACGAATAATGTGCCAGCTCCAAATCACGATGCCAGCCATTAGCATAAGCAAAGAGATAATCACCGCTGGAGTATAGTTAGCAACAACCTCAGGCTCCCACTGATAAGCATTAAACACAAAACTCAATGCCAATAGCATCGCAAACACAACGCCTGACACCGGTAAGATGCGATGAAAGGCCTGAAGTCGTGTCTTAGCCATTGTCAGCAGTAAATGGGCAAACGCCGCACCTAGCAATAATCCTGCACTGGCAAGCGACATAGATTGAGCGAGATTTGGCTGCTGAGCGATCAAAATCACTGAGAAGGTCATCCCCATACCGTTAGCAAGATGCAGAGCCCAGAAAGGCCCTTTCTCTCGGGTTTTACCTGTTTGAACTTTGGAATAGAAATAGAACAGCGCAAACACCACTAAAAAAGCTTCAATCTTCAAAGAAGCGATGGCAAGCCAAAGTATGCCTATAGCTGGCAATAACTTGTGAATACGGCCTCTTTGTCCGGGGCAAATGTCGCCCTTTGCTAAAATAAGAGTTAGTACGAGCATCGCAACGGAAAGTGCCGGCGCAAGTAATGTCAAAACAGCAGTAATCATGGGTATGAGTTCAAAGCAAAAATCATTGGCGCTGATGATATATCAGCTTGAGGACGAATACCATTGACTCGTCATAC
This sequence comes from Vibrio wakamikoensis, assembly GCF_050337275.1. Taxonomy (NCBI): domain Bacteria; kingdom Pseudomonadati; phylum Pseudomonadota; class Gammaproteobacteria; order Vibrionales; family Vibrionaceae; genus Vibrio; species Vibrio wakamikoensis. The sequence goes on along the minus strand of NZ_JAKJST010000012.1, from coordinate 32,717 downwards.
AGCAAAATAACCACACTTTGTTTGGGCTTTGAAGTCACTGGGATTGAAGTATATAATGCCCGCCTTCAAAACTAGAGGTTAAAATATGCACAACGACATCACCCCAATCCATGAGCACAAAAAATACTGGGCGGAATGCTTTGGTATTGCTCCTTTTTTGCCCACCAGCAGAAAAGAGATGAACGCCCTTGGATGGGACAGCTGTGACATCATTATTGTCACGGGGGATGCGTATGTTGATCATCCTAGTTTTGGTATGGCTATCATTGGTCGCCTGCTTGAAGCACAAGGCTTCCGCGTTGGTATTATTGCTCAGCCAGATTGGAGCAATAAGAATGACTTCATGAGCCTAGGTAAGCCGAATCTCTTCTTCGGTATCACTGCTGGCAACATGGACTCAATGATCAACCGTTACACCGCGGATAAAAAACTGCGCCACGACGATGCTTACACACCAAACAACGAAGGTGGTAAACGACCAGACCGCGCAACACTGGTGTATTCTCAGCGCTGCCGAGAAGCCTACAAAGAAACTCCTATCGTACTGGGTGGTATTGAAGCCAGCTTGCGCCGTATTGCTCACTACGACTATTGGTCAGATAAAGTTCGTCGCTCAGTGCTATTTGACGCCAAAGCCGACATTCTACTGTTTGGTAACGCAGAACGTGCACTGGTAGAAGTTGCGCACCGACTAGCTGATGGTGAAAGCGTGGCTGACATGACCAATATTCGCGGCACAGCAGTGAATTTGGCGGTTGAACCAGAGCAATACACCATCATTGACTCATCGCGTATTGAAAAGCCGGGTAAAGCATTCGTGCCACAAAACCCATATCAGGTGGAATCAAACTGCGACACCAACAAATCAGAGACTGAAGCTGAAGCTGAAGCGAAACCGATTACCATTCGCCCATCTCGTCATGATGCAGTCTCGACGGCTGTGCGCTTGCCACCCTTCGAGAAGCTCAACAATGACCGTATCCTTTACGCTCATGCCAGCCGTGTGATGCACCTTGAGACCAACCCATATTCGGGTCGTGCGCTGATTCAGCGCCATGGCAACCGCGAGCTCTGGGTAAACCAAGCACCGATTCCGCTCACCACAGAGGAGATGGACTACGTGTTTGGCCTGCCATATGCGCGTGTACCTCACCCTAAATACGGTAAAGCCAAGATCCCTGCCTACGACATGATCAAAACCTCGGTTAATATTATGCGTGGCTGTTTTGGAGGTTGCTCGTTCTGCTCGATCACTGAACACGAAGGACGAATTATTCAAAACCGCTCTCAAGAATCAATCATTGGGGAACTAGAAGAGATCCGCGACAAAGTACCGGGTTTTACTGGTACCATCTCTGATTTGGGCGGCCCAACAGCCAACATGTATCGCTTAGGCTGCTCTGATCCAAAAGCGGAAGCAAACTGTCGACGTCCTTCTTGCGTGTTCCCAGGCATCTGTAACAAGCTCAACACGGATCATAAACACACTATCGACCTATACCGCGCAGCGCGTAAAGTTGATGGAGTGAAAAAGGTCATGATCGCCTCTGGTGTTCGTTATGACTTGGCCATTGAATCCCCAGAGTACGTTCGTGAACTCGTGACACACCACGTAGGTGGCTACCTAAAGATCGCACCAGAGCATACGGAAAAAGGCCCGTTGGATCTGATGATGAAACCAGGTATGGGTACCTATGACCGCTTCAAAGAGATGTTTGAAAAATACAGCGCTGAAGCAGGTAAGAAACAGTACTTGATCCCATACTTCATCTCGGCACACCCAGGCACAGAAGACGAAGACATGCTTAACCTGGCACTGTGGCTGAAAAAGAACAACTTTGAATGTGACCAAGTTCAGAACTTCTATCCGTCGCCAATGTGTAATGCAACATCCATGTATTACTCAGAAACGAACCCGCTGAAACGCGTCAAATACAAAAAACGTGAAGACTTGCCAGTGGCGAAGGGCGAACGTCAGCGTCGCTTGCACAAAGCCTTGCTACGTTATCACGATCCAGACAACTGGCCGCAGATCCGTGAAGCCTTAGTCAGCATGGGTAAGCAATATCTAATTGGCGACAAACCAAGCTGCCTAGTACCTGCTGAAGATATCGACTCACGTACGCCAGCACAGCGCCGTAAATCCGGCCGTCATGGTGCCAATCGATTTGCTACCAAGCACACGAAGGGACAACCGGACATCCGAACGGATGGTCAGCGACGTAAGAAGCCGGGTCAACGCCCAGCAGCTGGTCAGAATCAAGGTCATGGCACTCAAGGTAATGGTGCTCAAGGCCCTGGTAAGCAAGGCAACGGTAAACCAAACAGCAAACCAAATGGTCAACAAAGATCAGGTGGCAAGCCTGCAGGTAAACCAAACGGTAAAGGCGCTCCTAAACGCCGAGCTCGCGCTTAACGCCATCGATTCCAACATTTAGCGAATCGTAGCTTCATGAAAGAGAGTCACTTGTGGCTCTCTTTTTGTTTACCCGCTCTTAACCCCATCTCAGTGCAAATTCTCAATCTGATTTTGATTGTCAAAATGAAAAAACACCATTACCACTTCAAGATCAAAACGTAACCAACTGTATTTATTATATTTAAATTTGGGCACGGCTGTTGCAATACAGAGGTATCAATAGAACTTCTGAGGCAGGGTTATGGCACATTATCTAATTACAATTCCTAAAGCGACCAACAAAGCAGTCGAAATTACTAACACGGCCAATGATGGCGAACTGGATAGCGCGACCATTTGGGAGCTTGGCCATAAAACCGTGATTTGTTGGGGTGACCCTGCCAGCGCTGCCAGCGATGCTGATATTATCGCCGATGTGAGCTTAAACCGCAGTCAGTCTTATTGGGGTCGAAGTTGGATTGTAGTCGATAGCAATGAGCAAACCGTACAAGCATGCACAGATCGTCTTGGCATCTTCCCTGTTTGGATTGGCGAACATCAACACAACACCGCGGTTTATACCAGTCGTCAAGCGCTGAGCACCTTTACACATCACCAACCGAAAACGTCTAGCGCTCAACGCACTTTGGTAGCGTTCGGCCAGTTGTTTGATGAGCAGACATTGTGGAATGAGATCCGCTGCCTCAATGGGCGTACAACAGTCACTATCGATTCTGAGCGCACTAACATCCAATCTCATCAAGACATCCCGATTTTAGATAACGACATCACCCGTTTTGACGATGCGTTGGAGGCTTTTGTCGAAGCCGTTCGCGAAGCGTTTAACTACGGCAGTGAGCCAATGGTGTCATTAAGTGGCGGGCTTGACTCTCGCTTGATTCTTTCCGCAGCCACAGCGCTTGGCAAAAAACCAACCACGCTAACCTACGGCTCACCTCTCTCTAGTGACCATCAAATTGCCAAAAACCTTGCCGAGTGCGCAGGGCTTCGTTTGATTACTGGAAACGAGTTCGCGACGCCAACTGACCCTAGCAACATTCAACGTGTCGCGGATCTAGGAAATGGAGAAGTCCCTCTCCATCATGCTCATTCGATTCTTGATTCCTCACTTTTAGCACAAACCTCTGGACGCATGCTTCTCACCGGCACCGGTGCTGAAGTGGCAAGAGCGTTTTACTACGACCGGGGTTTTCCAGGTTTCAGTATCTTTGGTCAAGGCATGGTAGGTCACACGTCGCTGATGGAGCGAGCGAAGCGTTACATTCGAGAAGAGTATTCGAAATCAGCCACACCGTTCTTCAACTATGCACCACAATACAAAGAAACCATGCTCAATGACCTAAATAGAATCATTGAACGCCACGCCCATGATTTCGATACGGCAGCACGTTTTTTGGACAATTTCTATCTACAAAATCGAGTGGTTCGCTTTGTCGCCTGCGGCCAGCAAATGTTAGATTCGCACTACCTTCGCAGCCATCCATTTCTCAACAAAGATGCTCTGTATCAAATTGCTCACTTGCCAGTGCGCTATAAGCTCGCGAGTCGGTTCCATCGAAAAGCGATACAGAAACTATCTCCAAAACTTGCCAATATTCGCTGGGACAAAACAGATCAGCCGCTTAGCCACGGATTACCACTCAGCTACCGCTACCCTGCATTGACGAGCCGACTAGGCATTGAAAACTGGGGCAAAAACAGCACGCCGATGTACAACTATAGCGAGCTAGCAAAGCACTTGTCTCGCGGTACCATCGAGCGCAGCTTGCGACAGATGAACTGCCTGAGCAACATCAATGATGATCAGTCATGGCAATGCGTTCAGCAGCATTTACCGACTCTAGGCTTTAGCGCGGTTTGGTCGCAATCGAAGCCGCTAACTGCTATTCAGTCCATCACTGGCGCATAGGAGAGAGCAATGAAAACCTTAGGTTACGTACTCAGTGATTTCCCTGTTCTATCAGAAACCTTCGTCGGCACAGAGATACGTGCGATGGAAGCTCTGGGATATCAGGTGAAGCCCTTTGCCTTCAATATCCATCAAGATGGTGGTCAGCCTGTTGATAGGCCGCTGCTTGATAAGGCTATTGCTCTTTCTAGCGTTAGCAATTTTTCGGCACTCGCCATTTGGCTTCGCAACCCACTTAGAAGCGTCAAAGCACTGTCCTTCATTCTTCGTCAAAACGGCCTTCCAAAGAAGTCATTGATCCGCAGTGCAGGACAGCTAGCACGAGTGGCACTGGACAATGAATGTAACCACCTGCACGCGCATTTTGCTCTGCATACCGCAGCGACGGCGATTGCGGCCAGTCAGCTTTCAGGTTGCCAGGTCTCTTTTGTCGGTCACGGTTACGATGTTTATGCGCGCCCGACCGATTTGGCTCTCAAGCTCGAGTCTTCCAGCTTTTCAGTCTGCGTTTGTGAAGATATGTGTGACCAGTTTCTAAAGCTTGCACCTAACCACCCAGTTCATTTGGTTGAATGTGGGATCGAACTTAGCCGCTATCCATTTCATCCTCGTCAACATCACAATGGGCGTTTACTTTTTGTCGGCCGCCTAACCGAGAAAAAAGGGCTGATTGATCTTCTTCAAGCCATGTCGCTACTTCCGGATGATGAACGTCCGATGTTGGATCTTGTGGGGGATGGTGAACAGAAGTCCCTGCTTGTCGCGCTAGCCCATCAGTTGGGCATTGCTGAGCAAGTACACTTTCTTGGTAGCCGTCCTTCCGAATGGATTATTGATAACGCCGCACACTACTTAGCACTTTGCACCCCTTTTTGTGAAGCTCGTGACGGCGATAGAGACACAGGACCAGTCGTGGTAAAAGAAGCGATGGCACTCGGACTGCCGGTGATTTGCAGTAACTTCATGGGCTGCAAAGAGATGATCGTTGAAGGTACCGGACTCTTAGTACCACCAAAAGACCCACAAAGTTTGGCAGCCGCCATCGTCAAAACGTATTCACTGACCACTTCGCAGCGAATGAGCCAACTAGACAAGGCGCGAACTCGTGTGACTCGACTTTATAGTGCTCGCAACTCAGCGAAAAAACTGGCCACCGCTATTGAAAGCAACTACCAGTTACAAGGAGCCACGCTATGAGCCACGCTATGAGCCGCGCTATCCAACAGTCGCTCTACTACGCCGCAGGGCTAGTTTTGATGAAAGGCGTATCGTTTATCATGCTGCCGATTGTTGCAGGTGCGCTGTCTACCACGGACTACGGTCAGCTTGATCTATGGCTGTCCATATTAAACGTTGGTGGCATTATTCTTGGTTTTGGTTTGATAGAAGCGCTGTACAAGCAAGCAGGAGAGGCAAAAGGCAACGCGTTTGACACGTTAAACAGCACCGCCACGATTCAACAGCTCATTATCGCAGTCATGGCGCTCATCGCTGCCGTACCAATTGGTCTTTTTGTGCTGTCCACATGGACACAAATCAGCAGCACAGATTTTATTTTGGTCACGTTGACCCTCATTATCAGCAGTGCCATCAACATGCCGCTAACATGGCTAAGATTAGTCGACAATGCTCGCTTGTTCTTTTTGCTAACAAGTAGCAAAGCTATGATTCAAGCCGTTTTAACCTTTGCTTTCTTACATTACGGTTTAGGATTGACTGGCGTGTTGCTCTCCGGTCTACTCTCGTCTCTGTACTTAGCAACCCTTCTATTAGTCAAACAATGGTGTTCACTTTCATTTAGCTGGGACGCTCACGTCGCAAAGCAAATGAGGCACTATGGGCTACCTCTTATCTTCTCTGGATCGCTATTATTTGTCGCAGCAGGTGCTGAACGCTGGATCTTAGCAGCGACGGTGGGGTTAGAATCATTGGCTCAATACGCTATCGCGATGCAATTTGCCCTTATTGTTGCCTTTCTGTGCGAACCCCTAACCCTATGGTGGTTTCCAAAACGCTTTCAAATACTTAATGAAGATAACGGCAAAGTCAAAACAGTCCAAATCGCTGAAACCCTTTGCCACACCACCATTTGGTTCGCGATGAGTATTGCTCTGTTCGCACCGGTTATTATTGAAAACTGGTTTCCAGCACGCTATCACGAAGCATCACAATGGATCCCGTGGCTAGCGCTAGGCATCGCATTTAAGCAAATTTCCCATACCTTGACCACAGGTTGCTACATTGATAAACAGCCGAAAATTGTTCTAAAAATCAACACTATTATGGCAGTAGCAGCACTCACTGTGTTTACCTTGTCAAGTTGGCTATTTGGAATACAAGGCGTTGTGTTTGCCTTTGTCGTGCTCTATGCGCTTCGTGCCTATCTCTTTGACCGCGCCAGCCAAAAGCGCCTGGTGCTGAATCATCACTACATACAACTTGCTACTCACTTAGCTTGGGCAACAGGTTTTATCGCTCTCAACCAATTCTCACCAATCTATCTGGTAGCAGGCTGGCTAGTACAAACGGCTCTATTCAGCTTTTGGCTGATGCAGAACTGGCGACCTAAAGCAAAACCAGCCGACAACTCAATCCGCACTGATACGTTCGCTAAACGTTTATAAGGAATTCCAACATGACTTCACATTCAACTCCTATCGTCAGTATTGTCATTCCAAACTTCAACTGTTTGGCGTACCTTCCTCAGTGTTTACAAAGCATTGAGCAGCAGACTTATACCCATTACGAAATCCTGTTCGTTGACGATGGTTCCACGGACGGTTCGCGTGAGTACTTAACTGAGTTAAGTAAGACCCATCCACATATCTCACTCATTCTAAGTGAGCGTGGAGGGCCTGGCGCCGCTCGCAATCTTGGCGTAGCGCAAGCCAAAGGTGAGTGGATAGCATTTTTAGATGCTGATGATTTGTGGACACACAGTAAACTCGCCGAACAGGTGGCTTTTATGAGTGAGCACCCAAATTGCGTACTCAGCTTTACCAATTACGAGCATATCAATGAAGCTAACGAGTTTATCATTCCGTGCTTTCAATACTGGCCCGAGTTTCAACGCCACATTGAATCGCAATCTGCCACTACCGGCTATCAAATGCTAAACCATGCAACCGCGATGCTTTTTAAAGAGAATATTGTCGGCACTTCTTCGGTCATGTGTCGACGTGATGCTTACCTTCAAGTACAAGGGTTTGACTGTGAATTGCCAAGTGCCAGTGATTGGGATCTGTGGTTAAAGCTCAGTGAAGCTGGCGACGTGTCGTTTACCAACGAAATTCGTATGCACTACCTGATGCGCCAAGGCAGCGTCTCTTCCAATGTGCCAAAACGCATTGAGGCGATGAAGACGATTGCTCAGCGTCACGTCAGCTTTGCTCAAGCTCAGTGCTCTAAAGCAAAGCGCTTTGTTGATGAGCGTTTGATGGACGCCTATTGTGAGTATGCTTCGCAGCACAAAGGTTATTTCCATCGCACAGCAAAACATGTGCAAACTTTCATCACCTACCCTAGCGTTCGCCGCTTCAAGGCTATGGTGAAAACGGCCATCATCTATTAAATGAATCTTGCTCTGCCGCTTAGCCTGCCCTGCCAACGGCCTGAGTGGTAGAGCAAGCTAAACATACTTGTGGCTGTAATCAACTCACTTCTTTAACGCATTCCGCTAAATTTCTCTCACTTCTCACCCTGCAATTTCGATTTTCAATTTGAGAATCACGAGTTCAATTTGATAAACACACACCAGAACACACCTAAGCCATTGAATGTAAACAGCTAAATAATTGGCACACTCCATGCAATCTAATCAGTGTAGAAACAATTTGGCCATTCAGGACGAGGACAAGACCATGGAACTACTAAAAGCAGAAACCAACACTCAAACCCTTCAAGTAAAAGTTTTAGGCGATTTTGATGCTCGAGGCAGCCGATCGGCTCAAGCTCAAATTGATGACATCATTCACAATGATGGACACCAAGAAGTGGAAATCGACCTAGAACAAGTGCGCTTTATGGATTCTTCTGGCATCGGTGCTATTGTTTATTTGTATAAGCGACTCGTTGAACGTGAACGAAAAATGCGTCTGGAAAATGTCACAGGACAGCCCCTGCAAATCATAAAGTTACTTCGAATTGGTCAGGCGATTCCAGTCAATACTCACGCCAGCAACGAGTACTTATAGCCTCAAAATATTAGACTAAAAAGTTGGCAAAATAGGTGGTCACTACATGGAAGTAAACACGGGTATTAAACAAGCATTAACCTGTATTTTGGCAAGTCTTCTGGTTGCATGTACCAGTTATCCCGATGATGGAACCGGAGGCATTGCTGAACAATATGTAGGATCCGACTTTTCACCTGTCATGCCTGATGAACCACTCGGTCCGGAGCATGGGCTACGCTTCGATTGGAAACTGACCAAACTCCACTTAGATTCTCTCATCCAAGAAGGCGCTCAATGGTGCTTTCCTGCCGCAGTATTGCAAGCTCAGGAGAAGCAAAACCGTATCGCACGAGAGCTTGAGGGCGGTCTATGGATTGACGCCGCCAACGACATCGTTATTCAGCGAAAAAAATTGAACGACCTAGAGCTACGACTAGACTACGTATTAAGTCAAGCAACCTGCGCACCACCAGCGAAAGGAGCGGCATTTGATGACCAAATGTCGGTGGTAAGACGCATATACAACCTTTTAAACGTCGACAACCAGTTTGCCTATGACTCGATTGAAGTTAACCCTAAATATATGGGTCACTTAGCAGAGGCAGCTAACATTTTAAAACAGTATCCGAACATTCGACTGTCGGTCACAGGCCACGCCGATGCGACCGGGACTAAAGAATACAACGAGCGAATCGCCAAAGGACGTGCGCAACAAGTAAAACGTTACCTTACTATCTTTGGATTAGCGCCTAATCGAATCGATACACATTCTTTAGGTGAAGAGCTGCCCTTGTATCAAGGAAACACACCGGGCGTCATGCTCACCAACCGACGCGTAAGCGTTGATGTCATTGCTGATAACTATAACGCTACAGAAAGTTATAGCACAACAGAAAGTAGCCGTACTGGAAATGGAGCTGCTAACAAAGGAGCACAATGATGAAGCTTCTCAATACCCTAGCAACACTGCTATTGGCAATGATCGTCGTTGTGCTCAGCCCTGCTGCACTCGCCGACGAAAAAAATGTTCAAGTTGGCGACCTTATCCAAGTTGATCTACCCGGAGAGTCGAGCCTTAACCGAGCATTTCAAGTCGACAAACGCGGTCGTATCAATCTTCCTGAAGTCGGGCGAGTCTTCGTCGCCGGATTTGATGAAACCCAGCTTGAGTCTGTCGTAGTTGATGCCCTTGGCACGATCTTTCGCGATACCAGCAACGTCAAAGTGTTCATCGCCCAGCGTCAGATCCTGATTTCCGTACAGGGTTATGTTGAGGCGCCCGGGGAGTACACCATCCCTTACAACTCAAACGTACAAATGGCTCTGCAAGCCGCTGGCGGCCTGAGAGCCGGGGCGCAGCTCAATAAAATGATTCACCGCCGCGGCGCAGATCGCATTGAGTTTGATTACAAACAGTTCCTTGATACTGGTGATGACAGCGACCTACCCGCACTGGAGTCCTTAGATATCCTTTTTGTCCCTGCTTCACCGCTTGTTGGTAATGTTGAGCAAGAGTTTGACGCAGCAAAGCTCGCCGACTCTGGAGACAGTGCAGACTCACGTCAAGCGATCAAGGTGTTTGGTGAGGTCAACGCACCGGGCTCTTTTTCTTACAAAGCCAATACCGATCTTGTCGATGTACTCATGCGTGCAGGCGGTGTCACACGTTATGCCAGCGTCGAGCAAATTCGAGTTATCAGCAATAACTCCCCTATTCTTTTCAACTTAAAACGCTACTTAGACAGTGGTGACACCTCACTACTCCCGCCATTGCAGCCAGGCGCAACCATCTTTGTACCTAAGCAGGAAGAGGAAATTAAATCCGGCTCGAACACCGTTTATGTCATGGGTGAAGTTGCAGCACCAGGTGCGTTCGAGGGTAAGCCCGGCGCGACATTTATGGATATTCTGGCCAATGCCGGCGGCCCAACGCGTTTTGCAGAATCTCGTCAAATGCGTGTGATTAAATCTGACGGTTCAATTATACCTTTTGATCTGACAGCTTACACCGAAGGTCTAAGCACTGCTCAAGCGCCCCTTATTGAAGCTGGTGATGCGATTTTTGTACCAGAGAAAACAGATATCAATGAAAAGTCATGGTTAAAAATCTCACCTGACCGCGCTGTTAATGTCATTGGCGAAGTAGTAAGACCCGGTCGCATCGAATGGTCAGATGAAATGGATCTGATGGATTTGTTGGCACACGTTGGAGGTCCGAAAGGGCGAGCAGACACCTCTAAAATCGAAGTGGCAAACGGCGGAAAAACCGTTGTGTTTAACCTCGATGAGTTTATTAAAAAAGGCGCTCCACAATCTGAGCTGCCTTTTATTGGCGCGGGCGCGGTAGTAAGGGTACACGATCTTCCGCAAGACCCTTCTGACAACAAAGCTCAGTGGGTAAGACAAAGCTCTGACGCCTCCATCTACGTATTTGGTCAAGTCAATGCGCCTGGCCGCTATCGCTTTACCAATGAGATGCATTTCCTCGATATTCTCTCAGCTGCAGATGGACCAACCAAAGACGCCGACATTCACAACATTCGTGTGACACATCGCGACAAGCCTTATGCAAAAGTAAGTAGGCTCAATTTGTCGACTTACTTTGAAACAGGTGATGAGTCCATTTTACCGCTAGTGAAACCGGGTGACACCATCTATGTCCCGGAGAAAAACAAGAACTGGCTTGATAAACCGAAAGAAAAAACGGTTCGAGTACTTGGTGCAGTGAAAAGCCCAGGCCGTTATGTGTTTAATGACAACATGACAATTTTAGATATCTTAGCCGAAGCTGGCGGGCCGGATGAGCGTGCTTATGTCAGTAAAATCAGCATCGTCAATATGTCGTGCTGCCAAGGGCAAGCTCGCTCATTTGATTTAGTTGAGTTTAGTAAAACAGCAGACATTCGAATGCTACCTGTACTTCGCGCTGGCGATACCGTTTATGTACCCGATCGCCGCAACAGCTTTGCTGAGCAAGCACGCCTAGGTCTCACCGATATTTTCCGAATCGTTTCGACAATTGCTATTATCGGAGCCCTGTGATGACGATACCTGCCACTCATGCTGAGATTGAAGAGCTGTATCTAAATGCCGAGTTAAAGCAGTGCCGCTCTATTTGCCTGACCGCTTGTAATAGTGGAGAAGGTACGACAACACTAGCAAAAGCGCTAACCGAACGTTATCTGCTGGCTGGCTACAAAACACTGCTCGTCGATTTAAATGTGTTTCGACCTAGTTTAGTACCACTCGATTTTAATATACCTTCGGAAAACAGTGATACCTCTAGTCAATTACTTCAGGAGCAAAACAGTGACTCCTCGTCTCCCAAAGTATTTTTGGGTGTCAGTGTACCAAGCGACCCGAAAACACGTTTGCAGTTTAAAGACCCAATTCAGCTTCGCAAGCAAACAGAGCGTTGGTTGGAAGAATATGACCGCGTCGTGTTTGATACTTCCCCCATTCTCAACGTTAATCAAAACAATATACCGGCTCAAGTCGTAGCCAATGCCTGCGACGGCACCTATTTAGTGGTACTAAGCGGCGTCACTATGACCAATCAGGTGACTGAAGCGACACAAATATTAAATGACGCCACGTCAGTTCAACTGCTGGGTTCCGTGCTCAACTATCGAGATCAACCTTCTCTTGCCAGTGAGATTTGTAGAGAAATCGATCGCTTGAGCTGGCTACCCAATCGTGTAACCAACTGGATGAAAACCAAAGTTCGTAATAACCGCTTCCTATCTCAATCGATTTGAGCACTCATTTTGAGAAACTCCTGGTCAAATTGTTATTATTCAGTACCTTAACAGACGATACTTTGTTGCAATTTGACAATATGTACTATCATTAAAAGAACAGCGCCTAATCAAACAAAGGATTGTAAGTATGACACCCAAGGTACTCTTGGTAGAGGACTCGTCTTCTCTCGCCGTTCTCTACAAACAATACTTAAAGAATGAACCTTTTGACTTACTTCATGCCGCAACAGGCGGTGAAGCAAAGCGCATACTTGAACGTACGATCCCTTCTCTTATCATCCTCGATCTTCAGCTACCCGATATGCAAGGGGACGAGATTTTGGAGTGGCTTGAAGAGAAGAATATTAGCATTCCCGTTGTGGTCGTTACCGCGCACGGTAGCGTAGACACGGCAGTGAAGTTAATTCAAAAAGGCGCGAAAGATTTCCTAGAGAAACCCATCCGCGCTGACAGACTCAAAACCTCGATCCAGATCCACCTTAAGCAAGCTGAGCTTGAAACCATGCTGGATGATATTCAGCAAAAAATGGATCGCGAACGCTTCCACGATTTTATTGGTGCCAGTATCCCAATGCAGGGGGTATATAAAATCATTGATGCGGTCTCCGACACTAACGCCAGTGTATTTATCATTGGTGAAAGTGGCACAGGTAAGGAGGTTTGCGCCAATGCCATTCACAATGAAAGTAACCGCAAAGACAAGGCATTTGTTGCTATCAACTGCGGTGCTATTCCCAAAGATCTGATGGAAAGCGAAGTGTTTGGTCATGTTAAAGGCGCCTTTACTGGTGCAGCAACTGACCGTAAAGGCGCCGCCTCGCTCGCTGACGGTGGCACTTTATTCTTGGATGAGCTTTGTGAAATGGATTTAGAAATGCAGAAAAAACTGCTGCGCTTTCTACAAACAGGCACTTTCACACCTCTGGGAGCGACCAAAGAGCACAAAGTAGATGTCCGCATTATCTGCGCGACCAATCGTGACCCACTTTTAGAGGTTCAAGAAGGCCGCTTTAGAGAAGATCTTTACTATCGCGTCCACGTTGTTCCCATCCATATGCCGCCACTTCGAGAGCGTGACCGTGACATCGTCACGCTAGCCGAACATTTCCTACGTATCTATTCTAAGCAAGATGGACGCAAGTTTGAAACCATAGCGAAGGAAGCACAGCGCTATCTGAAACGCTATACTTGGCCGGGCAACGTGCGTCAGCTGCAAAATATTATCCGTAATATTGTGGTGCTTAATGATGAAAAGTCTCTCGGAGTATCACATCTACCACCCGAAGTCATGGCTTCAACTGCAACTAAACCATCGGCCTCGCACGCACCCAATAGCCGACTTTCTGTCGTACAGCAGACCAGCCCAGCGCCTAGCCCGATAGTAGAAGCAGCTCCTGAAATGGCCTCTACTTCTATGTCAATGGAGAGCGCAGTTAGTAACACCCCGCCAAATGCAGAACTAAGCAACGCTCAGGGGGTGACCATTCGTCCGATGTGGCAAATAGAGCGTGAGACCATTCAGCAAGCCATTGACTACTGCGATGGTAATGTACTCAATGCAGCGGTGTTACTAGAACTCAGCCCTTCCACCGTATATCGTAAAAAACAAGCATGGGAAGCCGAAGACAGTGCCTCTTAATCCGGTGATTTGGTTACTGCTCGATAGCCGCTCATTTGGCGGCATAGAGACTCATGTCTTGGAGCTCGCCAAGGGACTGCTCGCCCATAACTACCAGGTAAAAGTGGTATTTTCCAACGAATACCACCCAGTTCCTCCGCTAGAAACGGCGCTAAACCAGAGTTCAATTCCTACCATGACCCTGAGCCGTGAGTATCCCAACACTCACCCTCTGTTGCGTCTGAAAGAGGCCATTTCTAGCGCTGAGCAGCACAATCAACGCCCAGCGGTCATTCATACGCATGGTTATAAAGGCAGCCTTTTAGCGAGAGTCACTCGCCTTATTGGCTATACCAACTCAATTCGTATTGTTTCAAGCTTTCACGCTGGAGAAACCCCAAAAGGTCGCGTCAAACTTTATGATGCTCTCGATAGATTCAGTGCTTTCCTCAGCGAACAACGTATCTGCGTTAGTCGTACTATTCAATCGAAGCTTCCTTACAGAAGCATACTAGTAAAAAACTTTGTTCCCAAAGCGCCGCTTGTGTCACTTGCGTCGCGCAGTGTCGCATTTGTCGGCAGGCTAAGTGAAGAAAAAGGTCCGGATACCTTTATTGAAATGGCCACACACTTTCCAAGCCAGGATTTTCATATCTATGGTTCAGGACCGATGGAAACGCTATTAAAAGAGATTGCTCCGCCAAACGTGCAGTTTCACGGGCACCAATCCAATATGAATGAGGTTTGGCAAAGCGTCGACCTTCTTCTGATCACGTCTCGCTATGAAGGGTTACCGATGGCAGCACTAGAAGCCATGTCTAGAGGAATACCAGTGATAAGTTTCGAGCTTGGTGAGCTCCCTAGTGTTATTGATACTGGTAGCAATGGCTGGATTACCTCATCTCCCGAAGATATGAGAGCCACACTAAACACTTGGTTTTCACTTTCAGACGCAAAACGCTCGCAAATCAAGTATCACGCCCAGCAAACCATTGAACTCAATTACTCTACCGATGTAGTAATACCGACGATGCTCGGGGTGTATGGGCTCAAAGCGTAAATCTCACCACTCAATTTGATTCCCAAAATGAGAAACACTCTGTTTCTTTAATTAGAACTTATTCCACTCCCTCCAGAAATCCCACTACACAAGGCCTGCGGTGCATTCCGATGTTTGGCACTCTATTTGCCTAGTTAGTAGCTAACAACTGACACAATGCTAGGTAACTATGACTCAATCAACCGCCACACCTTCAACCGACCATGCTAAACACAGCAAACACATTGTGCTGAGTTTGGTTTTGTGTGGTTTGGTTGGGGCAGCGTGGGTGTTGGCACCACATCCTGTGATTGGCCTAGTGGTCGCGCTGTTACCGATTGGAATCTTGGTGGTACTTAGTCAAACATTTTGGCTAGTGACTTTGTTTATCGTGTTTTCGTTTTTCCGCATTCATGAAGTATTCCCAGTACTATACCCTCTTAAGATTCCATTGATGTTGTCTGCTGGAGCACTAGCCGCACTCATCTGGCATACAGTATTTAGCCAAAAACTAAGACTCTATTGGCATCCCACCTACTTTTGGTTGCTGGTATTTTGGGGGCTCGTGATCATAGGAATCCCTTTTGCGTCAAACAAAGGCGTGGCCATCTCAATGTTCACCGGCAACTATGTAAAAATCATCATTATGACGCTTGCGGTATCTTGGCTAATCACGTCATCAAAAGAACTGTCGCGATTCTCTTTCGCCATTGTTATTGCAGGGCTCATTGTCGGCTGTAAAGCGCTATCCAACTCGATAAACGGTATAGGTCTGGTTGAAGGCTCACGAGTCACAATCGGACGCAGCTTTGGCTCTATGCTTGGCGACCCGAATGATTTAGCACTCGTGTTAATGTTCCCATTGGCCTTTACCGTTGCCACCGCCACTACCCGAGGCGTCGGCATACCGATGAGATTGCTCGCAGCCACCACTTCCATCGTTCTATTTTTCGCAGTTCTTGCCACCCAAAGTCGAGGCGGCCTGCTTGGCTCGCTCGCTGTATTCGGCGTGTTCGGTTGGCGATTTATCCAATCGAAAGTGCTGTTCTGTTCGCTGGGCTTTTTTGGCGCGGTGATACTCTATGCTGTTGCCGGTATTTCAAGCCGCTCCTCAGGGGGCGCTGCCGAGTCGGGTATCGACGAGTCAGCTATGGGGCGCGTCTATGCTTGGGAAGCGGCATTTAAAATGGCCGTCGATAATCCCCTTCTCGGGGTTGGCTTAGACAACTTCTACTACAACTACTTCTTTTATAGTCCTCATTGGGATGGACTCAACCACGCCGTGCACAGTACCTGGTTCGGCGTACTCGCAGAGTCTGGCTTTCTCGGCCTAACGGTCTTTTTACTGTTTATTACCAGTTTGATTAAGTGCGCTAGGCAAACTCTTAGAAACCTTGATAGTGGTGAAAATATCCCTCCTTACCTTCATTCAATGGCCATGGCCGTTTACAGCGGGCTTGTTGGCACTTTTGTATCCGGAACCTTCTTAACACAAGGGTTCGTATGGCCGATTTATATTCTCGCTGCACTCACCATAGCCGTCTCACAAATCGCTTCTCAATTTGAGAAAAGCCAAACCTCTGACTCAGAACAAAAGTAATCATCTGTTTTTATTACAAAAAATTATTGGCTCAGTTCTTGAATTGAACAAAGGACACAGTTGGAAATGACTACATCTCGCTAGTTCATGGAAAGTACAAGGAACATGATTATGGCTACAGCAACTTCATTTGATTTCAAAACTTGGCTTCGCAGCCACCCAAATCCTAAAATGCGTCGCCTGTTTACCATGTTGAAACGAGCGCGCGCAGCAGGGATCCCAACCCCAAGTGTTTACAACAAAGTCATGTACCGTCTCATCACGATGTTAAAAGGCGGCTTCGATACGATAACTCGCCTTTTTATTTACACGCCAGCATTTAAAGGACGCCTTGCTCGCTGCGGTCATTCACTCTATCTCTACAGCGGTCTTCCTTTGGTGACCGGCCCACTAAAAATTGAGCTTGGCAATGAGTGCCGTGTATCCGGTCACACCACATTGAGTGGCCGCACCACCCCTCATCCAGACCCATCAGTCATTCCAACCCTCAAAGTTGGCAGTAATGTCGATATCGGCTGGCAAGTGTCCATTGCCGTAGCAGGAAAAGTGGAAATTCAAGACAACGTGCGTATTGCTGGCCGTTGTCAGCTGTTTGGCTATTCAGGGCACCCTTTAAATGCCGAGCAGCGTGCTTTGGGAGCTCCAGATGAAGACCATAGGCTGGGTGACATTGTTTTAGAACAAGATGTATGGCTAGCAACAGGGGTCACCGTTCAGCCTGGCGTGACGATTGGTAGAGGGACTATCGTCGCTGCGGGGAGCGTGGTAACTCACGATTTACCGGCTAATGTGATCGCCGCTGGCTCACCGGCCAAAGCAGTCAAACAAATCACCCAATAAGAGGATAGAGCAATGCGAGATCTGATTGTTTTCGGTGAAGATTACGGAGCGCTACCTTCCAGTACGCAGCATTTGATAAAGCGCTTAGCGAGCAAAAGAAAAGTATTATGGGTCAATTCGATTGGCCTTAGGCAGCCGCGCTTAACGACAAATGATATGAAACGCGCACTTGGCAAAGTACTTGGTAAGGGTAAAGCTAGCCAGTTTCAGCCCACGCGCTTAAATAAGCCCGCTAGCATGACTATCGCTAATATTCACACCTTGCCAGCACCGCGAGCGGCTTGGAGCCGTAAGCTAGCAGCAAAAGCGATGGCGCACCAACTCAAGCCGATGATCGATGAGCTGCAGCTTAACGATCCTATTGTTTGGACATCACTACCCACCGCATCCGATGTATGTGCGCTCCTTGGCCAGCGTTCAATTGTTTATTACTGCGGTGATGACTTTGGCGCTCTGGCCGGCGTGGATCACGAAACCGTTCTCGAACATGAAAACGGACTAGTCGAACAGGCAGATTTAGTGATCACCGCCAGCGAAAAGCTATGCACAAAGTTCCCGAGCCATAAAACCCGTTTACTCAGCCATGGCGTAGATAGCGAACAGTTTTCTAAACCAGCCCAGCGCGCGCTAGATTTACCCAATAGAGGCAGACCGATTGCAGGGTTTTACGGCAGTCTATCAAATTGGCTCGACTATGAACTGCTCAACCAAACCATTGCTGCTTTGCCAGAGTGGGACTTCGTCTTTATCGGCCAAATTGAGCTTAGTAAGCTGCCTATTGCCGCAGCAGATAACGTGTTTTATCTCGGAGCAAAGCCTCATCATGAGCTGCCAAGCTACAGTCAGCATTGGACCGTTAGCCTGCTGCCATTTGTACTCAATGAGCAAATCAAGGCGTGCAATCCGTTAAAACTAAAAGAGTACCTAGCGGCAAGAAGGCCTGTAGTCAGTACCGACTTTCCAGCTCTTACAGGCTACCGCGAACACGTGAATGTGGTTAACAATGTCGAAGACATGGTGGTTACACTAAATCGAATCGCCAACGAGAGTTACTCCCTACCCAAAGGGTTAGTCGACTGCGACAGCTGGGACAATAGAGCAAGCACACTCGAGCTGTATTTGGAGGCACTATGAGCGAGCTTAAAATACGTCTATTGGTAATGCTTACGGCGGCTTGGCGTCGCCGTTACGCGATTGTCATCCCTATTCTAGTGATGCCTATCATTGCTTATGCAATTGGCGCGATGACGCCACCTAAATACAAATCCCACACCAGCATGTTGATTCAAGAAACTGCGAAAATGAACCCTTTTCTTGAAGATATTGCGGTATCTACCATGCTCAAAGAACGTCTATCGGCACTAAAAACCCTGCTCAACAGTCGTCATGTGTTGCTCTCGGTCGCAAGCGACTTGAATCTTATTAACGACACCATGAGTCCCTACGAGCAAGATCAAATCATTGCTAATATCTCGTCCAACTTAACGGTCAACCAGCTGGGTAAAGACTTTATCAAAATTGAGCACTCTGCCTCTTCACCCGATGGCATGAAAGCTTTGCTTGAGTCAGTTAGTGTGCATTTTATTGAAGAGCTGCTTGCCCCTGAGCGGTCATCTATACGCGATTCGAGCGAATTCCTAACCATTCATATTGAGAAGCGCAAACAAGCCTTAGAAAAGGCGGAGCAAGCATTGGCGGAGTATTATAATGCGCACTCAGCTGCCACGCCTGAGATGCAAAGTGAGAATTTAAGCCGCCTGGCTAAACTCAAACAAAAGCTTGCAGAGAAACAGGCTGAGCTTGCGGGTATTGAGAAAAGTCTCGGAACCCTAGATCAGCAGCTTTCAAAAACCAATCCAATCGTTGGCCGTTTAGAAGAACAAATCATTGAAATACGTAGCGAATTGACTCTGCTCAAAGCCAAGTACACCGCCTCTCATAGCGCCGTACAGGCCAAGATCCGTGAATTGCAAAGGCTAGAGCAAGAGCGCTCTATATTGCTAAGCAGTGAACAAACTGGATTAGACTCCGACCAGCTATGGGACATTGCCAGCGCTGTAGGTACCGGCAGTAGCCGCGAGTTTCAACCCTTGTTGATTACCCAGCTTCAAAACCTTCAAATGGTGCGCGGACGATACGAGTCGTTGAAACAAGAGACCTCAAGCCTAGAGTCGATGATTGCCGAGCTTACCGAAAATGCGAAAAACTATGGTAGCAACGCCAAGCAGTTGCTGCGCCTGCAACGTGACGTCACGCTAAAGCGCGAACTGTATGATGAACTGGTCGAGCGCTACGAAATGGCTGAGCTTACCGGCTCATTGGGTATATTCGAGCAGAATAAACGCGTAAAAGTGATTGACTTACCCTACACACCCAGCAGCTCCACCAATTTGCCAGCTATCGTTTTCGCAATATTAGGGGTTATTGCAGGGATCGCACTTGGGATTGGCACCGCGATCTTCCTCGAGCTATTTGATACGACCATTCGCCGTCGCCAGCAACTCGAAGACGCCAAGCTGTTGGTCATCACAGCTATTCCCAAAATCAGTTTCTAGTTTTGCTAAATTGCATGTCATTTCGAGAAATGACATGCAACCTTCCATAACCCTATGTTTTAGCTGTTATTAAATTCTTGGCACACTAAGTGCAATTCTTCTAGCAACCAGCGCTGCCATCGTTAATTTGCAACACAACGAGAACGGCGAATTATACAAGTAAGGAGACGAGAATGATGGCAACTCAGCACAATCAATCCACAAGGATTCAAGGCAGAAAAGCAACACTGACCACAGTGCATATTGTTCAGCATTTAGCACCAGGCGGCCTTGAAACCATGGTCATTGAGCTCCTAAAACAAACCCCCGCTCACGAGCGCTGCTACATCATTAGCTTGGAAGGTACTCAGCAACAAGCGATTCAACACTGGCCTATATTGAGACATTTCCAGTCGCAGTTAGTGTTCTTAGACAAAGCAGAAGGCCTTCAGCTATCACTCATCAAACAGCTTAGCTCCGAGTTCAAAAGGCTAAATGCCGACGTAGTTCACACTCATCATATAGGCCCACTTCTTTACGGCGGCATCGCCGCGAGAATGGCGCGCATCACAACTTGTATTCATACTGAACACGACATGTGGCACCTGCAAAACACCAAACGTCGCCACGTTGAAACGATAGCGTTAAAATTAGTGAACCCTATATTAGTGGCAGACGCGGACGAAGTTAGCAAACAGTTGAATGAGCTGTTTCCATTTACAGAGTCAAAGGTGATTAAAAATGGAATCGACTGCAATCGCTTTGTTCCTGCTAACCAAGCTGCCGCGAGACGCATTCTAGGGCTACCAGCAAACACTCTACTTATTGGTACTGCTGGCCGATTGGTTCCGGTTAAGTCCCACACTACGCTCATTAAAGCAGTATCACGACTACCTGAGAACACGCACTTAGCGATTGCCGGCGCCGGGCCTTTAGAGCAAGAGTTAAAGCAGCTTTGCGAGCATCTAAACATCAGCCATCGCGTTCACTTCTTGGGATTAGTGAGCGATATGCCAAGTTTTTATCAGTCACTGGACTTATTCTGCTTACCATCAAGCTGTGAAGGATTTCCACTGTCTCCACTTGAAGCTCAGGCGTGCAATATCCCTGTTGTGGTAACCGATGTCGGTGCAGCGCGAGAAACTTTGTGTCCTCTTTCCGGTCTCACGACGAAATCGAAACGCGTCTTTTCACTATTGGCCACACTCGAGAAAGCTATTGCGACTCGCCACTTATTTACACCGAGAGATTTTGTGGTCGAGCACAACGATGTTCGCACCATGAGCCAAGCTTACCGCGCACTGGCGGTTAAGGCATAACTGATGACTGACGCTACTCAAGGAATAGATATGCAAACACTACTTATCAGCTTATTTTGGACAAGTGCTTTTTTTATTGTCTACCACCATGCTATATACCCTTTGTTACTGAAATGGTGGGCATCACGTCATCCGCTACCTAAAGCAAAGCGGGTGCCGCTTTATAAAGTAGACAAAAATGCGGCGTTACCATCGATCACTATCGTCATCCCTGCTTACAACGAGGATAAATGGATAGCCGATAAGATCCGCAACTGCGCAGTACTCGATTATCCACGCGATAAACTAGAAGTCATCATTATCAACGACGGCAGTACTGACAACACCATCACTGTTGCGGAAGAAACCATACAAGAGGCCATCTGCTGCGATACTCTGTTTAGGATCATCGACAATGCGGATAACCAAGGAAAGGTGTTCCGACTTAATCAACAGTTGTCAGCGATTGAAACTGACATCACATGTATCTCCGATGTGTCGGCATTGATTTCAATCGATGCTCTAAAGCTCGCCGCCCATCACTTTCAGGACAGCAGTGTTGGTGTGGTTAACTCAACTTATCAGCTACTAGAGCAAGATGAGCGCAGTGAGTCCCTTTACTGGCGCTACCAGAATCAGGTGAAATACAGCGAGTCTACTCTGGGCTCTACGATTGGTGCTCATGGTGCGCTCTACTTCATTAGAGCAAACTTATTTGAAGCACTGCCTTACAACACCATCAATGATGATTTCATTATTCCGATGAACATCGTTCGTCGTGGCTATCGTGCTGTGTACGAGCCGCATATGAACGCCATTGAGATGGAAAGTAGTAGCACTAGCCAAGACTTTAAACGTCGATTACGAATCTCTGCTGGTAACATGCAGCAAATTATCGCCTTACTGCCACTGTTTGCACCGCACCACAAGGGCACGGCCCTCACCTTCTTTTCTGGAAAAGGACTAAGAGTGCTAACCCCTTACTTGATGATCATCTGCCTGATTACCTCAGCCATATTGGCACCGAGCAGTGCACTATTTACCAGCTTTCTATTACTACAAGTGGCGCTCTATGGCTCAGTAGCCATCAGCGTACTTATCCCAAAACTACAGTCCGTTAAGCTAGTACGTGCATTTACGTACCTAGTCGTTGGACATACTGCAAACTTAATTGGTGGTCTTCGCTATCTGATCGGCTTAGAGAACGGTGCATGGAAACGTCTACCACAACAGGAGAGTGAACATGAAAAAGGTTAATATGGAAAAAACTCTGATTCGTACCTCAAAGCGTATCTTTGACTTGGTCGGCGCGAGTGTAGGCATGCTCATTCTCGGTATCTGCTTTATCCCAGTTGCATTAGCGATCAAGCTGACGTCAAAAGGTCCAATTTTTTATCAGCAGCTTCGCGTTGGTAAATGGAGCCCAACAAAAATGGACTTTATCCACGTGCTGAAGTTCAGAACCATGTACATCGATGCAGAATCACGGACAGGGGCGACTTGGGCAACAGAAAACGACCCTCGTATTACACCCGTTGGCCGCTTCTTGCGTAAAACGCGTCTCGATGAACTGCCACAGTTTATTAACGTACTTCGTGGAGATATGTCGCTCATTGGTCCACGTCCAGAGCGCCCGGACTTCTATCAAAGACTAGAAAACGATATTCCATTCTTTGTTGAACGCACTTATGACGTACTCCCAGGCATCACCGGACTTGCTCAAGTTAACCAAGGTTATGACACATGCATTGAGGATGTGCGCAGCAAAGTAGGATTCGACCACAGTTATGCGCTGTCCCTATCATCGTATAAATCGTGGCTAATGACGGATGTGCATATTGTGTTTAAGACGCTGAAAATCATGGTTGATGGACGCGGTCGTTAACACGTAACCTCAGACCAATATCTAAAAAACCCAGCTCAAGAGCTGGATTTTTTTGCAGTAAAGATGAGAATGAGGCCAAGGAGAATACAGCCGATGCCAGAAAGCTTCACCCAGCTAAATGGCTCATCAAGCCAAGGAAGTGTAACCGCTAAAGCGTAAACTATGACATAGCTAAGACTGAGCAACGGGTAAGCAACACCAAGTGGTAAGTGCTTCAATGCCATAACCCAGCATCCCATAGACAGCGCGTAACAACCAAGACCGAAAGCGACGCAAAGTAACGCAGGCCAAAACTCAGCCACAACCGTTATCACATCGATTGCCATCAGAGCTGGTTGTAGAGTTGACCACCCTGCGGACAATCCACCCATTCCCCATTTCATTGCTAGTTGTGCGACCGAAATAAGCAGCACACTAACCAGCGCAATAGGAAGCCCAGTTTTGAGATCTTTCAATACCATCAGTGCGCGCCCCCAATGATACCGATACCAATCATGATCATCATGACACCAAGCCACTGTCTTGGCACAATCACTTCACCAAAAGCAAATTTAGACACCAATAACATGATGACAAAGTTGACACTGAGCAGAGGGTAAGCGACTGACACGTCCCACTGGCTCAACACGCCAAGCCAAGTAATCGCACTGGTACCCAAAAAGCCGATGCCCAAGATCATTGGAAAACTAAATAGCTTACCCATCATCGTCAGCTGTGGGTTCTCTTCAAAATACATAGCAGCTCGCTTTTGCCAATATTGACTGAGCGAGCTAGCCAGAACGGAAATGATGTACAGCAGTACCGTCATTACTCAGCCGGTACTTTATTGAAGATCAGAGCATGGTAGCGACCACGATCAACGTGATCATCTGCGACAGGGAAGTCAGCTGGCAATGCAGGCAAGTTCCTAAAGTGAAGTAGCACTGGTGCCGTCTTTTGCTTCTCTTTAATAAAGTCACCAAGATCTGCAAATGGTACCCAACGATGATTCGCATCATCGTAAGCCAAACCATAATCAACTTCACCCATACCTTTCGTTAGGTAGACATCGGTGCGCTTTAGATACCAGTTCAGTGCAGACATGGTATCTGGATAATCAGCAATCAGCACCATTTCATCGGTAACTTTCGGTGCTAACTCTTCCATAAAGCGACCTGGCATTTTTGAGTCAATGGTCGTGTTTGGTACCACGGTTGAGAACAACGCAAACAGCGCCAATGGAGAGAGCATATAAGCTGCAAACTTGTGCTCAAATGCCTTAGCTTTAGCGGCATAAAATGCACACGCTGCCCAGAAACCTAGAATAAACAGAGCAATCCATGGACGGTACGACTCGCTCTCATCTAGTGGCAGTTTACCCATAAAGAACATAACCATCAGAGCGATTGCCACAATCGCGAAGAACGCACCATTAACTAGCGAGCCAATCGTTAAGCCTTTCGCTTTCTTGCTATACGCTTTAAGAATGCCGTGCGTCAGCAGAATCGCAAGAGGTGCCATACACGGCAGAATATAGGTTGCTAACTTACCACTCGCGTAAGAGAACAGCAGAAATGGCATCAACGCCCACAAAATTGAGTAACGGATCAGTGGCTTGCTAAGCTCGCCTTTCAACTGAATTGTGGCTGATGGCGCCCAAAATACCCAAGGAAGCGTACCCAAGAATAAGAAAGGAACGTAATACCAAATCGGTGCTGCGTGTTGTGCGTCTTCTGCAGAGAAGCGGTGAATGTGTTCTTCCCAGAAGAAGTAATTCCAGTAGTCAGGTTCGGCAGCATGTACTGCAAGTGACCAAGGCAGGCAGGTAATAAATGCCACTAGCATCACCCACCAGCCCCAACGAAGGATCTCAAGGAACTGCTTTTGCAAAATCATATATGGCACAACCACAATCACGGGTAGTGCGAGAGCAAGGAAACCCTTGGTAAGAACGGCACAACCACAGAAGAAACCTGCGAGGCCATAGTGCAGCCAACGCTGCTTGGTACTCGTTGCTTCTGTCGCAAAATAGAACGACGCGTAACAAGCCGTTAGCCAAAATGCGAGCATGCCATCGAGCACGCTGTAGGTACCAATTGCGGCAACCATAAACATGCTCAAGAACACGCCTGCAGTTAACCAACCTTGACGACGATCAGCCATACGGCTTACCAGCGACACTAGGAATAGTGCACCACCTAAGGTTGCCAATGCTGACGCAATACGCACTGCGAAATTGGTATCACCAAACACAACTTGAGCAATAGCATTGAACCAGTAGCCCATGATCGGCTTTTCAAAATAGCGCAAGTCGTTGAAGGTAGGAACAATCCAGTTTCCTGACGCGACCATCTCACGAGAGATCTCACCATAACGAAGTTCATCCGGAGACCACAGTGGACGTAAGTCGAGCGGTAATATGTAAAGCGCGATAAAAAACAGCGGTACCCAGACCGCCCAGTTAATTCGTGATTGTTGCATTCTTCATCCAATTGAATAAAAGCCCATGAAATCATGGGCTCTGATTGATGGCACTTGATAATGTTGTTGTGTTGTTTATTTACGCGCTGTTTACCCCTCCCAGCCTCCCCTTATTAAGGGGAGGAGCAAAAGCTACAGGCTTTGCCTGTCCGGTTCTCCCCCTTGATAAGGGGGAGTTAGAGGGGGTAAAAACAGCGCACACGAAACTAAAACCCAACTCGCCGTAACTAAAGCCCCATGCGCTCAACAAAAGACGCTTGGTGCGTTAGCCACCCTTCTCGCCCTTCCATCTCGATGTTTTTTATCGAATCTTTTGGAAGTGGCATCTCTGCTTCTTGAAGCAGATCTATCATGGGCACGAATTCTATATTCTGTTGCTTAGCTCTGACAATCAATTCTTCAAACATGTCAGCGCAAACTATCCCTTCAACTTCCGCATGAATGGTGTAAACATTTAGAGCATCACGCTTGATGAGCTTAAGAATAGCGTCGTTATAGTTGCTATTGTCGACGCCGTCTTGGCCGACTAACTCATCATAAGTAGGAAGTGTAACAGGAATTTGCGGCGCCATACCCTCACCTGGAGAGAAGATAGAATCACCACGACAGTCACTGTTATATTGGAAAGGAAATGCGTTTTTTTCGACCAAAGTTTGATCTGTACAGCGCCAACCGGCAACCGCACTGCAAGGCAGGTCACGACCAGTGATTGCCTTTAGTATATCGTAGCCCTTGGTGATCTCACTGCGCAGTTGCTCTGCTGACATAGTGTCAGTTTTCATCTGCCATTTGTGGTGATCCCAAGCATGTAGGCCAATCTCGTGACCCGCAGTATCGGTCGCTTCAATGATGTGACGGAGCTTCTTACCAATGACAGGTCCTGGCCAAATAGTGCCACGGATCAGAATGTCGTAGCCGTATAAGCTCGCAGCTTTTGAGCGAAGCATCTTCTTCAAAAATGCAGGACGCAAAAGGCGCCATATATGGCGCCCCATGTTATCAGGTCCAACAGTAAAGAAGAATGAAGCCTTCACTCCGTGCTTCTCGAATATTTCGAGTAGCTTAGGTACACCAAGTTTGGTGCCTCTAAAAGTGTCTACATCGATACGAAGACCGACTTTAGTGACTTCATTCTGTTCCATTACTTCTCTTCTGCTACTGCACCTTTAAGGAAGAAATCTAGCGTCTCTTCGATTGTGTCGTTCATGTGAACTTTTGGTTCCCAATCAAGCAGCTTCTTCGCGTTTGCGATGCTTGGTTTACGGTGTTGAACGTCTTGGTAGCCGTCACCGTAGAACGCTTTGCTTTCTACTAGGTTGTAGCCAGCAAATGGAGGGAATTGATCACGCAGTGGGTGGTTCTCAAACTTCTCAACCAATGTCTCAGCAAGCTCTTTGATGCTCGCTTCGTTTTCTGGTGCACCGATGTTGATGATTTGACCGTCACACAGACCTTCTTTGTTCTCGATGATGCGGAATAGCGCTTCAATCGCTTCAGAGATGTCAGTGAAGCAACGCTTCTGTTCACCACCGTCGATCAGTTTGATCGGCGTACCTTCAACTAGGTTCAGGATAAGCTGAGTGATCGCACGGCTAGAACCGATACGTGCAGAGTTCAAGCTATCTAGACGTGGACCCATCCAGTTAAACGGACGGAATAGTGTGAACTTAAGGCCATCTTTCTTACCGTAAGCCCAGATAACACGGTCAAGTAGCTGTTTAGATACTGAGTAGATCCAACGCTGACGGTTGATAGGACCAACGATCAGTGGTGATGTATCTTCGTTGAACTCAGGATCCGTCGACATGCCGTACACTTCTGACGTCGATGGGAAGATGATGCGCTTGTTGTATTTCACACACGCACGAACGATCTTCAGGTTCTCTTCGAAGTCGAGTTCGAATACGCGAAGCGGGTTACGCGTGTATTCGATTGGTGTTGCGATAGCCACTAGTGGAAGAATAATGTCACACTTCTTGACGTGGTATTCGATCCATTCGTTGTGAATAGTGATATCACCTTCAACGAAGTGGAAATCTGGGTGGCTTAGGTGCTCTTCGATTTGGTTCGAATTCATGTCCATTGCATAAACTTCGTAACCACCGTCGTCTAGTAGACGCTTAGTTAGGTGAGTACCGATGAAGCCGTTTGCACCAAGGATAAGTACCTTTTGACGCTTCTTAGCGTTAATAAGAGCACTTGCTTGAGGACCAAAGCGCATGCCTTCAACAAGGTGAAGCTCAGCAGCTAGCTGCTCGCCACCTAGGTAAAGACCGTTTTCCGCTTCACCAGACTTAACAATCAATGAACCTTGAGCACAAGCGATAGTCAGTGGTGATGTAGCTACGATAGTACCTGGAGTCACGTCGTAAGTTTTGTCGCTTGCTTCTGCGTTCCAGATAATAAGCTTACGCTCACCTAGGAAAGTGAATGCACCTGGGAATGGTTCAGTCACAGCTCGTACTAGGTTAAATACGGTGCGAGAATCGTTTGACCACTTAATCTCACCGTCAGCAGGAGTGCGACGACCAAAGTAAGTTGCTTTGCTTTCGTCTTGAGCAGTTGCTTTGAAAGAACCATCAACGATTGTTGGTAATACTTTGCTTAGCAGGTCGCTAGATGCAACGTTCATGCGCTTATGAAGCGTTTCAGCAGTATCTTCGTCAGTGATCGCGATCTTCTCTTGACCTACGATATCACCAGCGTCCGCTTTCTGAACCATTTTGTGTAGCGTTACACCTGTCTCTGTCTCACCGTTTACTAGTGCCCAGTTGATTGGGGCACGGCCGCGATAAGTAGGAAGCAGAGAACCGTGTAGGTTAAAGCCACCTTTTGGTGCAATATCCAGCACTTCTTGGCTGATCATGTTGCGATAGTAGAATGAGAACAATGCATCTGGCTTCATTGCACGGATCTTTTCAACCCATAGTGGGTGGTTCACGTCTTCTGGTGCGTAAACTGGAATACCGTTTTTGGCTGCAAGTTTTGCTACAGATTCAAAAAATACATTCTCGTTGCTGTCATCAACATGGGTGAATACCGCTTCGATTTCTACACCTGCTTCAAGCAAGCTACGAACACCAGTACAACCGATATTGTGGTAGGCAAACACGACTACTTTCATGGAATATTCCTCTGGATATAAATCTTATTCTTTATTCTTTAATTCATCAGTTTCACGCGCTTGCTTAGTGGCTTCACCCACCAGCACGTCTTGCACGTAGAAACGAGGGCGCGCTCTAACATCAGAGTATATGCGGCCTATGTACTCACCGAGTAAACCAAGACCGATAAACTGCGCACCCACAAACACAAATAGGATAGCAAATAACGTAAACAGACCATCGCCTGCCCACTCAGAACCAAACATAATGCGCATCAGCATCAAGATAATGCCAAATGCGATACCCGCCGCAGCGATACCACCACCAACAATGCTTAGCAAACGCAATGGCGCGGTTGTCATACTGGTGATCAAGTCAAACATTAGGCTAATAAGCTTCATAAAGCTATATTTTGACTCGCCATCTGCACGCTCATCGTGGTGAACGTCGATTTCTGTCGTGTGACGAGAAAAGCCGTTTGCTAGAACTGGAATGAAGGTGCTGCGTTCATGACACTCAAGCATCGCATCAACAACGTGACGACGGTATGCACGAAGCATACAGCCATAGTCATTCATCTCAACGCCAGTAGAGCGTTTCACCAACTTGTTGATAAGCTTCGATGGGTAACGACGAAGCGCGCTGTCTTGACGGTTTTTACGTACCGTACCGACAGAATCAAAACCTTCTTCAGCCTTAGCAACTAGGTTTGGGATCTCTTCTGGTGGGTTTTGAAGATCTGCGTCGAGAGTAATAATCAAATCACCACGAACCTGCTCGAAACCCGCCATGATCGCGTTGTGCTGACCATAGTTGCGGTTAAGGATAACGCCAACAACGTGGCTCCCCTCTTGTTCCGATGCTTGCTCAATGATTTCTGCGCTGCGGTCACGACTGCCGTCATCGACTAGGATCAGCTCATAGTCTTTACCTAGGCTATCACTGGCTTTCGTTGTGCGTTCTATCAGTTCTTGTAGACAGTTTTCTTCGTTGTATACCGGTATAACGATAGACACGAAGTTAATGGCTTCAGTGTGTTTCATGGTTTATCCAATTATCTCTGACACGGCGCTCACTACACGCTCTACATCATCCTGAGTCATATCAGGGAAAAGCGGCAACGAGCAGATTTGATTACTGTTACGTTCGGTATTATGAAGATTTGGGTTAATGTCCCCAAACAGCTCCGCGTAATTCTCGCGGTAGTATTTTTGAGTATGGCAAGCTTTAAAGTGAATTCCGGCACCAATGCCTTTCTCTTTTAATGCTGCAATAAGATCGTCACGAGTCAAACCAGCAACCGCAGGATCCACTCTGACAATCATTAGGTGCCAGCAGTGCTTGTGATCGTGGGAAGCCAAACCAAGAGGGGTAACACCTTTGATTGACTCAAGCTTACCGCGGTAAGAGAGTGCAAGCTCGGTGCGTTTGGCGGTGATTTCAGCGATACGGTCCATCTGACCAAGGGCAAGCACGGCACAGATGTCTGGCATGTTGTACTTAAAACCAGGTTCAACCACTTCAGCTTGCGGTGCACGACCTTGTGTTTCGCGGTCAAAGGCATCTACGCCTAAACCATGGAATTTAAGGCGGCGTACTTTATCAGCCAACTCAGCATCGTGAGTAGTAAAAATGCCGCCTTCTGCTGTCGTCACATTCTTAATAGCATGCGTTGAGAACAAGCAAGAACCGCGGTGACCAATTGGCTGCCCTTTATATTCCGTGCCGAGTGCATGCGCTGCATCTTCAATCACTGGAATATTGTACTTCTCACCAAGAGCATAAATAGGGTCAAGATCCAGCGCAGCACCTGCATAGTGAACAGGAATGATCAGCTTCGTCTTATCAGTAATAAGTGGCTCGATCTTCGCTGCGTCTGTCATTAAGGTATCAGCATCCACATCAACAAAGACAGGTTTGGCACCTACCAAGGTAATCATGTTGACCGTTGAAACCCAAGTTAGTGAAGGCGTGATAACCTCATCGCCTGGTCCAATACCCATAGCAAGAAGAACAAGATGCATGCCTGCCGTCGCACTACTTAGCGCTACGCTGTGTGATGCGCCGGTATGCTGAGAGATCTTGGATTCTAATTCTGCGTTTTTAGGACCGGTGGTGATCCAACCTGAACGAAGGACATCCACAACAGACTGAATGTCTTGCTCGTCGACAGCAGGTCGACATAATGGAAGAAAGGACTGGCTCATTTTTTAAACTCACAGTTAGTTCGTGACGCTGTGCACGAAAATTTGACACTAAAGTTTACTAGGGCGTTCAAAGAATTAAAAGGCTTGATATCGACTTACCACACAAAATATTGACATTCTGTACATATAGTCGACAACCATTAGCAAAACAAATCGTTGTTCACCCATTTTCATTAGCAAAATAGCGCTAATTACGCGTTTCGTCCAAGAAAGCCTCACAACTGAACGTTTGCCCCGCAATTTTTCACTAAAAAACCGGCAAAATGGCGCAACGTCAAGTTTGTGTCAATTTAGCGAGCAGACAAGCTATCCCTATACTGGCTATTCTGGCACAGCAACTGGTTTAACTATGTAACGATTTGTCGTCTCTTCGTTTGTAACTATCAACATCAAAGAGTACACTTCGCTGCCCATATACTGCCCAGTGTCACATAAAGGTAGCGCTCATGAAACTCAATGGCAGCCCAGTCACCGAACACCACTTTCAGGGGCATCATTTTTTCCTCAAAAGAGATGATTTGCTTCACGGACACTTTAATGGCAACAAAGCTCGAAAATTTATGGCTACGCTTGAGCAGCCACTGAAAGGAAAAACTCGACTCATTGGTTGGGGTTCCGCTCAAGCAAACTCGCTCACGTCGCTCGCTGCCTTAGCCAAAATAAAAGGGCTCAAACTGACCTATTATGTGGCTCATAAACCAGCTTGGTTGGACGAAAAACCAATGGGAAATTATCGCACCGCCTTAGAGCTGGGAGCTGAAGTGATTTCGCTTCGAGACATGTTTGGTGAAAAAGCGCCACATCCTTCTGCGTTTATCGCGCAGCAGCATGAAAATGACCCAGAGTGCTTAATCATTCCCGAAGGGGGGCATTTTCAAGATGCTAAGCTAGGAATCAGCAAACTCGCCGATGAGATTTTGTCTTGGTCAAGATTTGAAAAGGGTCGCAACATCAAAGTTGCGCTGCCATCTGGAACGGGCACCACTGCACTCTACCTTAGCCAGCAGTTAAAACCACAAGGTATAGAGGTGCTAACCTGCCCTTGCGTATCAGGAAAAGACTATCTACTGTCCCAGTTTCTAGAACTTGGCGAGACTGAGTACTACCCGACAATACTCGGACTGCCATCTAAACATCACTTTGGAAAACTATACCAAGAAGACTATGAACTTTGGCAAGCATTGCAGGAAGAGACACATATCGAGTTCGATCTACTTTATGACCCAATGATGTGGCGCTGTTTACTTCCTTGGCTAGAAGAGAGTATCGACACCACCATCCTCTATGTCCACCAAGGAGGCCTGCTTGGCAATGAAACCATGTTAGCTCGCTATCGACGCAAATACGGCGACCATCAAGCCGGCTGGTAAATCATCTTTCGACTACTCAGTCATAAAACCACTCAACTGAAAGTAAAAAGGAAGCACTTGGCCTGTCTCTTATACACAAATCCTCGAACTTAGTTCGGGGATTTTTTTTGAACTCTTTTCCAAGGCTGCGATCTGATCACTTAAGCAATATTGATTAGGTAGCTAATATGGAAAACTTAACACCAATGAAGTGGGCACAAGTACAGTTTGGTCTGGCAAAGCTTAACGACCCTAGACGAACTCAACGATTGATATCAATGGCTGCTTCACTTGCTAATCAACCAGGCGTTGCCGTGTCTAAGCTTGCTATTTCACCCGCAGATATGGAAGGCGCTTACCGCTTTATCCGTAATGACCAAATCCAACCGAACGATATCGCTGAATCAGGCTTTCAAGTCACCGCTCAGCATGCGCAAGACCACTCGTTACTATTGGCACTAGAAGATACGACCTCACTTACTTACCAACACAAAAGTGTACGAGATACTCTTGGACATA